>JBBQQT010000141.1:0-9092 GCA_038215555.1 Burkholderiales bacterium | reverse complement strand
ACCCGCCGCCAGACGTATCACGACTCGGGGTTTGATTACGCAGCGGCGAATGTGAAAAAGAATGCGCCTCGCTGGATCAAGGCATTGGAACGCCACGGCTACACCGTGAATCCTTCCGCCGCTTGATCCACAGGCTTGTTTGATTGGCTTACTTGCCTTGGGGCGGGTGGGGGGAGTGTCGGCATTGGGGGATTAGCTTTCACGGTAACGAAACGTCTTGTTATTAACCCAAATCCGGCAGTTGTCTGCGTCGTAGGAGCGTTCGCTTGCGGCGCGAACGTTGTGGGATCGGCCCGCAAGCGGTGCCTCCTACGGCTTTGCTGCCTCACCCGATGGGCGAATGAAGAAATCCGCCACTCGCCAGTATCCACTTGGCTTCCCCGAAGATGAATCTGCGGTCAAATGGGGTTTCCAGGATTAACGAAAAAGGGCTCGTAATGCGCCCTTGTACAGTCCGATTCTTGGTCAGCCGCCCGACGATCCGATCCAGAAACCGATATTTTTTTCGAGAAACTCGTCCCACGGCATGTAGTGCGAGCCATCGCAGGAAAAAGTCAGGCTGACCATGCCGTTGAAGATGTTCAGCGAGCCTGAGCGCAGATAGAGCATTTCATCCATGAAACGCAGTTCGCGGAAGCAGTTCAGCACTTCGCGTACCCGTTCAGCGGGAATCGAGGCATCCGCCGGATATGGGTGGCGCGGATAAGCCAGACACAGGTTGGGGTCGGCCAGGTCGGCGATGTTGTGCAAGCGAAAGCGAAACGGATCGTCGATCACCCAGAAGGTCGCGCGCGAACTGGAAAAATGCACCTTGGCGTTGAACACGCCATGCACGGTGATCAGTTCATTGATCAACGCCAGCACCGCTTCGACCTTCTCGTCGAGCAGGCTGTTGGCGCGCTGCTGATGGAACAGGCCGGCGCGAATCGCCGGATCGCCCTTCATCTGCACCCATTGTTCCGGTTGCTGGTAAAGCGCCTGGGTCGCCGGCAGTTCGCGCAAGTCGAAGTCGGCGCCGAGATAGCCGATCAGCTCGCCGCTTTCATTTTCTATCCGCTGCAACGCGGTCAGCGTTGGGCGCTTGGCGTTGCGGCTGATATACGCCTCGGAGAGCGAAAACACCTGCCCGGCCAGGGCTTGCGCCAAATAAGGTCGGTCACTGCGATCACGCGCAAAGTGCTCTGGCAGCAAGCCGGCGCGCGAAATGTTGGCCGTCAATTGCCGTGCCTTGGTGTCGAGCACATAGAGATACTTGCAGTACGGCAACTCTTCCAGACCGCTGACCAGGCGCGCTTCCAATTTCTCGCGCGCCGGCCAGCAATCGCGGCAGCCCTCGGCGAGGATCGAAAGCGAGGAAGCGAGCCATCCTTCAAGAATGCCGCGTTGACGTTGAATAGCTGCTTGCAGGGTGGAAGTCATGTGGGACTCATGGCAAAGGTGGGCGGTGACAGCGTAAGGGGAATCAAAAAGCCGGCTCAGAACAGATTCCGTAGGGTGCGCCATGCGCACCGGTTCGATTTGCACGGTGCGCATGGCGCACCTTACGGAGTTTCTTCGGCCCGATATGCGGCAGCGGGCCAATTTTCTTCGTTAACCAGCTCAGTTCAGCAACTGCGCCAGCACGAACGGCAGGATGCCGCCGGCCTGGAAGTACTCGATCTCGATCGGCGTATCCAGACGCAGTTTGACCGACACGTTCTGGCTGGAACCGTCAACGCGCTTGATCACCAGCGTGACATCCTGTTGCGGCGTGATGCCGTTTTCCAGGCCGAAGATATCGAAGCTTTCGCTGCCGTCCAACTTGAAGTCGGCCGCGCCCTGGTCATCCTTGAACTGGATCGGCAGTACGCCCATACCGGCCAGGTTGGCGCGGTGGATGCGCTCAAAACTCTTTGCCACCACCGCCTTCACGCCCAGCAACTGCGTGCCCTTCGCCGCCCAGTCACGGCTGGAACCGGTGCCGTATTCCTCGCCGGCGATGATGATCAGCGGGATACCGACGGACTGGTAGGCCATGGCGGCGTCGTAGATCGGCATCTGCTCGCCAAAGTGCAGCGTCACGCCGCCTTCAGAGCCGGGAATCATCAGGTTCTTGATGCGCACGTTGGCGAAGGTGCCACGCATCATCACCTCATGGTTGCCGCGCCGCGCGCCGTAGCTGTTGAAGTCCTTCTGTGCCACGCCATGCTCGACCAGATACTTGCCGGCGGGTGCTGCGGCCTTGATGTTGCCGGCCGGGCTGATGTGGTCGGTAGTCACCGAGTCGCCGAAGATGGCCAGTGCGCGCGCGTCGCGAATCACCGGGTTGGGCTTTTCCCCGCCTTGGAAGAACGGCGGTTCCTGGATGTAGGTGGAAGCGCTGTCCCAGGCATACACCTGTCCGGCCGGCGCCGGCACCGCATCCCACAGCGGATTGTCGGCGCCGACATCCTTGTAGATGGCATAGGCGGCGGGATCGGCGGCGTGCTGCAACACTGCGGCGACTTCCTCGGCCGAGGGCCAGATGTCCTTCAGATACACCGGACCGTCGCGGCCTTCGCCGATCGGCTGGCTGGCCATGTCGATATCGACCCGACCGGCGAGCGCAAAGGCGACCACCAGCGGCGGGCTCATCAGGAAGTTGGCTTTCACGTTCTGGTGAACGCGCGCCTCGAAATTGCGGTTGCCGGACAACACCGAGCACGCCACCAGATCATGCTCGAGGATGGCCTTTTCGATCTGTTCCGGCAGCGGGCCGGAGTTGCCGATACAGGTGGTGCAGCCATAACCGACCACGCCGAAGCCCAATGTTTCCAGCGGCTCGAGCAGGCCGGCGCCTTTCAGATATTCGGTCACCGCGCGCGAACCGGGGCCCATCGAAGTCTTCACGTGCGACGGCATGTACATGCCCTTCTCCACCGCCTTCTTCGCCAGCAGGCCGGCGGCCAGCATGACGCCAGGGTTGGAGGTGTTGGTGCAGGAAGTGATCGCGGCAATCACCACGTCGCCGTGGCCGAGCTGTGTCTTGCCATCGGCCAGCGTGTATTTGACCGGAAGTTCGCTCTCCGGCTTGCCGTAACCGCCCTGATCCTTCGGCAGTTCAAACAGCGTCTCGAAAGACTCCTTCAGCGCATACAGGTTGATCCGGTCTTGCGGGCGCTTCGGGCCGGCGACGGAAGGCTTCACCGTTGACAGGTCGAGTTCCAGCGTCTGGCTGTATTCGATGCTGCCCTCCGCCGGAATGCCGAACAGATTCTGTGCTTTGTAATAGGCGCGCATCGCATCGACTTTTTCCGCATCGCGGCCGGTCGCCAGGTAGTACTGGCAAGTCGCTTCGTCGACCGGGAAAAAGCCCATCGTCGCGCCGTATTCCGGCGCCATGTTGGCGATGGTGGCACGGTCGTACACCGGCAACGCCACCGCGCCTTCGCCGAAGAATTCGACAAACTTGCCGACCACTTTGGCGCGACGCAGCATTTCGGTGATGGTCAGCACGATGTCGGTCGCGGTCACGCCCGGCGCGGCACGGCCGGTCAGGTTGACGCCGACCACGTCCGGGGTCAGAAAATACACCGGCTGACCGAGCATGCCGGCTTCCGCCTCGATACCGCCGACGCCCCAGGCGACGACGCCCAAGCCGTTGATCATCGTGGTGTGCGAATCGGTGCCGACCAGGGTATCCGGGTAAAACACGCCGTCCTTTTCCATGACGCCGCGCGCCAGGTATTCCATGTTGACCTGATGCACGATGCCGACGCCGGGCGGCACCACTTTAAAAGTCTCGAACGCCTGCATGCCCCACTTCAGAAACTGATAGCGCTCGATGTTGCGTTCGAATTCGATCTTCATGTTCTCGGCCAGCGCCTCCGGCTTGCCGAACACGTCGACCTGCACCGAGTGATCGACCACCATTTCGACCGGTGCCAGTGGCTCGACCTTGCTCGCATCCTTGCCGGCACGTTCGGCGGCGGAACGCATCGCGGCCAGATCGGCGAGCAACGGCACACCGGTGAAGTCCTGCAACAGGATGCGCGCCACGACGAACGGGATTTCCTCGGTGCGCGTCGCATTCGGTTGCCAGTTGGCCAGCTCGCGGACGTGCTGCTCGGTGATCTTGATGCCATCGAAATTGCGCAGTACCGACTCCAGCACGATGCGGATGGATACCGGCAGCTTGGAAACCGGGCCAATGCCGGCGGCCTCCAGTTGCGGCAGAGAAAAGTAGGTGCCGGTCTTTCCATGACCGGCAACGAAGTTCATTTGCGTATCGAAGAGGCTGTGCATGGCGTATTTATTAATGTGTTGGAAAACTGAATTCTAACCAAAGCGGCTCAACCGGGAGACCCGGAATCGGCAGCCGCATCAACTGTTATTCCGCATTGCAGCAATATATGATGCGCGCACGACTTCAACCGAGAAAAGGAAATGAGCGCCATGAACGACCTGAACCAGCAAGCCCTGGACTATCACGAGTTTCCCCGCCCCGGAAAAATCTCCGTCGAGTCATCGAAACCCTGCGCCACCCAATACGAACTGTCCCTGGCCTACACCCCCGGTGTTGCCGAACCGGTGCGCCAGATCGCCAAAGACCCGGCCAACGCCTATCGCTATACCAACAAGGGCAACCTGGTCGCCGTGATCACCGATGGCACCGCCATCCTCGGCCTCGGCAACCTCGGCCCGCTGGCCAGCAAGCCGGTGATGGAAGGCAAGGGCATTTTGTTCAAACGCTTCGCCGGCATCGACGTGTTCGATATCGAAGTCAACGCCCCTAGTGTCGCCAGCTTCATTGAAACTGTGGTCAACATCTCCCCGACCTTCGGCGGCATCAACCTGGAAGACATCGCCGCGCCGCATTGCTTCGAAATTGAAGAAGCTCTGAAAGCCCGGCTCGACATTCCGGTGTTCCACGACGATCAACACGGCACCGCCGTGGTGATGTGCGCCGGACTGATCAACGCGCTGGAAGTACAGGGCAAGAAGCTCGACGACATCAAGCTGGTCTGTCTCGGTGCCGGCGCCGCCGGCCTGTCCTGCATGCGCCTGTTGATCGCCATGGGAGGCAACAAGGCGAACATGACGCTGGTCGACAGCAAAGGCGTCATCCACAGCGGCCGTACCGACCTTAATTCCCACAAACAGGAATTCGCCAAGGTCACCAACCAGCGCAACCTGGCCGACGCCATGAAAGATGCCGACGTATTCATCGGCGTCTCCGGCCCCAACCTGGTCAGCCAGGACATGGTCAAAAGCATGGCAGCGAAACCCATCCTGTTCGCGATGGCCAACCCGGACCCGGAAATCTCACCCGCCGACGTCCACGCCGCCCGCGACGACGCGCTGATGGCCACCGGCCGTTCCGACTATCCGAATCAGGTCAACAACGTCCTCGGCTTCCCGTACATCTTCAAAGGCACCTTCGACGCCCGCGCCAAGGCCATCACCCAACCAATGATGATCGCCGCCGCGAAAGCCCTCGCCGCCCTGGCGCGCGAACCAGTGCCGCAGGAAGTGCTCGAAGCCTACAAGCTGGACAAGCTGGAATTCGGCCGCGACTACATCATCCCGAAACCATTCGATCATCGTTTGATCGAACGCATCCCGCCGGCGGTGGCGGCAGCGGCAGACAAGTAACACGCCCCGACGAAACAACCCGGCAGAATCAACCCGGTAGGGAGCGCCATGCGCACTTTTAAGCGTTAAACCTGGAAACCTCGGTTGACCATTGATTCATCTCTGGTAAGCCGCGTGAATACTGGCGAGTGGCCGGTTTTTCCATGCACCCATCGGGTGAGGTAGCAAAGCTGCAGGAGGCACCGCTTGCGGGCCGATCCCACAATATTCTCGCCGCAAGCGGACGCTCCTACAACTCAGTCAACTGCGGGATTTAGGTTAAACGGTGCGCATGGCGCACCCTGCTCGACGGCTTCAGGGGGTTATCAACGGGGGTTATCAACGCGGCATCTCCAATAGTTGCGCCTGAAAACGGTCGCGCAAGCGGTAGAACTCTTCCATTCGCGCCAGCAGCGCATCCGTCTGGCCAAGTTGTTTGAAGCTGATCAACGCCGTCGCCAAGGCATGGATTTCGATATGCAAAGGTTCGATAGCGGCGACGGCCGCTTGATGATCGGCATGCTGCCCGCCGGCGTGGCTCAACCATTGCCCAAAACGGCACTGCTGATGATCCAGCTGGGGGGGTTCGCTGCGATCCCCGAGCAAGTAGCTCAACATCTGCACGATCCAGGCTTGATGTTCCACCCAGGCAAACAGAATTGGCAGGTCTTCCCGGCGGATCGGTGCGCGGCCAAGCCAGGCTGCATCCGGACGCCATGACGCTAGCCAGTCCGGCATCGCGGCGGCCGGCATGGGGTGGGCGATGGCATAGCCCTGCGCGAGTTCACAACCAAGTTGCAGCAGAATCTCGCCATGCGCCAGGGTTTCCACGCCTTCCGCAATCGCTTGGCGGCGGAAAGCACTGGCCAGGCCGAGGACACCGTCGAGAATCGCCAGATCGTCAGGATCGTCCAGCATGCCGCGAACAAAGCTCTGGTCAATTTTCAACATGCCGGCTGGCAGACGTTTCAGATAGGTCAGCGACGAATAACCGGTTCCGAAGTCATCCAGTGCGAAACCAACCCCCATCTCGCGGCAAGCCAGGATCACGCTGGAAACGTGAGCAATGTCTTCGAGCGCGCTGGTTTCCAGCACTTCCAGTTCCAGGTCACCGGCCGCAACCTCGGGGTGAGCAGCAAGTTGCTGCCGCAAGCGATCGACAAAATCGACTTGCTCAAGCTGCATCGCATCGATATTGACGCTGGCCGGCAGCGGCAGGCCGACAGCCTTCCAAGCCTCGATCTGCGTCATCGCCGTATCCAGCACCCATTCACCCATTTCAATTGCCAACGGATGTTCGGCAATCAGCGGCAGGAAGGCTGCAGGAGGCAGCAGACCCCGCTCTGGGTGCTGCCAGCGGATCAATGCCTCGGCGCCGATGACGACCCCCGTGCGCATGTTCACCTTGGGCTGGTAGTAGAGAACGAACTCCCGTTTATCCAGCGCCTGTTTGATTCGCTCCAGGCTTTCATGATGACCGCGCTCGCTGCGATCCTGCACAGTATCGAAGATGTGATAGCGATTTTTGCCGGCCAGCTTGGCCTGATACATCGCCTGATCCGCCTGGCGCAACATCTGGTCGGCGTCGATCGCCTCTGCCTGCGGGTAAAAGGTCACTCCCAGACTGGCGGAAACACGCAGTGCGTTGCCTTCTTCGTAGACCACTTCCGCCGCGGCCGAGAGCAGGCGCGAAAGCAACGGTACACAGGATTCGACATCCGGCAGGTCGATAATGACCGCGACGAATTCGTCACCGCCCAGACGCGCCAGCGTATCGCCCTCGCGCAAGGCACGCTTCATATGTCCGGCCAGCGTGGTCAGCAGGTGGTCGCCCACATCGTGCCCATATTGGTCGTTGATCGCCTTGAAGCCATCCAGGTCGAGATAAGCGACGGCCAACTTGTCGCCGCGCCGATGAACTTGCGAAATGGCCTGGTGCAGGCGATCAGCCAGCAGGACGCGGTTAGGCAAACCGGTCAGGGTGTCGTAGTGGGCGATGTGCTCCAGTTGGTGTTGATATTCGATCTGGTAGGTGACATCTGTGACACTGCCAATCACCCTGACAGCCTGGCCGTTTTTGTCCCTTTCGACGACTCGTCCCCGGTCCAGTACCCATATTGGCCGGCCATTGATGGTTAATAGGCGATGCTTCGAGTGATAGTCGTTACTGCTTCCGTCAAGCATCGCTTGAATCAGTTTTTGAACCACTTCCCGATCGTCGGGATGGATCAGTTTGACGAAGGCTTCGTGGGTTTCGTCGATTTCGCCTGGCGTAGCGCCCATTAGCGTGAACCATTGCCGGTTGTGTATCACGTTGCCGCTCGGAATATGCCAATCCCATACGCCTTCGTTGGTGATGGCCAGCACTTCCTGCAAACGTTTTTCGCTGACGGAAATTTTTGCCTGGGCTTTGACGACGTCAGATATATCCTGCGCTAAAACCAGGATCTGGTCCTGGCCAAGCGCGTTCTTGAACGGCTTTTTGATTGATCTGAAGTGATGAATTTCACCGCTTTTGCAGTCCTGGCTATCCTCGAAGACGATTTCTGTTTCACCTTTCGCCATGATCGCCATCAAGTTGTCGCGGAACGCATCAGCCATCTCTTTCGGGACGCCAAAGTCACCGTCATGCTTCCCCACCATGGCCTCGGGCGTGGTGTTGTAGAGCCGGGCGACGGCCTGGTTGCAGAGCAGGAAATTGCCGTTGCGGTCTTTGAGTAACACCGGGTCGGTAATCTCGTCGATGACCGCATGCAGCAATTGTTCGTTTTCGCGCAGGGCAATTTCAGCTTTCCTGCGCTCGGTAATATCTTCGCCGGCAGACAAGCCGCCGATGACGTTGCCATCCTTGTCGCGGATGGTGCTGTTGTGCCAGGCGATCAAGCGCTCCTCGCCGCTGCGGGTGCGCACCGGGTTTTCGTAGTATTCCGAACCGGAGAGGTTGCCTGCCAATTGCATTTTGAACACTTCGCGCACCTGGTCGACATCGATGCTGCGCGGCAGGCAGGTCGCGAACCAGTCCTTGCCGATCAACTCGTCTTCGACGTAGCCCAATACCTGGCAACCCTTGCGGTTGACCAGCGTAATCAGTCCCTCGGTGTCGAGCGCGACGATCATGGCTTCCACCGTCGCCATAATGTTGCGCGTGCTGTCCCGTTCGAGCAGCAGCGCCTGCTCCTGGCGGATTTCTTCGCTGATATCCAGACTCAGCCCAACCAGCGCAACCGGTTCCCCTTCGGCATTCCGCTTGGCCGCCTTGATGACGCGAAAATCATGAATCTGGCCATCAACAAAAGGCAGGCGTTGATGGGTGACGCTGACGCCGGCACTGGCCAGGGCCTTGGCATCCGAGGCCAGACATTGAGGCCGGAATTCATCTGGAATCAGTTCGACGTAATGTTCAACCGAGAGGAATTGTGATTCCGGAATACCGGTCGCCTGGCAGAAGGCCTTGTTGACGAAGGCAATCTTGCCCTTGCCGTCCTGCAGCCAGATCCCGA
>JBBQQT010000140.1:0-9099 GCA_038215555.1 Burkholderiales bacterium | reverse complement strand
GAGGAAGGTGTGGCCTTTTTCCCAGTTGATTTGGCGGTCGGCATCAGGGAAGTAGAACGCCATGAATTCGGGAAAGTAGCTGGTAACAGCATCTTTCCAGGGCGTGTCGTAGTCGTCGGTTGTTTTTGTCATGCGAGGGATGCTCGGTTGGTTCAGGCGAAAATCCAGTCAATTCCGTCATTCAGTGTCATCTTTGCGTCAGCGGCTGGTGCTTGAGCCAGACATCGCCGTTCCAGACATCCAGCATCAACTTGCGATGACCATCGCCGCCGAGATGTTTCGCCTTTATCGGTATTTCGTAGCGTTGCAACAGGATCAACGCCATTTCTATATTGCGATCGCCGACATTCATTTCATTCTTCTGGCATTGCAACTGGAACATGTTGGCGCCGCCAAACACCTTGGCCTCGAATTCGAACGGATCGGCGCCCAGATTCCAGATTTTCTTCATCAGCAACAGCATGGCTTCGTCGCCGAAACGACCGTCATAGCTGGCGCCTTCCGGAATCACGCCGCGCGACGGCAACATGAAATGGCACATGCCACCGACCCGCAGGCGCGGACTCCAGACCGTGATCGAGACGCAGGAGCCCAGCAATGTGACGATGCGCGTCTCCGGCCCACCGAAGTAAAAATCGCCGGGGTGGAGAAAGACTTCGTTAATCCCGACGTTGGGGGCGTTCGCGAGCGCGTTCATTTGCAATGATGTCGAAAAACACTCCGTCACACCGCCCGGGAATGGAGGAATCCGGGGCGGGGTAACGATAATTTTGAAATTTTCACTTTATTCGACCCCCTGTTAACGTGAAACACACAGTCCCGTTCGACAAGCTCACGACTCAGGGCGAACGGTTTCATGATTTGGAGTGACGACTCACGTCATGAAAGTCAGATCGCGTGATTGGTACTGTCTCGCTCCGCTCCCCAATACAGGCTGAGTTCATCCGCCGCGACCGGCCGGCTGTAGAGATAGCCCTGGCCGACATCGCACGACTCGGCGCTGAGAAATTCGGCCTGACCTTGCTCTTCCACCCCTTCCGCCACGGTTTCCAGACCGAGGCTGCGGCCGAGCGCGATGATCGCGCGGACGATGGCCTCGCCATTGCTGTCGCGGCCGATGTCGCGGACAAATGATTGGTCGATCTTGAGCCGGTGTACCGGCAGGCGTTTGAGATAACTCAACGACGAATAACCGGTGCCGAAATCGTCGATCGCCAGTTTGACGCCGAGTTCGCGCAAACCTTGCAGCACGGCCAAGGACTGGTCGGCGTCGCGCATGATCATGGATTCGGTGACTTCCAGTTCCAGCCGTGTGCCTTCCAGACCGGAACTGGCCAAGACTTCAGCCACCAGCGGCAGCAAGGTTTCACGCTCAAGCTGCTGCACCGACAGATTCACCGCCACGCAGGGAATGTGCAGCCCGGCCGCGTCCCAGGCCAGCATCTGGCGGCAGGACTCACGCAGCACCCACTCGCCGATCGCGCCAATGATGCCGGCTTCTTCCGCCAGCGGAATGAAGCGGCCCGGCGCGATCAGCCCCAATTCCGGGTGCTGCCAGCGCACCAGGGCTTCGACGCTGCACAGTTTGCCGCTGCCGAAATCGATCTGTGGCTGGTAATGGACGCGCAGCTCGTTGCGGCTGACTGCGCCGCGCAAGGCATTTTCCAGCAACAGATGCTCAAACGCGCCGGCGGTCATTCCCTGTTCGTAAAACTGGAAATTATTGCGCCCCTGCCCCTTGGCCTTGTACAGCGCCACGTCCGCATGCCTCAGCAGGTCGTCGGCGCTGTCGCCATCGGTGGGGAACAGGCTGATGCCGATGCTGGCGGTAACCGCAAGCGCACTGTCGCCAACCTGGATCGGCTGGGTAAACAACTGCATCCATTTCTGCGCCACGGTGCTGGCGCTGAGGACGGTGACATCGTTCTCCAGCAGCAAAATGAATTCGTCGCCGCCGACCCGCGCCAGCGTATCGCCGCCGCGCATCAGACTTTGCATCCGCTCGGCCACCGCTTTCAACAGTGCATCGCCGACGGTGTGACCGAGGGATTCGTTGATCGTCTTGAAACGATCCAGATCGATCATCAGCACAGCCAATTGCTCGCCATCCCGGCGCACCCGCGGCAGCGCATGCTCAAGACGGTCGCGCAACAGTTCGCGGTTGGGCAGATGCGTCAGGGTGTCGTAGTGAGACAGGAAATCGATCCGATCTTCATTCTGCTTGCGCGCAGTCAAGTCCATGTGCGTGCCGATTGCGCGGACAATACGGCCATCGCTGACGTCGGCATAGCCCTTGGTGCGATCCAGCACCCAGATCCATGCGCCAGATTTGTGACGCATGCGGTATTCCACCTCGACCCCGGCCAGCACCCGTTGCGGATCATCCACCAGAGCTGCGTTCACGGCCGGCAGATCATCCGGGTGAATCATGTTGAGCCAGAGGGCCTGGCTGAATTCGAGTTGACCCGGCGCATATCCCAGCATACGCAGATAACGGTCGTTGACGCTGACCCGGCCATGATGCAAATCGAAGTCATAAATCCCCAGATCGGCCGCATCAATGGCCATTTCCAGTTGCTGCTGCACCTTCTCGAAGGCAGATTCAGACTGTTTGCGTGGGCTGATGTCTTCGGCGGTAAACACCACGCCTTTGCTCAGATCGCTGGCATCGAAGGCGGAACTGATCAGATTGACGTCGATCAGGACGCCATCCTTGCGTTGCCAGCGGGTTTCAATGCGACCCGTTCCGGTGCTGACCAGCCCGGCATATTTCTCCCGACCGACGCGTTCGTATTCCGCATCGTCGGCATAAATCATGCGGACCGACTGGCCCAGCAACTCCGCGGCCGAATATCCCAGCATTTCGCCTACGCGCGGATTGATCTCGGTGAAGACTCGCCCCACGACCACACCCATGCCCAGCGGCACGGTCTGCATGATGGTGCGTAGATAGGCCTCACGTTCCGCCAGTTGGTAACGCGCTTCAAACTCCTGCTGACGATGGCTGTAACCTTCCAGCGCAAACGAGAGGTCGCCGGCCAGTTCGCATAACAGATTGCAAACATCGGCGCGCAGGAATTCCAGCGAGCCGGCGAAATAGGTCATCAATCCGACCGTGCGGCCGTCGCGCTGCAGTGGGAAATGAATCACCGCACCGATGCCGTTGCCGCGCAACCAGGCGTGCCAGGCCAGCGCCGGGTCATTGCTTGTTTCCGCTTCACATGGCAAAGGGATATTCATCGACTGACGCACCCCGTGCGGCAACAAGACATCGCTGCCTTCGAGTTTTGCCTGCCAGTTTTCAGGCATCTCGCCGACCTGGCTCGACCAGGAGTGCGACCAGAATTCCCCGCTGACTTCATCCAGCATGGCCACCAGACTGGCTTTCAAGCCGCCGATTTCCACCGCGATTCGACAGACTTCTTTGATCAGACGGCTTTCGTCGTGCGTCCGTATGATGAGCTGATTCACTTCGCTCAGGGTCTTCAGCAGGCGGCTGACGTGGCGCGATTCCGTCTCGGCCAGGACGCGTCGAGTGACGTTGCGGTTGACGCCGCGACGGCCTAGATACACCCCATTTTCATAAACCGAACTGCATTGGTGCTCCAGCCACAGCACGTTGCCGGCCTGATCGACGATGCGAAGCAGCAGGTTTTCATGCGCGCCATGCTGCGCCGAGACGGCGGCTTGGCCATGGCTGTGCCAGGTGGCGTGATCATCCGGGTGCAGCAGGCGGCAGAACAGTTCCGGGTCATCCAGAAAAGCCGCCGGTGGATAACCGCAGATCGCTTCGCAGGCGGGCGAGACATATTCGAACCGGTCATCCGGCCCCAGCCAGTATTCCCAGTCCGGTGAATGCTCGGCGAGGATGCGGTAGCGCACTCCGCTCTCGCGCAGGCGCTGGTTGATGCTGGCGGTCTCGGCCTCGTGCCGCAGCCGCTCGCTGTGATCGACCACCGCGCAGACGAACTGCACGATTTCCCCTTCCCGCGTGGGCAAGCGGGCGACATGCAGTTCGCCGATGAAGGGCGTGGCTTGCGCAGTGATGAATTTGATCGGGCCGATCTGGCTGGCGCCTGACTCGTTGGCCACGACCAGTGCATGAACTAGGTCGCCGGCATGCACCCGGTCGACCAAACGAAGAAGGTAGTGCTGGTGCAGATGGTTGTTGTTGAGCGCGAACAGGCAGGTGGCGGCGGCGTTGGCGTCATGGATCAGGCCGCTCCGGTCGACCACCAGTTCGGCCAGCGGCAGATGCGCGAACAAGCCGGAGAAGCGTTCCAGCGCGTACTGCGATTCGATCTGCGCGGCGAGCAGTTCCTCGTTCTGGATGGTCAGCTCCGCCTGGTAGATGCGCAGATTTTCAATCAGACTGGCAAGCTCGACATCGCCGCTGGCGAGCAGCCTGTCGGCCAGATCGAAACAGCCCTGACGCAAGGCTTCGCTGGCACGGCGACGAATGTTCACTTCATCCGCCGACTGCATTGAAGCCTTTGATATCTCCGGTATTTTCATGCTCAATCCAGTTTCCAATTGCTGATATTGATGTGACTGACGACTACACCACCGCCCTTGCCACTGATCGGGGCGGCATGCATGGCATACCCACGTTGTTCGGTGGCCGAGTCACAAGGATATTCAAGGTTGAATTCCTGTCGTTCGCCACTCAATACCTGTTGCAAACCCTGTCGCGCCAACAGCGCGTTGAGTCCATCCACCCTGCCGTCTTCCTGGCAGGCTGCCAAATAATTGGCGCCAATCCCGCTACTGAGCAAGTCGGGATCGCCATTGTCGATGGCAAATTTGCGCCAGGCTGCGTTGATCAAAGTAATGACACCATCGCGATCGAGCACGGCAATATGTTCGGGCAGTGAATCGAGAATGGCTTGCAGTCGATGAATATCACTCAACGCGGTGACGTCGATGAAGCTGACTACCGCACTGCGGGTCTGCCCGGATGGCAAGGTGTAAGGCAGGATGCGGGCGAGATAGCACTTGCCGTTGCGGGCGCTGATTTCCTGCTCGAACGGCGTGCCGCTGGCCAAGGTATTGCGCAGTTCGCCAATGAAATCGGGGTGCTCCAGAATATGGCTGAAGTCGTCCAGATGACGCCCGACGTCGCCTTCGCGAATTTTGAATAACTGGCTGGCTTCGGTGGTGAAGCGGGTCAAGCACAGGCTGTCATCGACAAACAGCGTAGCGATGGTGGCGGCCTTGGCCATGCTGTCGAGGTCGGCGTTGAGTCGGTTGAGAATTTCGATCTTTTCCTGATTCTCGGCATTGACGGTGTACAGCTCTTCGTTCACCGATTGCAGTTCCTCGTTGCTGCTCTGCAATTCCTCGTTGCTCGCCATCAACTCCTCGTTGGTGGCCTGCAGTTCTTCATTCGCGGTTTCCAGTTCCTCGATGGTCGCTTGCAAGCTGTCACGCGCCGCCGCCAGTTCGCGTTCCAGCACGCCCATGCGCTCGACGGTTTCCGCATCGAGATTGAGGGTTGACCTACCGGATTGCACCGATTCCGGCGACAGCGGCTCGCTTTTGATGGTCAGCAGCAGCATCGCTTCGCCGATTTCCGGCCCGGACACCGGCCGCGCCACCAGGCTGACACGTTCCTTCTCGCCATTGACCAATTCGAGCGACACCGCGTCGGAATGAATCACTGCGCGATCCTTGCTCGCCTTGTGCAGCAGTGCTATTGCGATCGGCGCCAGCCGGTTCGGCAGCAAGCGAACCAGTTCCAGACTGACGTTGCCGGGCGGGAACACCAGATAACGCTGCGCCGCACCAAAAACATGGATGAGTTCGTGTTTTGAACTGACCAGCAGGCTGGGCGGCGCGTAGTCGTTCAACAAGAGTTGCTGGCCGGTGTCGATCGCCAGCGATTCCGCAGTCGGACCGGACCGGTGAAAACCGCCGGAGCGGCGCGGAATCACACCAGGCATGCGCGACAACGTGTGACCGCCACTTTCCAGAGGCAGCGAGACATGACGCAGGATGCGGTAAATCTTGTGCTTGCTGCTGACTGGCGAGAAATCCTGCTGCAACGCGCCGAGTGACTCGCTGGAGCCGATGAACAATGTGCCGTTCGAGGCGAGCGAATACTGCATCCGTCGCAGCGCCCGTTCCTGCGCCACAGTTTTGAAGTAAATCAGGACGTTGCGGCAGATCACCAGATCCATCCGGGTAAACGGCGGGTCTTCCAGAAGGTTGTGCCGGGCAAACACGATGTTCTGCCGAATCTCGCTTTTCACCACGAAATGGTTGCCGCGCTTGCTGAAGAAGCGTTCCAGCCGTTCCGGCGAGACTTCCGCCGTGATCGCCTCGGAGAACAGACCAGCGCCGGCGGCTTCAATATTCTGCTGTTCCACATCGGTAGCGAAAATCTTGAGGCTGGGCCAGCGCCTGACCTGTTCGAACGCTTCGGCAAACAGGATGGCGATGGAGTAAGCCTCTTCACCAGTCGACGTGCCCGCCACCCAGACCCGCAAAGGTTGGCCGTCATCCCGCTCACGCACAAGATTGACGACGGTCTTGGCCATCACGTCAAACGCCTCGATATCGCGAAAGAAATTGGTCACCGGGATCAGAATCTCGCGCCGCAGCGTCAGCGCTTCGGAGCGATCTCCTTGCAGCAACTTGAGATAATTTTCCAGGTCCGGCACATGCCGCACCTGCATCCGGCGTTCGATCCGGCGCACCACGGTGGCGGGTTTGTATTCACGGAAATTGACGCCGCCCTGCTGATGCAGCAGATGCAGGATTTCTTCCATCGGCGAGTCACGATCCAACGGCGAGTCGAGCGACGAATCCGGCTGTTCGGCCTTCAGCAGCGCGGGCTGCGGCACATGCTGGATATGGTCGAGGATGCGTGGCCCAAGGTCTTCCGGCGGCAACACGGCATCCACCAGGCCGGTGACGATGGCGCTGCGCGGCATGCCGTCAAATTTGCAGGTTTCCGGGTCTTGCGCCAGCAGCAAACCGCCCGCCGCGTTGATCGCCACCGCGCCGCGCGTGCCGTCGGAGCCGGTGCCGGAAAGGATGATGCCCACTGCATGATTGTCGTATTCCAGCGCCAGCGAGTTGAAGAACAGATCAATCGGCAACGACAGTCCGCGCGGGTTCTTCGGCGACAGGCGCAACTGGCCGACTGCAATCGTCATCAGGCTGCCCGGCGGGATCAGATAGACCACGTTGGGCTCGATGCGCATTGCATCCTCGACGGTGACCACCGGCATTTTGGTATGCCGCGACAGCAGATTGGCCATCATGCTTTTGTGATCCGGCGAAAGATGCTGAATCACCACGAAGGCGGCGCCCGAATCCACTTTCATTTCATGAAAAAAGCGTTCCAGCGCATCCAGGCCGCCGGCGGAGGCGCCAATGCCGACGACATAGCCGTCAAATTGACTGGGCGGTTTGGGTTGCGCGGATTTGGCCGGCTTGCGGCCTTTGGCGGGAGTTTCTGCTTGGGTCATCGAGAGAATGTACTGGTTAAGGGTTTCCGATAAATAGCGGGCTTCACCTGCACGAGACCCGGCACCAGGCCGGTAATACTTTCAGAATGTCCAGAGAAAAAATAGCCATTCGGCTTCATGAACGGCAGCAGATTCTCGATCACCCGACGCTTGGTCGGCATATCGAAATAGATCAGCACATTGCGCAGGAAAATGACATCGAACAGGCCCAGTTTGGGCAGCGGTTCCATCAAGTTGGCCTGTTGAAACCGGACTCGCTTGCGCAGTGCAGGGTCGATCAGGAATGAGTCTTCCTGTTCGCCAGTGCCTTTCAGGCAATAGGCGCGCAAATACGGTTTCGGGATTTTCTCGGCACGTTCCATCGGGTATTGACCGCGACTCGCTTTTGCCAACACTTTGGTGCTCAAGTCGGAACCGATGATCTCCCACGGCCGCATGCCCAGCCGCTCAGACAGCACCATCGCGATGCTGTAAGCCTCTTCGCCGGACGAACTGGCCGCGCTCCAGACCCGGAAGGTATCGCCCGGCGGGACGGTGGGAACGATGGTTTCGCTCAGGAAAGCGAAATGCGCCGGTTCGCGGAAGAAAAATGTTTCGTTAGTGGTCAGCGCATCCAGCGCCCATTGCCGTTCCTGCGGGTCAGTGCGGCCTGCGACAAGACGGAAATACTCGCCATAGCTGGCAATACCCAGGCTTTCGATACGTCGCGTCAGGCGGCCGATGACCAGCGCCTTTTTCTCGTTGGTGAGATTGATGCCTGCTGCTTCGTAAAGCAGTTTGCGCAGGAAATCGAATTCCTGGTCGGTCAGAGTCATGACGATTTCGGTAGATTTGGCGGGATGTCCCAAAGCACTCCGTCACCCCGGCGCAGGCCGGGGTCCAGATATGTAGCTTTGGTTCCGGCTCATGTTGAAGTGCCCACATTGATTGACCCCCATCTCAGAAGCGCACGAAATCGCGCTCGGACGGATCGGCGTCCTTGCCACTGGGGCGAGCGATGCACGATTGCGCACGAGCGGATATGCCCGGACCGGCGCCCTGCCCGCCCTGGCTGACGCCGGCGAGTTTGAAGAAGGCCATGGTCTGTTGCAGTTGTTCCGCCTGACCATTCATCTCTTCCGCCGTGGCAGCCAGTTCTTCCGAGGCCGAGGCATTCTGCTGGGTGGTCTGCGACAACTGGCTCATGGCGCTGTTGATCTGGCCGATGCCCGACGACTGTTCACTGGAGCCGGCGGCGATTTCCTGCACCAGGTCGGAGGTTTTCTGGATCGACGGCACGATTTCGTCGAGCAGCGTACCGGCGCGTTCCGCCATCTGCACGCTGCCGCTGGCCAGTTCGCCGATTTCCTGCGCGGCGACCTGGCTGCGTTCGGCCAACTTGCGCACTTCCGCGGCCACCACCGCGAAGCCCTTGCCGTGTTCGCCGGCGCGGGCGGCCTCGATCGCGGCGTTGAGCGCCAGCATGTTGGTCTGGTAGGCGATGTCGTCAATGATGCCGATCTTGCCGGCAATCTGTTTCATCGCGGCCACCGTCTGCTTGACCGCTTCGCCGCCCTCGGCGGCTTCCTTCGACGCCTTCTGCGCCATGTTGTCGGTGAGTTTGGCGTTTTCGGTGTTCTGGCTG
>JBBQQT010000139.1:0-9336 GCA_038215555.1 Burkholderiales bacterium | reverse complement strand
CGCGATCAGTACATGCAGCGCCACCGGTTCCAGGCTGACCGTGAACTTGCCGGATTCGATCCGCGCCAGATCGAGTACTTCGTTGATCAATTCCAGCAGGTGCCGGCCGGCATGCAGCACCTCCTGCACGTTGTCGGCCTGCTCGGCGGGCAGCTTGTCGCGTTGCAGCAACTGGCCAAAACCCAGGATGGCGTTCAGCGGCGTGCGCAGTTCGTGGCTCATGCGCGAGAGAAATTCGGATTTGGCGTAGTTGGCCCGCTCCGCTTCGTCGCGGGTGCGCAGGATCTCGGTTTCTGTCTGCTTGCGTTCGGTGATGTCCTGCAATGAACCAAACAGGCGCACGGCCCGATTGCCCGCGCCCATCTCCGCATAGCCACGGGCCAGGCAGACTCGTGCCGCACCATTCTTGCTCAGTGTGCGTAGCTCCAACTCATAAGGCGTGCCATGGTTTACGGCGGCCGCAACAGCATCCAGCAGCAGCGGCATGTCTTCCGGATCATAGAGTGCCGCATGTTGCGCAAGGGATGGCGCGCCTTCTAACGGGTTGCGCTGAAACAGGTGGAACATCGCGTCCGACCACGTCACGGTGTCGGTCGCCACATCCCAATCCCAACTGCCTATGTGTGCAATTCCTTCCGTGCGCATCAGCATGGCTTGATTGAACCGCAAGGCTTTCTCCGCCGCCTTGCGCTCGCTGATGTCATGCACAAAAGCGAAAAAGTAGTTCTCTTCTCCAATCGGCGCCAGGGTCACGCTCACTTCGACATGGATGCAACTGCCATCCTTGCACCGATGGAGCGTGTCGAAACGGTCGTAACCCAGGTCCAATATCTTGAGCGTATGGGCGGCGATCTCTTCCGGCGATTCGATGGACTCAATATCAGGTATCCGCAGCCGCAGCATTTCCTCCCGGCTGTAGCCCAGCATGCGGCAATAGATCTCGTTGCAGTCGAGCACGCGGCCGTCCATGCCGGCGCTGAAAAATCCATCTAGCGTAGTGTTCACGATCATCGCGTTGCGCTGGTTCTGCTTCTCCAACTCGGCGGTGCGCTCGCGCACCAGTTCTTCCAGGTGGCCGCGGTGAGCCTCCAGTTCCAGCTCCACCCGCTTGCGCTCGGTGATGTCGTGCACGCTGCCGATCATGCGCACCGGCGTCCCCTGCTCGTCGCGGTAGACCTGGCCCCGCTCCTCCACGATGCGCAGCGTGCCGTCGGGCCGCACCACGCGGTGCTCGACGCTGTAGGGCACGCTGGCATCGGCGATGCTGGCGTCGACCGCAGCGATGACTTTCTGCCGGTCGTCCGGGTGGATGGCGGCCAGGAAGGCCGCATAGGTGACACCGAAGGATTGCGGCGTGTGGCCGAAAATACGAAAAATTTCATCCGTCCAGCACAGGCTGCCACCGGCAATGTCCCAGTCCCAGGAACCGATGTGGGTGATGGTCTCGGCGTGGGCATAGGTTTCCTCGCTGCGCCTCAGGGCATCCTCGACCTTCCGCTTCTCGGTGATGTCGATGCCGATGGAGACCAGATACTCCAGGCGTCCCTGGTCGTCGAGCAGGGGCGCCTTGTGCCATTCCAGCAGGTGCTTGCCGCCCGCCTTGTCGAGCCAGTGATTGGTGTATTTTTCCGCCAGGGCTTCGGCATCGCTGCCCAGGGCGCGCAGGACGTGCTCCCGCACGCCATCGCATTCTTCCGGCAGCAGCAGGAACTCCCAGAGAAGACGGCCTTCCACCTCGGCAAATGCGTAGCCGCTCAGGGTTTCGCAGGCCCGGTTGAAGCGGTGGATGCGGCCTTCCCGGTCGAGCACCAGGAGCAGGGCGCCGGCGTTGTCCAGCACCGCGCCGGAGAAGTTGCGCTCTTGCCGCAATTGCGCTTGCAGGCGTTTTTGCTCGGTGACGTCCAGGAAGATGCCGCAGACGCCGATGACCGCGCCGCGCTCGTCTTTGACCGGGGTCTTGACGGTATGGATGATGTCTTCCCGGCCGGACCGGACATAGACTTCATCGCATTCCCACGTCAGTCCGGATTCGATGACGCGGAGGTCATCCCGGTGGTACTTGTCGGCCAGTTCCGTGGGGTGCAAGGCGTAATCGTCCTGCCCGACGATCTCCTGGAAAGTGCGTTCCAGATCGTTGGCATAGTGCCGGTTCAACGCCTGATAACGGAACTGGAGGTCTTTGTAGAACATCGGATAGGGGATGCTTTCCAGCAGCGCTCGGTATTTCTTCTTGCTGTCGCGAAAACTCTGTTCGTGGATTTTCTGCTGGCTCAGATCGGTGATCGCGCAGGCAAAGGCAATGGGCCTGCCCGCGTTATCACGGATCAGGCGGATGTCACGTATCGTGGGAGTGACTCGACCCTTGACAGACAAAAGGGCCGCCTCCCCGGTCCAGCGTCCTTTCTCCAGGGTGACCGGCAGGATTACTCCCTGCAACAGTCCGATATCCTCGGGCCTGAAGAAGCTGCACATGTTGTAACCGCCAAGCGCCTCCTCAGGTGCCAGATCCAGCATCTGGCGCAAGCTCGGATTCATGTAGACGACGCTTCCATCCAGGCCGGCCCAGCCGATGCCCTGGCCCGCAAACTCCACCAGGAGGCGGAATTGGGTGTCTTGCATGTGGGTGTCGTGCATGTGGGTGTCGTGCATGCCTGCCAGTGCGGCTGCATGTAAAGGTGAATTTCCTTCGCTTGCTTCAGACATATCCGTTCCTCCTCAATTTCCGCTCGCCCCTTGAGCCGTGATTTCCAGTATTCGGTCGATCTCCGTTTGCAACCGGGCCAGATCGAGCGGTTTCGTCAGATAGGCCAGGAAACCCGCCGCCAGGCCGCGCTCGACATCCTCGGGCATGGCGTTGGCGGTGATCGCCAACACCGGGATAGTGCGGGTATCGGCATCGGTTTGCAGTTCCATGAGCATTTCATAGCCGCTCATCCCCGGCAGGTTGATATCCAGCATGATCAGGTCGGGATGTTCGCTGCGCGCCAGTTCCAGACCGATCAGCGGATCGCCGCAACTGAGCAGCCGGATATCCTGGCGCAGCGCCAGCGCCAACTGCATCAGCCGAAGATTGGCCGGGTTGTCCTCGACGTACAGCAGCGTGTGGCGTCGCGGCCGGCCAGCCGCCTTGGCCGGTGCGGCGTCGGGCGCCATGGGCGGAGCGGCAAGCGGCTCCGTCTCCGCCAGTTCGACCCAGAACGTGCAGCCCTGCCCGAGGCGGCTGTCGACGCCGATTTCGCCGCCCATCATTTCGACCAGACGCTTGCTGATCACCAGGCCAATGCCGCTGCCTTCGATCGAGCCGGCTTCCAGGCCGAGCCGGTTGAACGGAGTGAACAGTTCGGCCAGCTTGTCCTCGGGGATGCCCGGACCGGTGTCGCTCACCGCCAGCCGCACCCTACCCGTTGTCTTGAACTCACAGACGATGTGGACACTGCCGCCTGCCCGGTTGTACTTGACCGCGTTGGACAGCAGGTTGATCAAAACCTGCTTCAGGCGCAGCCGGTCCGCGCGCGCCCAACGCCCTTGGCAATTCGCCGCATTGAGATGAACGGCAAGGCCTTGCCGGAGCGCGCCCGACTTCACCAGGACGGCGCATTCCTCGATCAATTCCAGCAGTTCCACCGGTTCCATGCTGAGCGTGAGCTTGCCGGATTCGATGCGCGCCAGGTCGAGCACCTCGTTGATCAAGGCCAGCAGATGGCGGCCGGCATTGACAATCTCACGTGCACTGTCCGCCTGTTCCGGGGCGAGGCTGCTATCCATCTGCAGCAACTGGCCAAAACCCAGGATGGCATTCATCGGCGTGCGCAACTCATGACTCATGCTCGACAGGAACTCGCTCTTCGCGCGGCTGGCCGAGATGGCCGCCTCCAGTGCCTGCAGCATCTCCCACTCGATCCGCTTGCGTTCGCTGATGTCGCGCACGATGCCGGTGAAACAGCGCTTCTCGCCGATGCGGATCGCACTGACCGCCAGGTCCATCGGGAAGGTGCCACCCTCCTTGCGTCGACCGATCACCTCGCGTCCGAGGCCGATGATCTTCTTGCGGCCGGTGTCCAGATGGTTTTTCAGATAACCGTCATGCGCGCTCCTGTCCGGTTCGGGCATCAGCAGGCTGACATTGCGGCCGTGCACCTCCTCGGAGGCATAGCCGAAAATGCGTTCTGCAGCCGGATTGAACGATTCGATGCCACCCCACTCGTCGATGACGACAATGCCGTCGACCACGCTGTCAAGCACCGAGCGCAGACGCGCTTCGCTGGTCTGCAACGCTTGTTCGCTCGCCCTGAGCGCTTCCTCCATCTCCAGGCGTTGGCTGATGTCGCGGCCGATGCCGATGAAATGGGTGAGTTTTCCAGTCTGGTCATGCACCGGTGTGATGACCAGTTCGTTCCAGAACGGGCTGCCATCCTTGCGGAAGTTGTGCAGCAGCGCTCTGCCGTCGCGCCCTTCGGCCTGAGCCGCACGGATTTCCATCAGGCCCGGCTGGTCGCGCTCTGGCCCCTGCAGGAATCGGCAGTTGCGCCCGAGAACCTCGGCACTGGCATAGCCGGTGATTGCTTCAAATGCCGGGTTGACATAAATCAGGGGCAAGTCAGGCGCGGTGGCATCGGCAATCACCATGCTCACCGAACTGGCGGCCATGACGCGGGCATAGAGGGCCAGGGCTTCTTCACTGCGCTTGCGCTCGGTGATGTCGGTGATGTAGCCGATCATCCCGCTCATGCCGGCTTCCAGGTCGCGCAGCAGGGACAGGGAGAGATGGGCGTGGAAGTTCTGGCCGGACTTGTGGCGCATACGCACTTCGACTGCGTGCTCCCCCCTGGCCTTGAGCGGCGCGATGACCTGCTCGGCGAGAAAATCGAGCGGTTCTTCGGGGAAGACGAAAGCGATCGGGCGCCCGATCACTTCCTCGACGCAATAGCCGAACAATCGCTCGGCACCCTGGTTCCAACTGGTGATTTGACCTTCCATGTCAGTCGACACCACGGCATCGTGGATCTGCTCGATGATGCGCGCCTGGGTTTCCAGCCGCGCGGTACGCTCCGCCACCAGCCGTTCCAGTTCCTGCCGCTGCCGATGCTGGGAACCCCGGTCGGCGCGCTCTTCGGTGACGTCGATGCCGGAGGCGATGACGTAGTTGACCCGGCCTTGGGCGTCGGTCAGGCAGGTGTTGTTCCAGGCGATCAGGCGCTCGCCGCCTGCCTGGGTCAGCCAGCAGTTTTCATGGGCATGGGGGAACTGTCCGGCGGTGAGGGTCGCAAACACGTCCTGCACCTGCGTCCGCTGTGCCTGCGGCCACAGTTTCCAGACCGGCCCGCCCAGAATCTCCTTGGCACGATAGCCGGTGAGCGCCTCGCAGGCGCGGTTGAATTCCACCACGTTGCCCTGCCGGTCGATGACGACGACTAGGGCGCCGACGATATCCAGCACCGCGGCACTGAAACTGCGCGCCTCGAGCAGAGCCTGATCACGCGCTTTCTCGGCCGTGATGTCGAAGAAAATGCCGGTCCACATGATGCCGCCGTCCTCCTGGCTGCGCGGCATGGATATAGCGTGTACCCAACGGATACTGCCGTCTGTCATCGTTATCCGGAATTCCTGATCCCATAGCTGCATGCCGGTCGCCGACACGGCAGTGGATTCAAGGACACCCGGCAGGTCTGCCTGCGCAATGCGTGCCAGTTCATGTTCGGCGCGCGTGTGTTCGCCCCACTCGGTCACGCCGGTGATTTCCATGCATCGTTCGCTCAGATAAGCGAAATGAAAGCGGCCATCCGGCCTGCGCACTAACTGATAAATGCCGCCGGGCAGACTCTCGGCAATGTCCTGCAGGCGGATGCCGGCTGCGTCCAGCGCCGCTTGCGTCACCTGTTGCTTGTGGCAACCGTCGCATTCCGCAAACAGTTTGCGCACGATCGGGGCCAAGCGGCCCGGGTGACTTTTCGCGACGTACTCGCTGCCGTCTTCGCTCAGCACGCGAATGATCGCGTCCTCGCCAAGCGCATCGGAGAACACCAGCACGGGGACGCCGGGGCAAATCTCACGCGCCTGTCGCCAGAGCGTCAGCGCGTCCATATCCGGCGCCAGGGCAGCGACGATGATCAGGTCATAGCCCCTCACGCGCAGCGCTGTCAAAGCGTCTGCCGCTTGCTGTACCAAGGTCAGGCTGCCTGCCACGCCGCCGGCTTCGAGCAACTGCTGAACCTGATCGGCGGTGGCGGGATCGGCATCCAGAAGCAGGATGTGCGGGGAGGGGGTCAAGTGAGGCATGGCATGGCTTGGTTCGGTGAATGGGGGAGATTTCTTGCGCCTGGAGCGCAACGATGTTCGATTACGCTGCCATCTGATTTTGCATGTGATTCTGTTCGGCCAACAGTTTGCCGCATGCCGTGGCCGGCAACGCCTTGCTGTGCAACCAGCCCTGGAATTCGTCGCAGCCCAGGTGGGTCAGGATGTTGCGCTGATCCTCGCTTTCCACGCCTTCGGCGATGACTGTCATGCCCAGGCTGTGCGCCAGGCCGACCAGGCCGTGGACGATGGCGGAATCGTCCGGGTCGCTGGCCAGATCGACGATGAAGGAGCGGTCGATCTTGAGCTTGTGCAGCGGAAACACCTTGAGATAGGCCAATGATGAATAGCCGGTGCCGAAATCGTCGATGGCGATGGTGACCCCCAATTCTTCCAGATCGCGCAGCACCTGCGCGGCGGCCTCCGGCTCCTCCATCACGGCGCTTTCGGTCAGTTCCAGTTCCAGCAAGGCAGGGGAGGCGCCGGAGCGCTCCAGGGTGTCGCGCACCAGATTGGACAGATCGCGCTGGCGAAACTGTTGTGCGGACAGGTTAACCGCCACCCGGATAGGCGTGCCGGCATTCTGCCAGGCGCGGATCTGTTTGCAGGCGGTATCCAGCACCCAAGCGCCGATAGGCATGATCAGGCCGCTGGCCTCCGCCACCGGAATGAAGCGCGCCGGGCTGACCTGGCCCAGTTCCGGGTGCGACCAGCGCAACAGGGCCTCGACGCCGCAGATGCCGCCGCTGCGCAGATCGACCTGCGGCTGGTAATGCAGTTCCAGTTGTTCCGCTTCCACCGCGTGCCTGAGATGGGTCTGCAGCGCCAAGGTGTCCTGCATGACGCTGTTCAGGTCGTGGGTAAAGAACCGGGCACAGCCCCGCCCCTCGGCCTTGGCGCGGTACATCGCCACGTCGGCATTGCGCAGCAGTGTGCTTGTGTCCTCGCCATCCATCGGGAACACGGTCACCCCGATGCTGCAACCGGAATAGACATCGTGATCGTTGATCCGGAAGGGCTCGATGAAAGCCTGAAGCAGCTTGTTGACGATCTGCCCGACATGCTCCGCATTGCCCAGGTCCGGCAGCACCAGCCCGAACTCGTCGCCGCCCAGGCGCGCCACGGTGTCGCCGGCGCGCAACACCTCGCTGAGGCGGCGCGCGACCTGAACCAACAGTTGATCGCCAAAATTGTGGCCCCAGCCGTCGTTGATCGACTTGAAGTTGTCCAGGTCGAGCAGGGCGACCGAGGCCAGTTTTCCGTTCCGCCGCGCATGCTGCATGGCCTTCAACAGCCGGTCCTGGAACAGGGTGCGATTGGGCAAGTCGGTCAGGACATCGTGGGTGGACTGGTGCCGCAATTCGGCCTCCATGCGCCTGCGCTCGGTGACGTCGCGGATGAAAGCGGTGACCCGCGTACCCGCCTCGGCGTGGAACGTACTCAAGGCAATATCGAGCGGAATCCGGTTGCCGTCCTTGTGCCGCCCGAACATTTCCTTGTTGCCGCTCATACCCCGTTCGTCCCGCCTGACAAGAAAAGCCTGCTGGTGGGCTTGATGAATCTTGCGCAAGTCTTCCGGCACCAGCAATGCCATGTTCTTGCCCAGCAACTCCCAGCGCGTATAGCCGAACATCGTCTCCAGCCGTTCGTTGACCATCTGGACGCAACCTGTCGCATCCGTCACCATAATGGCATCCGGCGCGGTCTCCAGCAGTTCGCGGTGGCGCCGTTCGCTTTCGATGACATCGTTGCGGGCTTGTTTGATCTGCTTGATCGGCGTCAGCACGCTATCGACAAAAATGGCGCGATAGAGAAACAGATAGGCCAGCACCTTGTAGACATGACCCAGCACATTGGCCAGGTCGGTCACACTCGAATACAGCATGAAGAACATTTCGCTCGCCAGCATCAATGCCAGCGCGTAAGCCAGGTAGGCAAAACAGTGGCCTTTCATCGCAGGCCGGCGCGTGGAGAGCAACAACAGCGAAATCGCCAGCAAGCCGGCGACGCCGATTTCCATGCCGATCTTGAACGGCGTCAAGCCCTCGCCGGGGATGAAAGTGGCAGGCACCCAGTCCGGTTGCCAGATACCGACATAAAACACGACCAGCGCATAGGTGAGGAAGCCAGCAAGAAAGCGGTGGCGCGCCTGTTCGTCGAATGGCTGGTGCGACATCAGCATGAATGCCAACAAAGCGCCAACGGCGACGTAGCGTGCCGCCAGCCAGAACACGATGGCCTTGTGCGGCGTATTCGGGGTGATGAAATCCGGCATGCCGACATAGGACATGAAATGCGCGAAATCAAGCAGTCCGACCGCCAGGAAGGCGCAAGCCAGCATCACGGAAGTGGCCGGGCGCTGATTGTCATGCACATGCCAACCGGTGATGAACACCATCGCCGCGACGACCACGGCGAAGACTTCGACCAGCGTATGGAAGGGCAGGTAAAAGGCCGCATTGATCGCCACCGGTGTCACCAACGCCTGCCAAATCAGCAAAGGCAAGGCCAGCAACAACAGCCCCGCACCGATGATGGAGGACCATTGCTTCGATTTCTTGTTGTTTACAACACCAGTTTTAACCATGAGCCGCTCTTGATGATCTGCGGGAGAGCGTGATTCACGCTCCCGCATCGGGTTTATCCTAGAAACCTCAGTTGGAACCCATGTAGGTGCGAATTTATTCGCACCATCAATGCGTTATGTGCGAATAAATTCGCACCTACAGGTCACGCGCAATGCTTTGATACGTAACGATTTAATCCGTCAACAGAGGAATCAAGGTTGTTTGATCTGCATGGGCCATTCAGGAAGCCCACTCCTCGGTCACTGCGTTCATGGTCATCGCCTCAGCATTAACTCAAAAGCGTACGAATTCGGATTCGCTCGAAGCTGCGGGTGCGGCCCGGCCTGACGGCTTCGCTCTGGCTGCGGCCTTTGCCTGCCGCAGGCCGCCGGCGGATGCGCCACCCAGCTTGAAGAAGCCCATCACCTGTTGTAGCTGTTCGGATTGACCGCTCATTTCTTCGGCGGTCGCCGCC
>JBBQQT010000138.1:0-9393 GCA_038215555.1 Burkholderiales bacterium | reverse complement strand
CTCTGTGCCGACCACGGACGTAGTCGTTCCCAGTATTGCAGTCATCGAGACTGAATTGCCTAGCCAGCGTAAAAGCCCTATTTTTTCAACCAGATATTGCACGAAACAGAGCACTTGCTTATAGACGGACATCATTCGAATCCAACCTCAGATTGCAAATAGCCGAAAGTTGAAAGGTGGAAAGTTCAATGACGGATCAAATGCTGCCGAATTGATTTTATAAGGGTCGTCGGATGGAAGTGGCGACGTAGGTTGGCCCTTCGTGGCACCTTGTTTTCGTCCAGCATATTTTCGATCAGTTTGAAGATTGCCTGGCGGGTGAACGGTTTTTTCAGAAAACCGTCCGCATCCAACTTTATTTTCCGCATGTGTTCGGCAACGCTCTGATTGCCACTGATCATGATCACCGGGATGCGGCGCGCCAATGGGTCTCGCCGCATGCGCTTGAGGACTTCAAAACCATTCATGCCGGGCATGCCGACATCAAGCACAACCAGTTCCGGATACTCAAAGCACGCCATGAACAAGCCGCGCTCCGATTCTTCAGTCTGTGAAATCGAAAATCCGGCAGAAGCGAACAATTTACCCAATTCGGCCTGCGCAATCGAGCAGTCATCAATGATCAGTACCCGGGTGCCTTGGCGCGCGTTCATCCGCCGATTTATCCTGCGCTCCGGTGGCCGTTTCATTTGATCGCCGCGCTGATCCCGCCCCTTTGAATTCAGGCCCATCAATGAAAGCAATCGCTGCAGCAGGGGCATGGCTTATTCCCGGCAAAATCACTGAATCTACATCGCTGAATCTACATCGCTGAATCAATATCGCTAAATCAATATCGCCGAATATTTTGAACTGGCTGGAAGTACTTGGGATTGCAGATTTTGACTTATACAGAGAAATTGTAAGCAGCTCCCCTTAAAACTCATTTTCCGGAGTCAACACTTCGGCAACGAGCGCAGCAAAAGACGCGACGATGCGACGGTGGTTAACTCAGTTTGAGCCCGATGCCAGCAACCAGGTCGCGACGTCCAGATCACGCGGATAAGTCACCTTCAGATTTGTCAGATCGCTCTCGACCAATTTCGGCGCCATGCCCAAGGCTTCGATCGCGGAAGCTTCGTCGGTCACTTCGCTGCCCACCTTTTCCAGCGCTTGCAGCAAAGTGGCGTGGCGAAACATCTGCGGAGTTTGCGCGCCCCAAAGGCCGGCACGCGGGACGGTGGCGGCGATGCGGCCAGCTTCGGTTTGCCGCTTCAAGGTGTCCGACACCGGCACGGCCAAGATGCCGCCGACCGGGTCGGCATCCAGTTCCGCCAACAATTTGTCGAGCAAGGCGGGCGACAAACAGGGCCGGGCGGCATCATGTACCAACATCCAGTCGTCGCCCCGGACACTGCCATCCAATTCCGGCGCACAGGCGCGCAAGCCGTTCAACACGCTTTCCGCCCGCGTTTCACCGCCGCAGCGCAACACCACAAGCTTGCTGAAAGCCGACCAGTCAAAACCGTCCCACCAGCCATCCTGCTTTGAAATAACAACATAGGTGCGGCTGATCGCCGGATGGCGTTCAAAGGCGCGGATCGCATGCCAGATCATCGGCCGGCCATGGATCAGCAAATATTGCTTGGGATGCACGGCGCCCATGCGAGCGCCGATGCCAGCGGCGGGAAGCAATGCAAAATATCGCGACATGGCTTGTAAGCGGGTGGAAGTGCCCTAGATTCTAAGTGAGAAGATTACTTTTACCGGGAGTGAACCATGTTGAATATCCGACCTGCGGCTGTGGCTGGCTCTTTTTATCCAGCTCAGCCAGAAGCCCTCCGGAAACTGCTTGCACGATGTTTCGATACGGCGAAACCGGCGTTGAGCGAACTTGGGCGGCACCCGAAAGCGTTGATCGTGCCGCATGCCGGGTTTATCTATTCAGGACCGATCGCCGCTTCCGCTTACGCGCTGCTGAAACCGTTGCGAAATGTCATTCAGCGTATTGTTTTGCTCGGCCCGGTGCATCGGGTCTGGGTGTCTGGGCTGGCTTTGCCAGGGGTTGCGGCGTTCGAAACGCCGCTAGGCCAAGTGCCGCTCGATCAAGCAGCCATTGATGCGATTGCCGATCTGCCGCAAGTCAGCGTCTCGTCGGCGGCGCATGCGGAAGAGCATTCGCTGGAAGTCCATCTGCCCTTCCTGCAAACCGTGCTGGAGGCCTTCACTCTGGTTCCGCTGGCGGTTGGCGGTGCCACGCCGGAACAGGTGGCGCAAGTGATCGACCGGCTTTGGGGGGGCGACGAAACGTTGATCGTGGTGAGTTCCGATCTGTCGCATTTCCTGCCCTATGCGGAAGCGAAACAGATCGACCGCGCCACCGCGAATGCCATTCTCCGGCTGGATACCCATCTGGTTGGCGAACAAGCCTGCGGCGCCTATCCAATCAATGGCCTGACCCTGGCGGCGCAACAACATGGCTTGGTGCCGCACCTGCTTGATCTGCGCAATTCCGGCGATACCGCGGGCGATCATGCGCGGGTCGTCGGTTATGGCGCATTTGCGCTAATGGAGGCGAATCATGAATATGCACAACACTGAACAGGGCCGTCTGCTGATCGCCTTGGCGCGGCAGGCGATTGCAAACGAATTTGAAGAACCGAAAACCGAATTGCCCTACCCGGACTGGCTCGATCAGCCGGGCGCGGTGTTCGTCACACTGACCCAGAACGGTCAGTTGCGCGGTTGCATCGGCAGCCTGGAAGCGAATCGAAGTCTGTTCGACGACTTGCAATCGAATGCCCGCGCCGCTGCCTTCAAAGACCCGCGCTTTCTGCCGTTGAAAGAGCAGGAACTGACCGGCATACAAGTTGAAGTCTCGCTGCTAACGCCCGCCACGCCGATCCAGTTCACCGATGAGGCCGATGCGCTGGCTCAGTTGCGGCCCGGCATCGATGGCATGATTCTGGAACATGGCTGGCATCGCGCCACCTTCCTGCCACAAGTCTGGGAACAACTGCCGGAACCGCGCGATTTCATCAGCCACCTGAAACGCAAAGCCGGGTTAGCCGCCGATTTCTGGGCGGATGATCTGCAACTTTCGCGCTATCAGGTGGAAAAATTCAAGGAGGCAACATGACCCCGCAAACCCCTAATCCGTCCGAAACCGACTATCCGGCGCGCTGGTGGCATGCACTTGAGGATGGCCGCATTCAGTGCGATCTCTGCCCGCGTGACTGCAAACTGCATGAAGGCCAGCGCGGCGCCTGCTTCGTGCGAAAAATGCAGAATGGCAAAATGGTGCTCACCACCTATGGCCGCAGTTCAGGTTTTTGCGTCGATCCAATCGAGAAGAAGCCGCTCAACCATTTCTATCCCGGCAGTTCGGTGCTCTCTTTTGGCACTGCGGGTTGCAACCTGGCCTGCAAGTTCTGCCAGAACTGGGACATTTCAAAATCAAAGGACATGGATCGGCTGATGGAATCCGCCGGCCCGGAAAAAATTGCCCAGGTAGCTCGACAACTGGGCTGCAAGAGCGTCGCGTTCACTTACAACGATCCGGTGATCTTTGCCGAATATGCACTCGACACCGCTGCCGCTTGCCGCCAGCAAGGGATTCAGACCGTCGCCGTCACCGCCGGCTTCATTCACTCGGCCGCGATGGCCGAGTTCTATGCCGGCATGGACGCCGCAAATGTCGATCTAAAAGCATTCACAAACGATTTTTATGTCAAATATTGTGCTGGCCAGTTGCAACCCATACTCGACTCATTGATCTATTTGAAACGTGAAACAAATATCTGGTTCGAGATCACCACCCTGTTGATTCCAACGCTGAACGACAGCGATGCCGAGATTCGCGCCATGGTGGATTGGATCGCGCGCGAACTGGGCCCGGATATGCCCTTGCACTTCACCGCCTTTCACCCGGACTGGAAACTCGACAACCTGCCCCCTACTCCACCGGCGACGCTGCAAAGAGCACGAAAAATCGCATTTGAAGCCGGCCTGCACTACGTTTACACCGGCAATGTGCACGACCCGCAAGGCGGCACAACTTTCTGCCCAGCGTGCAAAGCCGCGTTGATCGTGCGTGACTGGTACGACATTTCAGCCTACGAACTGGATGAAACCGGCCATTGCCCACATTGCGGCCAGGCTATCGCAGGCCGTTTTGGTCATTACGACAAACCATTCGGCGCAAGACGCATTCCGATTGTGATGAATACGGTTTAGATGTTGAAAATAGTCCTGGCGTCACGGCAAATTTGTTCTAACGATAAGTCTTTGATTTACCGTCATTCCGGCGGTTGTAAGCCGGAATCCAATTCGTTCAACAAGCCGGGGGTTAACTGTTTGATTGGATTGGATTTACGCTTCTGGATTCCGGCTAAATGCACGCCGGAATGACGATATTTTGGTGAGAACAAATTAGCCGTGGTCCTGGCGTGCAGGTTGCAGGCGGGCCATGCCGAACAGCAAGTAGAATCGCGGCCCCGCCCGCCCCGCTTCTGATGACCATGACCGAATCCATCCGCCTTGCCAAACGCGTTGCCGAACTGCGTGCCTGTTCGCGCAGCGAAGCCGAGCGGATCATTGCGGGGGGCTGGGTAAAAGTCGACGGCGTGCTGGTCGAAGAACCGCAATTCCGAGTCGCGGATCAACAGATTGAAATCGACCCACATGCCAACCCGGCTGAAACAGAACCGGTCACGCTGCTGCTGCACAAACCAGCCAGCCTCGGCACAGACTTGATTCTCGACCAGGCATCCGTCGCAGAACGGCTCAACATCGTCAATCTGTGGTCGGAAGACGCCTCCGGCATGCATCCGCTGAAGATGCACTTCAACCAACTGACTGCCTGTGCCCCACTTGAAGCAGAAGCCAGCGGCCTGGTGGTGTACACCCAGGATTGGCGCATCGCGCGCAAGCTGACCGAAGATGCCGCCACGGTTGAACATGAACTGGTCGTTGAAGTTGCCGGCGATCTGGCGGCATGCAAGACGCCAGAAGGTATCAAGCGCTTGAATCGAGGTGTTGCTTTCAATGGTCGCACACCGACATCACTCAAAGTCAGTTGGCAAAACGAATCGCGCCTGCGCATCGCACTCAAAGGTGCTCAGGTTGGACACGTTGCAAAACTGTGCGAAGCCGTTGGCCTGCAAGTGCTGACGATGAAACGCCTACGCCTCGGCGGCGTATCGATGGGCAAGGTACCGGTCGGACAGTGGCGCTATTTGCGCGCCAAAGAACGGTTCTGAAGCAAGAGTCGTCCTGAAACGGCGCTGAAAATCCGTCTGGATCTTCCACCAAAAAAATGGCTTGACCGGTTAACCGGTCAAGCCATTTTTAAATCCGCGATGAGTCGTTGAAACAGGTTCAGGTGCGCTCGTCCAACCACTTGCCGATCGCCGGCGGTACGGTTTTCTGCGCCTTGCCGCTGACGTAGATGCCGATGTGGCCGCCGGGGAAGGACAGTTCGGTGTAGTCCTTGGTGCCCAGTTTGCCGCGCATCGCGCGCGAGGCGTCGGGCGGCACCAGATGGTCTTGTTCGGCAAAGATGTTCAGCACCGGCATGCTGACGTTCTTCAAACTCACCGGTTCGCCAATTTCCAGGCCACCCTTGAGCAGTTTGTTCTGCTGGTAAAAGTCCTTGATGAACTGGCGGAAGGCTTCGCCGGCTTGGTCGGGGCTGTCGAAAATCCACTTTTCCATGCGCAGGAAGTTTTTCAGCGCTTCCGGGTCGTCCAGCGTGTCCAGCAGGCCAAGGTATTTCTGGCCCATCAATTGGTAAGGCTTCAGGTTGAGGAAAGTCCAGTTCAGCATTTCGCCGGGCACATTGCCCATAGTATCGACCGCAAGATCGATATCGACTTGTTGCACCCAGTGCGAAAGCATGTTGTCCGGCGTTTGAAAGTCGACCGGGGTGACCATGGTGATGAGGTTTTTCACCTTTTCCGGGTGAAGCGCGGAATAGCACAGCGAGAAGGTGCCGCCCTGGCAGATACCGAGGATGTTGATCTTGTCGATGCGGTGACGCTCGCAAATCACATCGACGCAACGGTCGAGATAGCCGTTGATGTAGTCATCCAGCGTCAGGTAACGGTCGGCACGATCCGGATAGCCCCAGTCAATCAAGTAAACATCTTGGCCGGCATCCATCAGCGCTTTGACGGTGGAGCGGTTTTCCTGGATGTCCGCCATGTAAGGCCGGTTGACCAGGGCGTAGACGATCAGCAGCGGGGTTTTGTTCGCCACCTTTTCGGCGGATGGATTGAAGCGGAACAGAGTCAGCTTGTCTTCCTGATAAATCACCGTTTTGGGGGTGACGCCGGTGCTGATTTCACCGACTTCCATCAGGTTTTTCATTCCATGCGAGAGCTTTTGGCCATAGGCCGTGAGTTCCTGCATGACGGCGTCCGGGCGCATATCGAAGGGCATCATTTTTCAGTCTCCTGCTTTATTTGGTTTTGGGCGTGGGCTTGTCAGCGGGTTTTGCCGCAGCCGGCTTGGAAGCGGCTTTCGGCGCTGCCGGTTTCGGTGCAACTGCTTTCACCGGCGCCGACTTAACGACCGGCTCCGCTGCCTTCGACGCGGCCTTGGTTGTGGTCTCGGACGCTGCCTTGGTTGTGGTCTCGGACGCTGCCTTGGGCTTGGGCTCAGCTTGCATCTGCAACATCGACTGACGCATGGCTTCGAGTTGCGCCTGAATTGCCTTGAGTTCCTTGTGCAGCTTCAGGTTGTCGCGCCGCAATTCCTGTTGCCGGCTTTGCAACGTGCTGATTTCCGCCCGCGTCGGCATGTTCATGGCTTCCAGGTTCTGGTCGACCATGCGTGCCATCTGCTGCTTCAGCGCCAGCAGCGTATTCACCAGTCGGCCGTAAAGGGTCTGATATTCCTCGGTCATGACGAATTCGGCATAGGCCGCTTCGCTCATTTCCACCCACTGGTCATACAGCTCGCGCAGGCTGGAAATCGGCTTGCCTTCCTTGACTCGCACTTGCAACGCGGCCTGGAAGCCCTTGGCACTTTCCATGCCCAGCTTGCCAAAGGCCATCTGGTAAGCCTGGGTAGCGGCCATGTAGTCCATCTGACGCTGGGCAAGAATCTGGTACTGCTCCTGAGATTCACGTGAGTAGCCCACTGCGGGAACCGACAGAAACTTGTTGACCTGCTGATGCATCGGGTTGCCGCCTTCAGGATGGAAGGCTTGGGTGAAGTCACCCGGCATCGGCATGACGTTGGCGGCCATACGATTCCAAGTATCCATCGGCAGATCCATGAAGGTAGTCAGCCCTTTGAACTGGTCATTTTGGAACATGCTTTCGGGACGGAATGCAGAGCCCATACCAGAGCCCATCCGCGACCAGTCGCTCCAGGTTTTCTGCATACCTTCGAGCCAGCCGTTGATGGCTTCCATACCGCCATCGGGCTTGGCTTGCGCACCCGTCATAAACTTCTCGGCCAGGCTGAAATAGCCTTTGCTGACATCCATCAGCTTGTCGAACGCTTCGCGACCGGTGGGCGGCGCCATCGGAGAAACTGTTTGCCACCATTGCGCCAGACCATCCGCCAAAGGGTTCTTCGGCGCTTCCGGTGCTTTCATGCCGCGCTGCGCCAAATCGGCCCATGCTTTCCAGTAATTCTGCTGCGAATTCATCCAGCTTTCGGTCCAGTCGTTCGAGTTGCTCACGTTGCCACTCCTTGGTTGTTGGGTTGTCGAAGCATTTTTGTGCGTCGCAACAAAATATGTCAAGTGCAATGCACAAAAACCCGAATAGAATTTACCTCCGGGGGCGGCAGTATTCCAATCTTTGCAGGAGATTTCCTATGTTTAACGATGTAGTCATTGTGGCAGCGGGTCGCACCGCGGTCGGCGCATTCAACGGTGCGCTGGCAGGTATACCGGCGAGCCAGCTTGGCGCGCATGTAATCAAAGCTTTGCTTGCTCGCGCCAATTTGCAACCTGGTCAGATTGACGAGGTCATCCTCGGCCAGGTGCTTCAGGCCGGGGTGGGACAGAATCCGGCGCGTCAAGCCGCATTGGCGGGTGGTTTACCGGATACGGTGTCGGCCCTGACCATCAACAAGGTCTGCGGTAGCGGCCTGAAAGCGGTGCATCTGGCCGCACAAGCCGTTCAGTGTGGTGATTCCGGCATTCTGATCGCCGGCGGCCAGGAGAACATGAGCCTGTCACCGCATGTGTTACCGAAGTCCCGCGATGGCAAGCGCATGGGTAACTGGGAACTGGTCGACACGATGATCCAGGACGGTCTCTGGTGCGCGTTCAACGACTGCCACATGGGCATCACGGCGGAGAACATTGCAGCAAAATACGATTTCTCCCGTGCCGAACAAGATATTTTCGCCGCGACTTCGCAGCAACGCACTGCCGCCGCGCAAAGCAACGGCCATTTCGATGCGGAAATCATCCCGATCGAAATCCCGCAGCGCAAAGGCGATCCGGTGATTTTCGCCAAGGATGAATTCCCGCGCGCCGGCACTACCACCGAAACCCTGGCAAAGCTGAAGCCGGCGTTCAAGAAAGACGGCACGGTGACCGCCGGCAACGCTTCCGGCATCAACGACGGCGCCGCCGGCGTGGTGGTGATGAGCGGCGCGATGGCCAAACAGTTGGGTTTGAAACCCATCGCACGCGTGGTCAGCTTCGGCAGCGCCGGCGTTGATCCGGCAATCATGGGCACCGGTCCGATCCCCGCCGTGCGCAAGTGTCTCGACCGCGCCGGCTGGTCGGCCAAGGATCTGGACATGATCGAAGCCAATGAAGCCTTCGCCGCGCAAGCCATGTCGGTGAACAAGGAACTCGGTTTCGACCCGGTCAACGTCAACGTCAGCGGTGGCGCAATCTCCATCGGCCACCCGATCGGCGCGTCCGGCGCGCGGATTCTGGTCACGCTGCTGTATGGCATGCAGCGCACCGGTGCCAATAAAGGTCTTGCCACGCTGTGTATCGGTGGCGGTCAGGGCGTCGCCCTGGCAGTGGAAAGAATGTAAATCGAGAGGAATGCAGACATGAGCAATGGATTGAACGGAAAAGTGGCACTGGTTACCGGCGGCACCGGCGGCATTGGTAGCGCGATCTGCCTGAAACTGGCGCAAGCCGGTTGCAAGGTGGTTTCGACCTATATGGACGAAGCGCAGGCCAACGATTGGAAAGCGAAAATGGCGGCGGCGGGATTCGACATGGCAATCGTGAAATGCGACGTGTCGAATTTCGATGACTGCAAAGCGATGGGAGACAAGCTGAATGCCGACTTCGGCGGCGTCGATGTGCTGGTCAACAACGCCGGCATCACCAAGGACGGTACTTTCCGCAAGATGGGCCCGGATCAGTGGAACGCGGTGCTCGATGTCAACCTGGTTTCGGTGTTCAACGTCACCAAGCAGGTGATC
>JBBQQT010000137.1:0-9399 GCA_038215555.1 Burkholderiales bacterium | reverse complement strand
GAGCAGCATTATTCACTTTAACAACAATTTTTAACACCATGAATAAAAAGAATTTTGCCGCCTACCTGAGTAGTTACTAACACTTTAACTTATTATGGTAACTGTATGATATTTTGCCGTGGGTTATTGAGCAATTACGTTTTGATCCGATAACCATCTGATTCATTTTGGGAACTGATTGCTGGCGGATACCCTGTCGCGAAATAAAAGCAAGGGTGACATGGTCGCGATTGCCTGCGGTCAACTCTAAATGTGATGGTTCTCGCAGCCAGGAAGGCCACTTCGTCTGATGCAATTGAGGTTGTTGATCACAATTTCCAGCGCCTGTAACCGCGTCACAATCTCCTCGAACCCCAACGTTTCCCCATAAAACATCTGTGCAGCGAGCATCGTCTGGTAATCTGTTCGAAACGCATCCAGCAGTTGGGTATCCGGGATTATCCGGGCCATGGGATATCGGTTCCATGATGGCGAGACCGGTTTGATATGCGCGTTTTGCACTTGCGGATCGTATGGCTAAATAGCGGGTTTCAATCCGCGTTACAGGAATCACTCGGATGAAGACCCAGCGCGCTACCAAGCCCACCAAAGAGGCCAAACTTTCCCGCATCCACGCCCCGGAAGACCTCTCACCGTTGGACTGGCAGCGTGCTTTGCGGCGGCAGTTCGGGCGTGAACAAACGTTCAATCTGGCAAATCTGGGTACGGAACCGTTCTTCTCCGATTTCCGCGTCGGCAACCCGCAGTTTAAGAGCCACTACCGCGTCGCCATACGAGGGACGCAACCGGGCGACAATTTCTGTTCCTGCCCGGACTACGCGACCAACGAACTGGGTACCTGCAAGCACGTCGAATTCACGCTGGCCAAGCTGGAGAAGAAACGTGGCGCCAAGACGGCGTTCGCGCGTGGTTACCATCCGCCGTTTTCCGAACTTTACTTGCGTAACGATGGCGCCCGCGCTGTGCATTTTCGCGCCGGCGCCGACTGTCCGCCTGCCTTGCTGAAGGTGGCCGCGCGGCTGTTCGACGCGTCGCACGGCTGGGCTTTGCCGCCGGAAAGTTTCGGCGAGTTGGAGCGTTTCGTGGTGGTGGCGGCGAAGACCGGCCACGAACTGCGCGCTTACGACGACGCCCTGGATTTCGTCGCCGGCCGGCGCGATGCCGACCGGCGTGGCGAGACGCTGGATGAATTGTTCCCGCTCGGCGCGGTCGATCCGCGTCTGGCGAAATTGCTCAAGGAGCCGCTTTACCCGTATCAGGCCGAGGGCGCCTTGTTCGCCGTGCGGGCCGGGCGCGTGCTGATCGGCGACGAAATGGGTCTGGGCAAAACCATCCAGGCCATCGCGGCGGCGGAGCTGCTGGCGCGGCACTTCGGCGTCGCCAAGGTGCTGGTAGTCTGCCCGACCTCGCTCAAGTACCAGTGGCAGAGCGAGATCGCCCGCTTTTCCGGACGCGCCGCGCGGGTGCTCAGCGGCGGCCGCGCACAGCGTCAGAAAGAATTCGCCGAAGACGATTTCTGCAAGATCACCAACTACGAGAAGCTCAAGACCGACCTCGACCTGATCGCCGACTGGGGGCCGGAGTTGGTCATCGTCGACGAGGCGCAACGAGTCAAGAACTGGAACACCATCGCCGCCAAGGCGCTCAAGCGTATCGACAGCCCGTATGCCGTGGTGCTCACCGGCACGCCGCTGGAAAACAAGCTGGAGGAATTGATCTCGATCGTCCAGTTCGTCGACCAGCATCGCCTCGGCCCGACCTGGAAGCTGCTGCACGAACACCAGGTCAAGGATGAGGCGGGGCGAGTCACCGGCTACACCGGGCTGGAGAAAATCGGCCAGACTCTGGCGCCGATCATGATCCGCCGGCGCAAGTCCGAGGTGCTGCGGCAATTGCCCAGTCGCACCGATCAGAATCTGCTGGTGCCGATGACCGAGATGCAGATGTTCTATCACGACGAAAACGCTGAAGTGGTGACGCGGATCGTGCAACGCTGGCGCAAGATGAAGTTCCTCTCGGACCAGGACCAGCGCCGCCTCACCTGCGCTCTGCAGAATATGCGGATGTCGTGCAACAGCACCTATCTGCTGGACCAGGAAAGCGACCACGGCGTCAAGGCCGACGAGCTGGCGAGCCTGTTCGATGACCTGTTCGCCCAGCCTGAGACGAAGGCGGTGGTGTTCAGCCAATGGACGCGCACCCACGATATCGTCATCCGCCGACTGGAAGCGCGCGGCATCGGCTACGTCAGCTTCCACGGCGGCGTGGCTTCGGAAAAGCGGCCAGCCTTGGTGGAACGTTTCCGCGACGATCCGGCCTGCCGCGTCTTTCTCTCCACCGATGCCGGCAGCACCGGGCTCAACCTGCAACACGCCTCGACGCTGGTGAACATGGACCTGCCGTGGAACCCGGCCATCCTCGAACAGCGTATCGCCCGCATCCACCGCATGGGCCAGAAGCGACCGGTGCAGATCGTCAACTTCATCGCCAAGGGCACCATCGAGGAAGGCATGCTCTCGGTGCTCGCCTTCAAGCGCTCGCTGTCGGCCGGCATACTCGACGGCGGATCTGGCGAGATCGCGCTTGGCGGTACACGCCTCAACCGCTTCATGAAGGATGTGGAGAACGTAACCGGCCACATGGGCGAGGGCGAAACCATGGCACCGGTAGAAGAAGCAGCCAACGTCGCAGCGGCCGAAGCAGCGCCGGTCATGCCGGTGACGTTCGAATCAACGCAGGAATCCGCGCAAGAATCAACGCAGGAAGCAGCGCACGAAACCATGGCGGCGGAACCGGACGCGGCGTCGCCGGATCCTTGGTCCGCGTTGTTGCAAATTGGCGCGCAATTCATTTCGGCGCTGACCACCGCTGGCGACAGCAAGGCGGCCCATCCCTGGATCGAGCGCGATCCGGACACTGGTTTGCGCAACCTCAAGGTGCCCTTGCCGCCCCCGGAAACGGCAAAGAGACTGGCCGATGCGCTTTCGGCATTGGCCGGGGTATTACGAGGCAAGACGTGATTTCTTCAGATGCAGTGACATGGAATTCTTTGCCAACGCGCCTTGTGCGCTGACCGAAACGCAACTACAGGCAGCCATTACCGGGCCGCGCCTGGCGGAATGCTGCGCCTCGATCGATCGAGTAATCGACTGGAAGGGTGGTTGCGGAGAGATTTACTGTCTATGGGGTGAGTTCAAGGTGAATCGAGAAATCATTCGCGGCGGTCTGCGTTTTACCCTCCCAGAATGTCCCAATGCCCTGGCCTGGACGCTGACCTGCGGCACCGATTCAGCGTCTCCATCGATCCGGATTCACTGCACGATCAATCGCAGCACGCACGAACCAGAGTTCATCGAATCCATCCGCATATTTGTCGAAGATTGGCGGTTGGGGATGGCGCGGCTTTGCGCAACTGCCTGAACAGGGCTTGGAAAATAATCCGACAGACAGAATAAAGCCGGTATCGCCGGCTGTTGGTTATTGCGGCACGGGATAAGCCGTAGGAGTTTTCCCTTCCGCACTTCCACCAAAGTCGACTTTCGGCGGTGCACTGATCGCTTTTTCATTCTCTACCGCGAAATTCGCTTTCGCCTGGTGACCAAACATCATCGCGGTCAGGTTGCTGGGGAAGGAACGCACCGTAATGTTGTAGTCCTTGACCGTTTCGATGTAGCGATTGCGGGCGACGGTGATGCGGTTTTCGGTGCCTTCCAGTTGCGCTTGCAGATCTCTGAAACCGGCATCGGCTTTTAGCTGCGGGTAGTTTTCCGAGACCACCAGCAGGCGACTCAGGGCGCTGGTGAGTTCACCCTGGGCGGCCTGGAATTTTTCCAACGCGGCCGGGTCGTTGATCAGTTCCGGTGTCGCCGCGATCTGGCCGACGCGGGCGCGGGCGGCGGTGACTTCGGTCAGAACCTTGGCTTCGTGCGCGGCGTAGCCTTTGACGGTATTGACCAGATTCGGCACCAGGTCGGCGCGGCGCTGATACTGGTTGAGCACTTCCGACCAGCCCGCCTTGATCGCTTCATCCTGGGCTTGCAAAGTGTTGTAGCCGCAGCCGGTCAGGCTCAGGATCGATATCAGCATGACAAATGTAATCATAAGCTTGCGCATGGTTATTTCCTTTATGGATGAGGTTTGTTCAGGTTTTCAATGACTGCATCGTATCGCGTGCCAGTACCAGATCTTCCCAGACTTTGGCTTTGTCCAGCGGGTTACGCAGCAAGTAAGCCGGATGATAAGTCACCACCAGTGGCACGCCGCGATAGCGATGCACCAGGCCGCGCAGTTTGCCGATCGGCGTATCGGTGGCAAGCAGGCTTTGCGCGGCGAAGCGGCCCAGCGCCACGATCAGCTTGGGCTGGATAAGCTCGATCTGGCGTTCCAGATAGGGCAGGCAGGCGGCCACTTCTTCCGGTTTCGGGTCGCGGTTTGCCGGCGGGCGCGATTTCAGCACGTTGGCGACGAACACATTGTTGCCGCGTGCGAGGCCAATCGCGGCCAGGATCGCATCCAGCAACTTGCCGGCATCGCCGACAAACGGTTCACCCTGGCGATCTTCGTTAGCGCCTGGCGCTTCGCCGATGAACAGCCATTCGGCATGCGGGTCACCGACGCCCGCCACCGCTTGCGTGCGGGATTTGGCCAGGTCGCAGCGGGTGCAGGATTGAATCGCGGTATTGAGCGCGGTCCAGTCCATTTCGCCAATGCGATGTTTGTCGTCAGCCTGCGAGCCTGGGACGGAGGCTTGCAACACAGGCTGCAAGGTTGGCTTTGAGGGTGACTCTGGAGGCGGCTCCGGGGCAGGGCGGGCGGGCGAAGCCACCTGCGCCGGGGTGGCGACAACTGGGGCGGGTTGTTCAAATGGCTGCTGCGCGGATTCAATCTCGGGTGCATTTTCCACCGGCGTGCGTAGCCGCCATGCCGGCCACAAACCGAGCGCTTGCAAGCGATCTTGCCTTGAAAGACTCATGCCGAAAGCCGCATCAGAACAGCATCCGCATCACCAACGCGTCTTCCGCACCCTGGTCGGACGGGTAATAGCCTTTTCTCAGCGCGATGGTTTCAAAGCCGAGACGCTGGTAGAGGAACACGGCGGCGGTATTGGAGGGACGGACTTCCAGGAAAAGGCATTCGGTGCGATGACTGCGTGCGATGTCGATCAGATGCTCCACCAATTGGCGCCCGAAGCCACGGCCTTGCCAGTCGGGGGTGACACAACAATTGAGAATGTGGCCTTCATCCGCTGCCAGCATCATCACCCAGTAGCCGGCCGCCTTGCCGTCGATCTCGGCCAGCCAGCATGAATAGCCTGATTCCAGGCTGTCCCTGAAATTGACCAGGGTCCAGGGATACGGATAGGCGGCACGCTCGATGCGGATGACGTCATCAAGATCGTCCTCGTGCATTGGCCGAAAATTGAAATCAAGCGGTTTCAGAATTGCATTCATCGTTTCAAGCTTTGACTTTCAACGCTCGCAAATCTTCAGCGCGACTTTGTTGCGGATGTACAGCGGCTCCGCCTTTTCCGCCGATTCGCCTTCTCCCCGCTGCAGTCGTGGGGCGGCCAGGCGAGCCATGGCGCGAGCATGCGGAATCAGGCTGGCATCGACCCGACTCAGATGCAATTTCGCCAAGTTCGGGTAGGCGGCAAAGCCGGAGCCAACACCGACATAGCCATCGCCTTCCGGAAGAGGGACGGCATCCGGCGGGCAGACCAGCGGCCCCGCGAGGCAATGCCAGGTGTCACTTTCAAGCTGGCTTTCATGTTGATAGAGCGCGGCATAGACCTCATGCATCCGCGCATCCAGGCAGGCGAGCACTTGATCGGCACCGGCTTCCTCGGCCAGCGTTTCCAGTGTCGAGATGCCCAGCACGGGTAAATCGGCAGCCAGCGCGAGACCTTGCGCAACACCACTGGCAATGCGCAGGCCGGTGAACGATCCCGGCCCCATGCCATAGACCAGACCATCGAGTTGATGCAGGGTCAGTCCAGATTCGGCGAGCAGTTCCATCAGCATCGGCACCAACAAATCGGAATGTTTCTGTCCGGCGTGGACTTCACGAGAAGTGCAGACACCGTCCATCCACAGCGCCGCGCTGCACCATTCGGTGGCGGTATCGAAAGCAAGAAATTTCAAGGCGGGACGGCGGCTGGGAAAGAGGGTGATTTTACCGGAGGGAGGGCGGCAGGCGGCGATCGGTTTAGCGCGTGTCTGCTTAACGTGAATCCGTTTCGACCACATACAGCTCCATCAACACACGTTTCCATGGATCTCGGCCTTTTTGCAGATGCAGGATACGGCCTTCGACCTGCGTGCCGCGATCAATCAGTCGGGCCAGATCGACGTTGTCGGCGCGTGGCGCATAACCAATCTGTACGCCGCGCCATTCGACGCGCACCGCGAGCGGGTCATACGGGTTGTCGGGTTCGCGCTTGAGTTGCAGCGGGTCGCCCACCTGCATCAACGGAAACAGCGTCGCGCCGGCGTAATGTTGAAAGCCGGCCAACGGTGATGTTTGCAAAACGAAGTAATGCTGAGAAGCCGCCCAGGCATGGCTCGCATACAGCCAGATCAGCCACCCCAGGCCGAGTTGGATGCACTTGGCGAAAGCGCGGCCCGGCATCCGCTGACTATGTCGCTGCAGCCGCATCACTGGACGGCGTAATGGGCGCACCCATCGAAAAGAACGCCACCGCCTCATCTCGCTTGCGGCTGCGCTTCATCGGCGGCAGCGCTTGCCAGATGCGGCGGCCGTAAGGTTTTTCGACCAGGCGCGGGTCGCAGATCATCAACACGCCGCGATCGCTTTCACGCCGAATCAAACGTCCGGCGCCCTGTTTAAGGCTGATCACGGCATGCGGCAACTGATAATCGAAGAACGGGTTTTTGCCGGCCCGCTTCATGGCCTCCATACGCGCGGCCAATACCGGATCGTCCGGCGACTGGAATGGCAGGCGGTCGATGACGACCAGCGAGAGCGCGTCACCGGCCACGTCGACGCCTTCCCAGAAGCTTTGGCTGCCGAGCAGGATGGCATTGCCGAGGCGGCGGAATTCGTCGAGCAGATCGGTGCGGCTCTTGTCGCCTTGCAGCAAGAGCGGAAAGTTGCTGCCGGTTTCTGCCATGCGCGCCTGCAACAGCCGATAGGCTTCATTCATCGCCCGCAACGAGGTAAACAGCATGAAGGCGCCGCCGCCGCTGGCGTTTAACAACGGCAAGGCGGCTGCCACCACGGCTTCGGTATAGCCGGGTGAATTCGGGTCCGGCATGGCTTCCGGGACATACAGCAGGGCCTGATTTTCGTAATCGAACGGACTGTCCCAGACGGCGGTTTCGGCTTCTTTGAGGCCGATTTCGTGCAAGTAATGCGAAAAATCCTTGCGTACCGACAAGGTCGCTGAGGTGAAGATCCAAGCGCGGGTATCGTTTTCGATCTGGCGCGCGAAGAGTTCGCCGGCATTCAGCGGCGTCGCGTGAAACAGCACGGAATGCGTGGCCGCTTCCAGCCAGCGCACGATAACGCCCTCCATGTTTTCGCCGACCTCAACGGTCGGGGTCAGCCAGCGTTCCAAGCGGCCAGACGCTTCATGGCAGCGCACATGCAGCTTTTCGAGTTCATCGGCCCGTTCCGCCTGGCTTTCCAGCAAGACGTCGAGTTTGGCCAGTGCGGCAACCAGTTCATCCAGCGCGTCACGGAATTCGGCCCGCTCCAGGCCGCGCGCAGCCGGCATCCGGGCCTGTGACGGACCGAGGCTGAGGCGAAGCTGTTTGGCGTGGATTTCCAGTTCGCCGACCGCTTGCGGCAATTCGGCAAAATCGGCGGCGTTGATGGCAGCTTCGACGCGGACATCGCGACAAAGATCAAGCAGCATGCCGGTGGTCACCGTCTCGCCAAAAAACAGGCTGGCGGTGGCGGGCAACTGGTGCGCCTCATCGAAAATCACCGCATTGCTCGCCGGCAACAATTCACCAGCGCCTTCATCCTTCAGCCAGACATCGGCAAAGAATAGATGGTGATTGACCACCACCAGGTCGGCTTCCAGTGCTTTCTTGCGGGCTTTCAGGACAAAACAGGCTTTGTGATGCGGGCAGTCGCCACCCAGGCAGTTGTCGCGTGTCGAGGTCGCCCAGGCCCAGGCGGGCGAATCTTCCGGCACATCGCTGCAGGCCATGCGGTCACCTGAATCGGTGAATGCCGCAAAGCGGGCGATTGCCCGCAAATGCTGCGCATCTTCACGGCTTTTGAAGCGGCCTTCGGACAAGGCGCGTTCCAGATGGTAGGGACAGACGTAATTGGCGCGTCCCTTCAACAAGGCGACGCTGATCGGTTGCGCCAAGGCTTCTCGCACCGCCGGGATGTCGCGGTGAAACAATTGATCCTGCAGGGTTTTGGTTCCGGTCGAGACGATGACCTTGCCGCCGAAGAGCAAGGTCGGCACCAGATAGGCCAGCGTTTTCCCGGTGCCGGTGCCGGCTTCCGCGACCAGATGCGCACGCCGCTCCAGCGCCGAAAATATCGTGCGGGTCATTTCGAGTTGCTGCGGGCGTGGCCGATAGTGGGAAAGGACACGGCTGAGTGGCCCGCTATCGGAAAAGATGTCATCCAGATTCATCTGGCGAGTTTATCCGAGGGGCAGTGCCAGCGAGTCGCCCAATCACGGTATCCGCGCCGATACCCACCATTGGAGATGGAAAAGACACGTGGAATACGGACTGGACTTTGCGCGCTACCTCTATGCCTGGATGAGCGGACTTGATATTGAATCGGTAATGAGTGGTATCGACCCGGAAGGGACGATCAACCGCCCGGCGGTTCAGCGGCAGATTTTTGAGTGCAGCAGCCACTCAGGCAGATCGGCCACCGCGTGCTCGTCGGCCAGAGCGGACGGTGGAGTTTGGTGCCAGCTTGGTCCGCAATGCGCCGGTTATCTGCCGGACACCGGTTAACCCCCCCGAGCGGCAGTACCTGCCGGCGGTGTAGCACTCCAGACCGATCTCATGCTTGACAAGCGACCTGTCCAGGTTCGTCCGGGTGATGATCTTCAACCCCTGGCCTGACGGTGACACTTCCGCATACCCTGGCGTACTGGTCAGCACCTCATCGGCCAACGGACTGCGATACCCAGTGCTTAGACAGTCATCGACGTCGATGCCGTGGTAGCCGTCACCCATTCGCGTAGGGGTGAACAAATCGCTGCGTTCAGAACCTGACTGCCAGCCCAGGCGGGCGCGGCATGCATGACACCACACTCATGCAAACAATCAGAGCCGCCTGACCGTGACCTTTCCCTTCGCCATGTGTGACTTGAGCAGCTTGTAGGTATCCATGTCGAACTGCACTTGGCCCGCCTGTTCCAAAAGTTCATGCACCTCGGCCTTGTTCGTCGCCGTACCC
>JBBQQT010000136.1:0-9591 GCA_038215555.1 Burkholderiales bacterium | reverse complement strand
TCAAGGGCGCGCGGCCGGTGACGGCGGAACTGGCCTTGCTGTTCGGGCGCGCCCTTGAGCAGTCGCCGCAGTATTGGCTGAATTTGCAGGCAGATTTCGACCTGAAAACGGCTGAATCCAGCATCCGTGAAAAACTGGTTTAGATCCATTCGTTTGCGCACGCATGATTTCAATGCGCACGCAGCGAGGTGGACACTGCCTGTAACCACTTGGCGATGGCCGCGATGGCCGTCAAAGGGCGTTATTTGACCCATGGTCAATTGTTGGCGCGCGATTTCAGCGTCTTGCTGGTCTTTGGAGCGTTGCAGCAATCGCCCTTCTTCCTCCCATCGTTTCATTTGGCGATAAGCATCGGAATACTCGCCAGATCAGAGGCTTCCGCTTGGACAACGCCCATTGGGCCTTCTTGTTCTGGTAAATCTGCTCAGCAAGCTTGCTGCTGACTGTCTGGAACCACTTGATCTGGCATTCGGCTTCAACAGGCCCGGCGGTGAACGGGTGGAGGGTGCGCACATAATCGAGACCTTGTTGAAGGAACGCGATCTCGATATCCAGGGTGGCAATTTGCCGGAAGGTTTCACTGGTTGGCAGAAAGCGCTCGATTGGATGGTCGCCCGTTCGAAGGCGATGGCGCTCGCCCAGCGGAGCGTGCTCCGCGAAGAACTGCAACTGGCCGCTACGATGGGCTTTGGCGAGTTCTTCCAGGAAGCGCCGCCGGAACAAGCGCGACAGCACCCGCACCCGCTGAAAAACAGCGCCTTTGCACGGCGCACTCCGACTCTGCTAGTCAAAATGTGCGGTTGACTGGGTTCGCCAGCCGGACGGATACTTCCGTCCGAACAACGCCTTTGCGGACATGTTGCAGCGCGTACCGCCGAGTGCGCGTCCCGAATTCGCGGCCTGAAACCGCTGCCCGAATCCGCTGCCCGAATCCCACCGCACCATCTACCCAGTTTCTGATCAGACCACGAGAGTCATGCAGGAAACCGTTGCCACACTGCCCTGCATCCTGATCGTCGATGACGTTCCGGAAAATATCCACCCGTTGGCAGACCTGCTGGCGCGCGATTACGTCGTGCTGGTGGCGGTAGACGGCGAGCGGGCGCTCGACATCGCCCGCCGCCCCGAAAAACGTCCCGACCTGATCCTGCTCGACGTGATGATGCCGGGCATGGATGGCTTCGAGATGTGTCGGCGCCTGAAAGCAGACGCGGCGACGCGCGACATTCCGGTGATCTTCATGACCGCGCTGACCGGGGTCGAGCACAAGCTCGCCGGTTTCCAGGCGGGGGCGGTGGATTACGTCACCAAGCCGCTGGAGGCGGTGGAAGTGCAGGTCCGGGTCAAGACGCATCTCGCTCTGCGCGCGGCGCGGCAACGCCTGGAATTGCAGGAAGCCGACCTGCGCCGGGCGCAGTCCGTCGGTCAGCTTGGTAGCTGGCGTCTGGATGTGCGGCGCAATGCGTTGACCTGGTCCGACGAAAACTACCGTCTGTTCGGCATCCCGCGCGGCACGCCATTGAACTATGAGTCTTTCCTCGACTGCGTCCACCCGGACGAGCGCGACTACGTGCATGCCCGGTGGCAAGCGGCGCTGCATGGCGAAACCTACGACATCGAGCACCGTTTGCTGGTGGACGGGCGCGAGATCTGGTTGCGCCAGCGCGCCGAACTGGAGTTCGACGCGGCCGGCAACCTGATTGGCGGCTTCGGCACCAGCCAGGACATCACCGCGCGCAAACGCGCCGAAGCCGCGCTGCTCGGCGCCAACCAGCAATTCGGCAGCTTGATCGAGGCCTTGCCCGACGCCATCCTGTACAAGGATGGCGTCGGGCGCTGGTTGCTGATCAACCAGGTGGCGATGGATTTCCTCCAGGTCGGCGATTTCTCCTGGCAGGGCATGAGCGAAGCAGAGCTGGCCGCGGCACGGCCGGCATTTCGCCGCGTCCATGAGATCTGTATGCAACTCGACGAAGAATCCTGGGAAGCGCGCGGCCCCACCCACGTTATCCTGGAATCACCGCTGCCCGGCCATGAAGGCAGGCAAATCGACGTGCGCCGGGTGCCGCTGTTCGAGTCTGACGGCAGCCGCAAAGGCATGCTGGTGATTGGCCGCGACGTCACCGAGCGATTGCGCGCCGAGGCGGCCTTGCGTGAGGCGAGCCAGCGCAAGGACGAATTCCTCGCCATGCTGGCGCACGAACTGCGCAACCCACTGGCGCCGATCCGCAACGCCGCCCATATCCTCGGCCTGCTGCAACTGGATGAGCCGCGCGTGCAATGGGCGCAACGGATCATCGAGAACCAGGTCAACCATCTCACCCATCTGGTCGACGACTTGCTGGATGTCTCCCGCATCGTCCAGGGCAAAGTCATGCTGAAGCAGGAAACGCTGGCGTTGAACACGCTGCTGGCGCAAGCCGTGGAAACCGCACGCCCGCTGTTCGAGGCCAAGCGGCACCGCTTCGTGTCGCGCTTCCCCGCTGCGCCGGTGTGCATCGTGTGCGATCCGGTGCGCCTGACCCAGGTGCTGATCAACCTACTCGACAACGCCGCGAAGTACACGCAGGAAGGCGGCGAGATCGAACTGTGCGCCGAAGTCATGGCGGGCGAGGCCGGGCGCGAGGTCGAGATCGTGGTGCACGACAATGGTCCCGGTATTACGCCGGAACTGCTGCCCTGGGTGTTCGACCTGTTCCAGCAAGGCGAACGCACACTGGAACGGGCGCAGGGCGGCCTCGGCATCGGCCTCACCCTGGTCAGGAAACTGGTGGAAATGCATGGTGGCCAGGCAACAGTTGAAAGCGCCGGGGCGGGACGCGGCACGACTTTCCGCATTCGTCTGCCGGTGGTGCCGGAGGTCGTCGCGTACATCCCGGCGCCGTCCCCTTCCGAGCCGGCGCTGGCGCCCGCTCGGAAGGGGACGGCGCTGCGGATACTGGTGGTCGACGACGAACCCGACGTGGCCCTCAGCACGGCCCTTTTCCTGCGCATGGAAGGCCATGAGGTCTGCATGGCGGACTCGGGCGAAGCCGCGCTCGCCCTGTTTACCGAGATCCAGCCGCAAGTGGTGCTGCTGGACATCGGCCTGCCCGGCCAGGACGGCTACCAGGTGGCGCAGTCGATCCGCCTGCTGCCCGGCGGCGATGCCGTCAAACTGGTGGCGATGAGCGGCTATGGCCACGATGCAGCGGTGGCGCGCTGCCAGGCGGCGGGCTTCGACCGGCATCTGGTCAAGCCGGTGGAACCGGCAGTGCTGTGCGCCTTGCTTGCCGGCCAGACGCCGGTCTCCGAGTACTCTACTTAAGTACTATTACCGCAACGGCGAACGGCCCTCGCATTTGCGCCGGAAATATTGAAAAGACTGGCTAGAATCCGTCAGCCTTACCTGCTTTCATCAGGGGAAATGAGGCGATTTCTTCGCAAATTGCTGGTCCCGGCTTTCGGTGGCTGAGGATCACCCACCGCCGCCATGGCGCCATGAGGAGATACACGATGCCCTTCCGTCGCAAACAGGTTTTCGCGTTTTTGCTGCTGCTCGGTCTGACCACGGCAACGGTCGCCGAGCCGCTGACCCGGCTGGCGATCAGCTTCCCGGGGCCGCGCAACATCTCCTATCTGCCGCTGGATGTGGCGCCCAAAATCGGCGCCGACCGGGCCGAGGGCGCGCAACTGGAAATCCTGCACACCGGCGGCGGCGCGGTGGCCCTGGGCAACCTGCTCAACCGCAATGTCGATTTCGCCGTCGCCGGCCTGCCCGCCGCGATGTCGCAACGCACCAACGGCGACCGCGTGGTGACCATCGCGCCGGTGAACGATGCGCCGTTGTTCATCCTGATGGTGCGCGCCGACCTCAAGGGCAAGGTCAAGCGCATCGCCGATCTGAAGGGCAAAGTGGTCGGCGTCAACACCAGTTCGCTGACCAGCAAAACTACGTCGCAACAACTGGCGGAACTGCTGCTGCGTTCGGACGGCGTCGCGCCGGAGCAGGTGCGCCTGCTCGCCGCCGGGCAGAGCTGGCCGGAGCAGTCCTCGTTGCTGGAACAGGGCGTCGTCGACGCGATCATGGGCGATGAACCGTTCGCCTCGCGCCTGCGCGAGGCCGGCAAGGTGTTCTTCTTGGCCGATCTGAGCGACCCGCGCACGACGCAGCGCATCCGCGGCGCCAACTTCCTGCATGCCGCGCTGGAAACGCGTGAGGAAACGCTGAAGCAGCACCCCGGCGAGGTCGCCCGCATGGTGCGCATCCTCAAACGCACCTTGGCCTGGATGGCCAGCCATACACCGGAACAGATCGTCGACGTGCTGGCGGTGACCGATGCGGAAGAGCGCAAGGCGCTGATCACCAGCCTGCGGCGTTATCCCCGCCTGTACAGCAAGGATGGCCGCTTCTCCAGCCGGCAATTGAAGGAGACCGAAACCTTCTTCCAGACCACTTCCGGCAATGCGCCCTCGGCGCGCGCGCTACGTCTGGACGACATGGTGGTGGACACCTGGTCCGGCCGCAAACCTTGATCGGCTAGCCATGACCATGCGCACTCCGCTCGGCAAACAAGCCGCCGCGCGTCTGGCGATTGCCTTCGTCATTGCGACGGCGATACTGGTCAGTCTGGCCAGCTGGTTCTACCTGCGCGCGGAACAGCAGACCGTGCAGCGCATGCACCTCACCCTGGAAACCACTTATGCCCAGCGCATCCGCGAATGGGAAAGCACCTGGGAAAAGGATGCGGTGCAACTCAAGGCGCGCATCGAGTACGCCCGCATCCTGGAGCGGACGCACGGGCGCGAGCAGGCCTTGACCAGTTTTTTCACGCTGCAGGGCGAAACGCAGACCTTCAGCCATGTGCTGGTCACCGACCGGGCCGGTCAGGTGCAATTCCATTTCGGCAGCTACGCCGACGCGATGGCGGCGGACAGCGGGCTTCAGCATGCCGCGCTGCTACCGGCGGGCCGCGAGAAAAACGATGCCACCTCCTGGCTGTACCAGCCGAACAACCACAGCCTCTATCGCGTGTACCAGCAACCGATCTGGCTCGGCGCGGAAGGCATGGGGCGGTTGTACCTGTTGCGCCGGCTCGACAACGCATTGCTGTTCACCGCCGCGCCCGCCGACGTGCGTCTGTTCCTGCTCTGGAACCGGAGCGTGGTGGCCAGCTCGCGCGGCGGCCTGGGTAATTTGAACGCGCTGTTGCCGCCCGGCATTCAGCAGGAGGACGGCATTCGCTTCGTCGTGGCACATCTGCCCTGGCGCCAACTCGACGGGCAAGCGGGGCCGCAACTGAGCGCCTGGCGGCCGGTCACCACGCCGTTGTCCTATGCCGATCTGGGCCTGGCCGGCGGCCTCGCCGGAGTGGTGCTGGCCGGCCTGCTCTGGTGGATTCTGGGCACCTGGCAGATGCGCACGGCGCGCCGAGTCAATGCGCTCGGCACGGTGGCCGACGCCTTCGTCGCCGGCTACGCCATCACGCCGGAAGTGGAGCGCCAGTTGGACAGCGCGCGCGGTCATCTCAACGACGAGATCGACCGGGTCGCCGCGTCGATGCGCCTGCTCACGCATACCGTGGTGGAACGCGACGAGGCGCGGGCCGCCAACGAGGCGGTGCTGCGCGAGAGCGAGGCGCGCATCCGCGAGATCACCGCCACGCTGGGCGACAGCGTGCTGGTGACCGACGCGGCGGGCCGCATCACCTTCGCCAACCCCTGCGCGGTACGCAAACTGGGGCGCGGCGAAGCGGAACTGCTGCGCATGGATCTGGCCCAGGCGCTCGGCAGCGTCAGCGGCGCGCCCGGCTGGCACGCCTTGCTGGCGCGGGCGCGCGAATCCGGCCAGGAATATCGGAATTACGACGCCACGGTACGCGGCGCCGACGGCACTGTCTTCGATGCGGCCATCACCGCCACGCCGATCATCCGCCAGCACCAGGTGGTGGGGCAGGTCATCTCGATCCAGGACATCACACCGGTGAAAGAGGCGGAACGGGCGCAGCGCCTGGCCAAGGAAATGGCGGAGGAAGCCAGCCGCGCCAAGAGCGAGTTTCTCGCCAACATGAGCCACGAGGTGCGCACGCCGATGAACGCCATCCTGGGCATGTGCGGCCTCGGCCTGACGCTCGACCCGGCGCCGCGGCTGCGCGATTACCTGGGCAAGATACAGGACGCCTCACACGCGCTGCTGGCGATCCTCAACGACGTGCTCGACTTCTCCAAGATCGAGGCGGAACGGCTCGATCTGGAAGCCGAACCGTTCCAGATGGAACGGGTGCTGACCCAGGTCGCCGCCCTGTTCCAGGCCAGCGCGCTGGAAAAAGGGCTGACGCTAAACTGCGTCACGGCCGCCGACATCCCCGCCGTGCTGATCGGCGATGCGCGCCGGCTCGGCCAGGTGCTGATCAATCTGGTCGGTAATGCCATCAAGTTCACCGAACGCGGCGGCATCGAGGTGTCGGTGCAATCCGTGCGGCGCCAAGGCGTGGCGTTGCGGCTGCGCTTCACGGTGCGCGACAGCGGCATCGGCATCGACCCAGCGCAACTGGAGCGACTGTTCCAGCCATTCACCCAGGCGGACAGTTCGATCACCCGCCGTTACGGCGGCACCGGCCTCGGCCTGGCCATCGTCAAGGGACTGGTCACCCGCATGGGCGGCGAGATCGGCGCCGACAGCGCGCCTGGCGCCGGCTGCGCGTTCCATTTCGAACTGCCGTTCGGGATCGGCGACCCCGATGAGGTTGTCGAGTCCGTCCGCAGCCTGTCCGGAGCCGGCCTGGAACCGCTGCGGGCGCGCGCGGCGGCCCTGATCGATTACCGCTTTCTGCTGGTGGAGGACAACACCGCCAATCAGTTGGTGCTGCGCGAATCAATGGCCTATCTCGGCCTCGGCCTGGATGTGGCCAGCCATGGCCGCAAGGCACTGGAAATGCTGCTGCGGGAACGCTACGACGCCGTGTTGATGGATGTGCAGATGCCGGTGATGGATGGCATCGAGGTGACCCGGGCGATCCGGCGCGATCCGGCCCTGGCCGCGCTGCCGGTGATCGGTCTGACCGCGGCGGTGATGCTGGCCGATCGCGAGGCCTGTCTGGCGGCGGGGATGGATCGCCATCTGGGCAAACCGGTCGACATGGCGGAGCTGATCAACACTTTGCTGGCGGTGTTGGGCCGCGCCGACACCGCTAAAGCCAGCGATGCCGCCGCCGTTGCCGCGCCGGCTCCGGCGCAGCCCCTGACGGCGACGGAACGGAAGCGGCTGCACGAAATCCTGGCCCGGATGCGGCAACTGATCGACGCCGATCAATACGTGCCGCGGCCACTGCTGCATGAACTAGCGGAACTGACGCGGCATGGCGATTTGGCCAGCCTGTTGGAAGCCTTGCGTGTCCGTTTGAACAAGTTCGACCACGTCGGCGCCCGCGACCTGATCGCTCGCATGCAGTCCCAACTGGAACCGGAGCGCCCCGATGCCGCTTGAGCCACCCCGTATCCTCATCGTCGACGACGCGCCCGACAACATCCATCTGCTGGCCGATGCGCTGGAGCCGGAATACATCGTGCTGGTGGCGATGGACGGCCAGCGCGCGCTGGAAATCGCCAACCGGCCGGAGCAACCGCCCGACCTGATCCTGCTCGACGTCATGATGCCGGACATGGGCGGCTACGAAGTCTGCCGCCAACTCAAGGCGATGGCGCGCACTCGCGACATCCCGGTCATCTTCGTCACCGCGCGCGGTGCGCCGGAAGACGAGGCCAAGGGTCTCAACCTGGGCGCAGTGGACTACATCAGCAAACCGCTGCACCTGCCCATCGTGCTGGCGCGTATCCGCAACCACATCAATCTCAAACTGAAGAGCGATCTGCTCGATCGCCTCGCCAAGCTCGACGGACTCACCAACATCGCCAATCGCCGCCGCTTCGACGAAGTGCTCGATCTGGAGTGGCGCCGCGCCGTGCGGGAGGGCGGGTCGCTGTCGATGATCATGCTGGACGTGGATTGCTTCAAGGAATTCAACGACGTCTATGGCCACGGCGAGGGCGACCAGTGCCTGCGCCGCGTCGCCCGTGCCATGCGCGGCGCGCTGACGCGGCCGGGCGATCTGCTCGCCCGCTATGGCGGCGAGGAGTTCGCCGCGATCCTGCCCGATACCGATCTGGACGGCGCCCACAACATCGGCGAGCGCATGCGTGCGGCGGTGCAGGCTTTGGACATCCGCCACCAGCACAACCAGACGGTTGACGTGGTGACGGTCAGCGTCGGCTGCGCCAGCGTCCATCCATCGCCGCAGATGACCGACCGCGGCCTGATCGAAACCGCCGATGCGATGTTGTATACCGCCAAGAAGGCCGGCCGCAACCGCGTCTCGGCGCGCTGTTACGGCCTCGTCGAATGAGACGCTGAAACGGGTCGTGCCATGATCGTGGCCCGAGATTCAAGGCGAGGAATGTTTACCTGTCTGCCGGCGCACTCATGCGTATCCAGCAATGGATGACATTGAGAAAATGTACATGATCATGGCAACACCGCCGTCGATTCCGCCTCCCAGGCCTTCCGGCTGACACCCCCACCGATTCGCGTTAGCAAGGAGCGGGCAGCACCAGCACCATCGCCGCGTGAGTAAATTCCGAACCCAGGGATTTGTGGACGGTGAGGGCGAACACGGTTTCCACCGCCTGCAGCCGACTCGGCAAAACCCACTTGATACCGTTCTCGCCATCTCCGCTGGGAAATGCGACGCGCAGTGAGCACGACTGATCGGCACCGGGGTACTCGAGGGTGATGCCAATATCTCCGTTCATCAAACCCAAGCCATAGTCATTTCGGGTGACGAGCACAGGGCGACCGCAATATCAGCCTTCGCTTGCGGGAATCAGTTTGGCTTCATGCAGTATTTTTGCGATACGCAGGTTAAGCCCCTCCACGCCCCAAGGGCCGCGGCGCAACGCGCAGAGTAGCTGGAACTGGCCGTGGGCTTTGAGCACACCGAGGGCCCAGGCATCAAAGGCCTCCGGTCCGACATCGCAAGGTGGCCGGGTGTCGATCAAGGTTTGCAGGTAGTGACGGTAACCCTGCCGACCGGGTGAAATCTGATCACTGGAATTACCTCCGTCGATAATCAGTCGCTGGAAGCCGGAACTGTCTTTATCAAGCTGGCAGGTAACTGAGTGGAGCAGTCATCCGGACCCACTACGCAAGGACGGCAACGGCACGTCCGCTTTATGAGGCGTTTTCCATAAAGCGAATCGCGGTCCAAACCGCCAACCGACCTCATGGCACCGGTGGACCGCCTTGCCCCGGCTTGCGCCAACAACTGTATATATCTACAGTTATTCATCCCGATCCCCCGATCAGGATGTCCATGCCCGCCGCAGCCGCTGCGTGCGCCACTCCGCGCACCGCCACCTATCGTCGCCGCCAGCCCGAACGCTCCGTGCTATACCGCACGGTGCAGACGCATCTGGCCACCTGGCTCGAACTGGCACAGGACGAATCGGGGCGGTCGACGCCGGCTCACGTCGAGCGGGAATTCCGCCGTTACCTCGAATGCGGCATTCTGGCCCACGGCTTCGCACGCGCCCGGTGTGCCGGCTGCGGGCACGACT
>JBBQQT010000135.1:0-9821 GCA_038215555.1 Burkholderiales bacterium | reverse complement strand
GTGCGTGAAATGCACGAAAACCCGCTCGAATTCAGCAAAAACAGGGCATAAAGAGGGAAAAAGTGCCTAATTATTGTGCAAACCCCGTTCCGGGCGGGATTCTGGGCCGTTTGGGTATTTCAAGTCCGACAGGCTGCTAGGGCGCAGTGGAACGTAAAACACGGTTAAGAAAACCTCAGTGCCCTACGTTTTGATGAAATTACTCGGACAAAAGGGTCGCAACTCGTCGGTGTTTGTTGCATAAACCTATTGCAATTTAAAAAGCTATCGCAACAGGTTTATGCAACGTGCGGAGCCTTTACAGGCGGTAGGTAGGTCATCGTTGCACAAACGATCATTTGTGCAACGCTCCGCCTTCGCCGTACCAGAGGTAATGACCCATGGAGGGCGGCTGCCCCTACAAAACCTCAACGAGAAGAGTGCTTAACCGTGTTTTACGTTCCATTGCTCCCTAAACCCCTGTTTTGTGCGGCCATTTTTCCGGTGCATACTTGGGCTCATGCGGTTGAAATTCCTATCCGTTATCCGTACTACGCACGACATCGTTTTACGCCTTCCCCCGAAGGCAGGAAGGCGCAATACAGATACGACGTAACCATTCACTCCCCTGCAAAAAACCTTCTTAGTCAGTGGCTTATACGTCACAATGCAGAAACTTGACGAAGATGCGACGAGATGTACCTGAAAAAGCATGACCTTCTACAGATGGACGACGAGTGGCTGAAGACGCTGCCGACGGAGCTATTGCTGGAAGTGTCGAAGCGCTTGCTGCATGACGTGATAGCGTTACAGGATCGCCTGAATCAAGGGCCGGAGAACAGTTCGCGGCCGCCGGGCAGTCAGGCGCCCTGGGAGAAGTCGGCGGGCAAGGCTGAGGCCGCCGGCGCGCAAACCGAATCAGGCGCCAGCGAGGCGCCGGCCAAATCGAGGGAAGATGCAGCCAAAGCGGTCGCCGAGCGCCCGTCCGGCTCCAACCGGAAGGGTTCGGGTAAACGGCCGGGCAAGCAGCCAGGCAGTCCGGGCCATGGCCGCACGCAGAAACTCGCCGTGACCGACGCCTGTGAGCACAGCCCCGAGACATGCGCGGTCTGTGGCAAGACGCTGACGGCGGACGCCGTGTCGCATTCGTACACCGCCTGGGACGAAGTCGATATTGCGGCGCAGGTCGAGGGCGAGATCGGCCTGAGGTTCAGCGTCACGCGCCACAACCTGCTTGAAGTGCGTTGCGCCTGTGGCCATGCCAGCCGCGCACAGCCCTGGCGGGCACCGGCCGACGGGCAATGGGAGAAGGTTGAATTGGGCGAATGGCGCCTGGTCGGGCCACGCCTGGCTGGGGTGATGGTTCTGCTCGCGCTGCGCATGCGCCTGTCGCGGGCGCGCATTCGCGAACTGCTGATGGAACTGTTCGACCTGAGCTTAAGCATCGGCGTCATCGACGAGACGATCCGGGAAGCAGGGCGCGCCAGTGTCCCGCTGGAGGACGCCCTGGTGGCCGATATTTTGCAGGTGGCGCAGCTGCATGTGGATGAAACATCGTGGGCGGAATCCGGCGTGCCGCTGTGGCTGTGGGTTCTGGTCAGCAGCCACACGGCGCTCTACCTCATCGGCTCACGCCACCGGGAAATGCTGGACAACGTCCTGCAAGGCCGCTTTCACGGCATTCTCATCAGCGATGGTTACGCGGTCTACCGCGCCTGGGACAACCGCCTGCGCTGCTGGCCGCACCTGATGCGCAAGCTACGCGGCCTGGCCGAATCGAGCGATGGCCGGGTGGCTGGGGTCGGGCAGGAGATGGAAGGCATTCTAAAAACCCTGATGGCCGCCATTTATGCGGCGCGTATCGAGGCGCCGCCGACCGCGTTACCTTTGCGCCACTGTGCCGAGGTCGAGCACTTGCGCCAACTGTGTGAGGCCAATCAGATGGATGACCACCCGGTGCTGCGTAGCGTCGTGCGCGCGTTCCTGCACGACTGGAAGGTGATTCTGCGTCCGGTCGCCGAGCCTCATCTGCCGCTCTCCAACAACGCCGCCGAACAGGCGCTACGCCACTGGGTGATTGCGCGCCGCATCAGCCACGGCACGCGATCCGAAGCGGGTTCCCGCGCCTTCGCCCTCTTGGTCAGCGTCATCGAAACCTGCCGACGTCGCCGCACCTCCGCTTGGCGCTACCTCGGCACCGTCATCCGTGCCGCTCGCCAGGGCTTGGCTCTTCCCGCGCTGCCCGCCATCCCGGTCGGGGTGTAGGGGAGTGAACGATTACGATACGACTGCATAGGGATCTGCCGCGGGATTCAAAACAATCCCTGTTTTTCAAGTGTCTTGTCGAAATATCTTACATGTTCGTTCTGTCGCTAATTACTTAAAGTTCGCTTATCGTCTAGCCTCTGCCGTAAGTCGTTGAAAAAAAACGACTTTTTTATGTGCTGGCAGCTTTGGCATATTAATTGCTTTTATAAATTGCTTTTATCAAACATGTTTACAGTTCAAGGAAAAATCATGAAAAATCTTAATGTGGTATCAAAGTTGGTTGCGATTGTTTGCGCTATTGGCTCTTTTTCTGCTTATGCAGCGCCAGTTGTGTTTACCAATGCAGGGTTCGAAACTGGTAATTTGTCTGGCTGGAACACCATTGGCACGGTGATTGCCACGCCGTCCACGTCAGTGACAACATTCGATAGTACTGTCTGGACCATTAATGCCGCAGGCACGAACATGGCCCAGCTAAACGCTTCGGGAGTCGCTGTATCTACCATTGAAAGCACGCTCGGGTTGACTGCCGGTACATTGGATGCCCTCAATACGAACCCCGACTCGGGCAACCTAACCAATGGTTCGGCCCTTTATCAGTCGTTTTTTGGTAATGCTGGCGACACCGTTTCCTTTGCATGGAATTATGTTGCAACTGACTACATTCCCTACAATGATCCATCCTTTGCCATCCTGATCGGCCAAACATCGACCGTTCAAGTCTTGGCCTCAATCCATGGTCTTGGTACTACCGTTGGTACGTCAGGCAACTCGGGTTGGATAAACTACAACGCAACCCTGGCGGACACCGGAAATTACACCCTTGCTTTTGTCACCACGAATGACAAAGACACCGTACTAAGTTCTTTTTTGCACTTAGATGCCACTGCTGGGACCTGCGTTCCTAATTGTCCTTCCCCTAATGTCGTTCCAGAGCCTGGAACGCTAGCCCTTTTGGGTTTTGGTCTGGCTGGGTTGGCAACGCTGCGTCGTCGTAAAAGTTGAAAAGATAAATGATGAATAAAAGGGTGGCTTTCGTGGCTACCCTTTTTTAGCCGAGACGATCGTGGTCAATATGGTTAGCTCTAGCCGTTGGTACGTCGTTTCGATCATTCCATGTGGGCCGCGATCCTATTGTTTTCACGGCCTGTTTTGCTGACAAGAAATGCAGCAGCAATCGTAGCAACGTCAACTCAAAATTCACGCGTCTGCGCAGTGCTTGTTAGCATCGATGCATTCAAGCCAGTAGCGCTGCATTTTCTTCTCCACAGTTGTGCTAGTTGGAACCATCTGTTCCGCGCAAATGCTTTTCAGTTAGTGCGGGCTTTCGATTTAGGGGTTTAGGGAGCAATGGAACGTAAAACACGGTTAAGCGTTGGAATCATTGGGGTTTCGTAAGGGACGCAGCTCTCCTCGGGTGACCGCTTCGGGCACTGCGAAGGAGTAGCGTCCCAACAGATTGATGTGTCGCTCATGAACGAAGGGCGACAAACGCGCAACATCTTCATCGCGCAACGGCAATGAGGTCAGGTCTTGCAAACCAACATTTACCGTCTGGTCGTTAACAATCCGGCCTGAATTTTTGTTAATGATAAAAAATGTGAGCCTGGCCCATTTAATTCTGTTCAAGTTCCCCGAGGGGGTCACCCCTTCGCCATCAGGATGCTTGATCGTCCAGGCTGTAAATGCTATCGCGGGCGGTGACCGTACTCATCAGCGCAAGACATTTCCGTTCGATGTCGCACATATGCCGGGCGGCCCCGCTCGCGCGAAGCGAAAAAAGACCGGCAAGCCTGTCTTTTTCCCTACCGCGAAACGGCCGATTACTTGGTGGTGGCGGCCTTCACGTCGGCTTTGGCTTTGGCAACCTTGGCGACCTTCGCATCGGCCTTTGACATCTTGGAAACCGGCAACGATTCCTTCCGATTCAAACACCTGAAATTGCACACTGATTGACAATCAAGGGAAGAATCGCGAATTTTTCGCACGGACGACCTCATACATGCATACCGACACGTCATGGCAAGACCTGCTGCATCCCGGTGCTGCCATGGATTTCTTCCGGTGCCGTTCCTTCAAGCCATTCGATCCGATGAATCTGGCCTACTGCCCCGGCAACGCGCTGTGGCTCGCAGAGCTGAGCCGGTTGGTGTATCGACACGATACCGAGGAAGAAGACCCGCCACCGCAGCCCACCCGGAGTCAATTTCTAGAACGGGCCGGATTCAGGCAAAGGCAATTCTTTCACGCCCAGGCAACGGGTACGCAAGCCATGCTGATCGAGTCCGTTGGGCCTCTGCCATTCGCCGTGCTGGTGTTTCGCGGCACCGAACACGACATCCAGGATTGCCTCACCGATCTCAAGTTCGGGCAGCTGGTGCTGGCTGAAAACCAGGTGCACGCCGGATTTTCCGCCGCGCTCGACTCGGTATGGCGCAACATTGCCGAGGCGATTGACCCACTCGACTGCCCGATCTTCTATACAGGGCATAGTCTGGGCGCGGCCCTCGCGACACTGGCGGCAGCGCGTCGCGCGCCAGCTGCGGTTTACACATTCGGCTCGCCACGGGTCGGCAACCCGGCATTCATCGCCTCCCTTGGCGATGTCCCCATCTACCGGGTTGTCGACGATGAAGATATCGTGGTGACCGTCCCTGCGGAAGCATTGGGATACCGGCACGCCGGGACGGAAATACGTCTGGCCGCGCCCAGCCAGCAAATTTCAGCCCATCATCCTTTCGGCCCAGCCAAGCCGCTGGCCGATCACGCCCCGATCAACTACGTGGACAGGATATGAGCGCTGTATCTTGTAAGCGACTGGCTCGGGCCCAGGCGCAAATGGCTAGTCGACTCGCAATTTCATCGTGTGGCCACAACCTGGAGCAAGCGTGATCCTGGAAATCATCGAAGATCTCGTGAAGATGGCGATCATCGTCGCCTGCCTCTATCTTGTCCTGGCTACCTATGTGCGCCGTAACCAACCTGACGGGGCCGAAGCACCGGGAAAACGCCACTTGACCCTGGTGCTGGCGCTCGTCCTCGTGGTGACCGCAGCCAAGCTGAGCGAAGACGTGCTCGGCGGCGAGTCGGGGCCGATCGACAGAGCCATCCTGCTTTACATCCATGCCCATGTTCCGGGCATGCTGACCGGATTCTTCGAAACCGTCACCATGACCGGGGCATCCTGGTTCCTGGTTTCGCTGGCGGCCCTGGTGACTGGCGCACTGCTATGGACCAGACACCGCACTGAGGCATTGCTGGTCGCCGCTTCGACGTCCAGCGGCGCGGCGGTGGTCTACTTGGTCAAGACTCTGGTCGGCCGGGCACGGCCGGCGCTGTGGGACACGGAATGGTATTGGGGTTCCAGCTTTCCCAGCGGACATACGCTGGTCGTCGCGGCATTCGCCACTGCCTGCGTGCTTTGCGTGAGCCGGATCAGGCCGGCATCGCGCAATCTCGCGCGGGCACTGGCGGTCGCATGGATTACCCTGGTCGCCATATCGCGGCTGGTGCTGGGCGTCCACTGGCCAACCGACGTATTAGTCGCGGCATGTATCGGTGCGTTTTTGCCTCTGGCCATGAGCGTCGTACTCGAGTCGAATCATGCCAAGTGACGACGTTGTCCAGCCAACTTGCTAACGGTGCTGAATGTCTGGCCAAGCATTGCAAAAGAATCGGCTTCGATTCCTGTGGAACTGAGGCCGAACTGTGTCGCCATAAGCGACACGCTGGATGCATCAGTATCGGCAGTGACTCTGCCAGAAACCGGATGGCTATTTATCTGCCGTGACCTAGATATTGTTGGTGGCCGAAATCACGCCTTCGGTGCCAGCCGCGATTGACGCCACCTTGCAGGCTGCAGCCAAGGGCTTGACCGTGCCGCTCAAGACCCACCACACCTTGGTTGTCGGTATCAACCTTGATATGCACCAAGCTCCGCATCTATTCCTTGGCCAGCTTGGCCTTGATCTTGGTGATGATGATCGAGTCCTGAACGAAGGTCATGCATGTCTGCGGTCCGAATCAGAGTCTCCGGCATGGGACACCATAGTGGCTGGCAGGGCACCGATGATGAAGCCTGCCGTTGTGAGTTGCTGTTCTTTCTTTAGTGGAGATGCTGAAGGTTCAGGCAGGCCGTCATGGTCTGAGTGAAGGCCGCCGGAAGGCCGGACCGCTGGTGTGTGTTGATGAAATCGTCGGGCGGGATGATTACCTGTGCTCATTCGCCTCGTTGGTGATGGCACCGCCTACCTTCTGAACATCCTTTCCCGCGCCTGCCATTGTGTTGCAGCCGGTAAACGTCATAGTTGCTCCGGCAATGGCCAGGAAAGTGAGCAGCATCGTGAAAAGTCGTTTGAACATGTCCAATCCTTTCAAAAGTTTGAATCCTGATTCGGTGCCCAAGTAACAGATACTGCCTTAAACACCACCCAGACAAACAATGCACCTGTTAGCAAAATTGATCTGTGCGCTGCCGTACATAAAAAAGGATAGGAAATCCAACCGCCCAATCGAAAGCATCTGAGCCCCTTGCGACCGAGTCAATTCCAATAGAGGTATGAGTCTGAGCATCCGGTTTTGATCTTCGAATTTCGAATCAAAACGGATGGCACCTGTGGGGCTTGTGGGCAAAGGTGGGTGCGGTGGATAAGTCGCGGTTTTTTGCGACTTATCCACGGCAAGCGCCCCGGTTCGCTGGCGGGGTTTGCCAGCGAATTGTCCACAAGATCCACAGGCCGGGGTTGGGGTGGATTTTCCAAGGGCTGATTTCAAGCGGCGAGTGTGATGCCTGGCCACAGAAACGTGGTGACGTCTGCTACCTCGGCGAGTTTCTCGAAGGGCGTCCTGACCCAGTCCAGCGGGTAGCGCTTGCGGGTCTTGCCCTTCGCGTCCGTGATGGCTTCCGCGAACAGGCAGGGACGATGGAAGTTGAAGTACCGGTTCAGGTGGTCGGCGCACCAGGCCAATCCGAAACGATTCAAGGGTATTGCTCCGCAACCGCCCAAGCTGCCTGAGGCCGCTTGGATCAATCCACCCAAAAAGGATGACGTCGCCGAAAACACCGATCATTCATCGACACTAAATTAATACCGCTGGTGTCTCAAAGTCATTGACACGTTCCGCAGCAACCGCAGCCACTTTCGCTGCACCTGTAGTTGTGGCGATCGGTGTCGGCTACCTCGTGTCGGAAGCGTTCGATTGGCTGACCTCATGAATAGCTGCCCCGTCATTCATCTGCTACCCGCTATCCATAGCCAGGCTCAACTCTTGCGCACCAATCCAATCACATCAATGAAGCGATCCCGCATGGCATTGAAAATCCGCTTTCTGTTGACCAGCCGCTGCACCGCAAGCTGCGCTTACTGCCACAACGAAGGCCAGGACAAACAAGGTGCATCTCTGCTACGCCTGCCAACCATCACCTCCATCCTTGGCAAGCTGGAGGCAGCGTGCATCGTGCCAGACGAGATCATCCTCAGCGGCGGCGAACCTACCCTGCACAAACAGGTCGGCGACATCGCCCGCATGTGCAAAACAACGGGCGCTCACGTTTCGATGGACTCACACGCCGGACACCCGCAATTGCTGCAAGCTGCATTGCCCTACCTCGACGAGCTGAAATTGCATATCGACTCGTTCGATGCCGACAGCCAACACCAAAGCATGGGCATTGAGATCAACGATGTGCTGACCAGCATCCGTCAAGCGCATCAGTTCCCGGCGCTGCAAGTACGCGCCAACCACCCGTTACGCGATGTGCAAGAAACTGCCGAGTTCGTCCATCGTGCCCGCGAACTCGACGTGGACTGCAAGGTGATCGAGATGTTCGGTCAAGACACCTGCAACATCAAACTGCACACCATGAACTGGGAAAATCTCGGCTACTCCCGCCAAGCCTGCGGCGACTGGTTGCACGTAGATGGCAAACACCGCGTCTTCCACAAGCGCTGCGGCGCGAAACACAACCGCGCAGACAACACGCTCTTCATCGGGGCAGACGGCGTGCGCCACGCTCTCGATAGCGCCGTGATTGGCACCGCCGAATCCTTCAACCTCAACATGCTTCCCGCATGAAACACCACGCCGCCATCGTCGCTTACGACTATTTGGACGGCACGGTCAAACGCCGCGTTATGCGCGATGACCAGATCTACGCCGGATAGCATGGCCGCGACCTTGGCGTCATCGATTCGCTTGCCGTGGACCATGTCGTCTGTGATGCCATGCACCTTGGTCGTTTCTGGCGGGATCGGTTTTGAGGGCTGTTCTAGCTCGCTGATCGTTTCGAGTACACGATGCACCTGGCCAGAACTGGCGTCATAACTGTACGCCACCATGCCCAGCTCAATGATTTCGTCATGCGCCGCATCCACGCCGGTCGTCTCGGTATCGACGATGGCGCCGCGTTTCAAACCCGCTGCTGGCAAATCATGGAAGTGTGTCCTGGTGACCAGGCGCCGCAACACCTTGTAATCAGGACTGGCCTCCAACTGCCTGGCCATGTTCTCAAAGTCCATCATTCCCCCCCTTATCTGGATTCACCACGCCAACCGCTTTGTAGAGTGTTGTCCGCGACACACCATAACGATCAGCAACGTCTTTGACCGTGATCTAAGGATCCTTGAGTAACGCGCGAATCTCTCGCTTCTGTTTTTCATTCAACGATGGTTTACGCCCACCGACTCGCCCGCGTGCCCGCGCTGCAGTCAGCCCTGCCTGAGTCCGCTCCCTGATCACGTTGCGCTCAAATTCCGCCAGCGCGGCGAAAACGTGGAAGATCAATTTACCAGCCGCGCTGCCCGTCTCGATTTTCTCGGTCAGGCTTTCAAAGCCAATTTCCTGCCGCTCCAGGTCAGCGATGATCTTAACCAGGTCGGGCAATGATCGGCCCAGGCGATCCAGGCGCCACACCACCAGGACGTCACCTTTTCGCAGTGCTTTGAGGCAGCGCTCAAGTTCTGGTCGGCCGGCCGACTTGCCGCTTGCGGTTTCTTCGAAGAGGGCAGAACACCCCGTCTTCAACAGCGCATCACGCTGGAGGTCGAGATTCTGGTCATCGGTCGATAATCGGGCGTATCCGATGCGCTCACTCGTGGCTATACCGCCAAATCTGTTTGAGGTCAGCTTCGGCCTTCGGCCGGATGATCAGCTCAAGCATTCTGGGAAGCGGCGAGGGTTTCCTGGCGCACGTCCGCGAGGATGCTGTCCATCGAGAAAGGCTGGGCCTCGCCGCTGGCCTCGCCATCGGCCAGGGCCTGGTTCAAGGCCCTCACCTTTTGTTCATGCTCTTCGAGCAAGCGCATGGCCGCGCGCAAGACCTCGCTCTTGGACTCATAGCGGCCCGCGCCGATTTGTTGGGCGATGAAGCCCTCGAAGTGTTCCCCCAGCACGGTGAATTTGCCCTTCCAGTAATTCATCGGTAGAACAAGTGATTGATAACTAAAGCTGGACAAATCGTAGCGATCTGCGTAAAAAGATTGCATGCGGATCGATCTAAAACAAATAGCTGTTCGTCCGGTCAGCGTGAGCGAAGAGCCGCGCTACCGGGAACTGATGCAGCAACACCACTACTT
>JBBQQT010000134.1:0-9896 GCA_038215555.1 Burkholderiales bacterium | reverse complement strand
TGCGGTTGAACTGGCGTTCTGGGAAAGCATCCGTGGCAGCAAGAACCCGCGTGAGTATCAGGCCTACCTGAAGAAATACCCGGACGGGCAGTTTGCCGAACTGGCGAGTGAGCATGCCAATAGTTCGCGTACGCTGGAAGTTCAGGCTGCCGAGCCACCGCGTCAGGAAGCGTCCGTGCCGCAAAAACCGGCGGCTGGAAAACCGAAGCGTCCGATGGTGGCGATTGCCGGTTTCGAGAACAAGAGTACCTATTCCGCCGACAAACTGTGGGACACCTCGGGCCAGTTGCTCACCACCAGCCTGCTCAATTCCGGCAGTTTCCGCGTGGTGGAATGGGAAAAGATGAAGCAGTTGTTCGATTGGCAGGCGTTGTCCACCAACAGTCTGGTCAAAAGTCCGGAGAAACGCGCCGAGGCACGAAAGATTCTGCTGTGCGAATACTTCGTGTCCGGCGCGGTAACGCAATACAACGTCGCGCTCAAATCCGAAGTCAGCGCATTTTCCAAGCGCAAGACCTACACGACCAATGTGCGTGTCGATCTGGTCTTGCAGGATGCCGCCACTGGCGAATACCTGGCGGCGGCGGTCGGCAAGGGCGATAACCTTCAGGAATTCAAGGGCGGCGCCAGCGGCGGTCAGACCGGCTCCTGGGATCCGGCATCGGGCGATGCCGCCCTCGACATGGCGATTCAGGATGCACTGAAAACCTTGACCAAGGTTTATCGCGAGTTGCAGGAAGACGCCTGAAACAGGAATCACCGAATGCTCTTGCATCATGAGTAATTCTTTTTTTCGCAGACCATCACAAGGAGAAAGGTCATGAAACACTACGTCCCGTTACTGCTGGTCGTTCCGGCTTTGCTGTCCCCCATCGCCAGCGCCATTGCGGCGGATGCCGACACCAGCGTCGGCCACAAGGCGGTTGCGTATTTTGTGCCAGAGAAGCGCATCCGGGTCGAAGCCAAGGTGAAGGATCCGAAAGGCGTGAATCTGGTGCGTGCCTACTTCAAATCGGATGCACACGCCGACTATCTGTTTGTGCCGTTGGCCAAGCTGGAGACCGACCCCAACAGCTATGCCGGTTGTCTGCCGGCGCCGGCTGCCAGTACGGCTTCCATGGAATATCTGTTCCTGGTGGTCAATGGCGAGCGCAAGGTGGTTAAAACCGCACCACCGCAGAAGGCCGCCGCGCGCACCGACAAGGACGTGCCGAGCTGGCAGATGGGCTGTGGCAACGACCAGCTGACGTTGTACAAGGAACTGCCTGAAATTCCGTCCCCAACCGGAGCGTATTCTGATTCGGTGGCGATGGACGTGGTTGAGTCTAGCGCCCGTTACGGCGTCATCGCCGGCTTGTTTGGCGGCGAGTCGTCGGCAGCGGCAGTGGCTGCGTCCGGCGCCAGCAATGCGGGCACGGTGGCGGTCGCAGGTGCCGGTATCACCGCTACCAGCGTCATCGCCGCGCTGGCAGTGACCGGTGGCATTGCCTCTAGTGGCGGCGGCAGCAGTGGAACGACCGATACTGGCGGCACGGGTGGAACGGGGGACACAGGTGGAACGGGTGGAACGGGCGGCACGACAAACCCTTATGCAGGCACCTGGTCTGGCATCTATCACCCCGATTTTTGCCAGGTCGGCTTCCATGTGCCGTGGTTCGGCACGGTCTACCCTGATGGCGTGTTTAACGCGAGCTTAGGTGACTGGATTGAATCGACAGGTACATGCGCTGTCAGCGGCCAGGGCGGAACGGTCACCGGAACAGTCGACGCAAATACCGGCGCGATGAGCGGATCTTCAACAGCCGGCTGTAACTACACCGGCGGCTTCACATTGACGCCGACGCGAGACGGTTCTGGTACGTATAGCTGTATCGACCAAGAGTTTGGTACCTGGCGTACTGGCACATAAAGTCCTTCGATCTGCCCCGCCTGTTGCTTAAGAGCCAGGCGGGTGTCTGTGCATTCCCTGCCACCAGTGCTCTATCATCAATGCCTCCCTCGCGTTTTGTCAGTTTGTTTGCGGTCTCCCTATACAGTGCCATGGCCTCGTTCCCAGCGCATGCAGAAACCCCGCTGACGTTGGCGGCGGCGATCGATGCCGCGCTATCTGCCAACAAATCATTGATCGGCGCCCGTTTGATTTTTGAAAGCGAGCAGCATGCGCTGGCCTCGGCTCAGTCGGGATTCGACATCCGCATCGTGCCCAGCGTTTCGCTGGGTCGATTGGGCGGCGACAGCGGCTATGAAGGAAGCAACAACAGCGTCGGCGTCAGCCTCAACAAGAAATTCATCCAGGGCACTCAGCTCAGCCTGGGGCCGTCCTACAACCAGACCGCAAGTGGCAAGAACACCACGCTGAATGCCAGTCTGTATCAACCCCTGTTGCGCGGTCTCGGGCGCGAGGTGGGCGCCGACCCGCTGCATCGGGCCGAGTATGTGCTGGACGCAGCGCGGCGGAATGTCGAGCAGACCCGCAGCGACATCGCGCTGGACACCATCGTGGCTTATTACGAGGTGTTGCGGCAGGAACAATTGCTTGCGCTGCATCGACTAGTGCGTGACCGTCTGATCCGGCATGCGTTGATGGCGCGCGGCAAGGAAAAGGTCGGCCTGGCGAACCCGATGGCGACCTACCGCGCCGATTTGCGTCTGAACGACGCCGAGGAACAGGTGGCGCAGGCCGGATATGGGCTGGAAAATGCAAAGAACCGACTCAAGCAGTTGCTCGAATGGCCGCTTGAACGCGAGCTCAGTGTTCAGCCGGCGGCGGCGCCGGCATTGCCGGATGCCGATCTGGAACAGTTGGCGGTTGAATTGCGGCCCGATCTGAAACAACTCCGGGCTGACATCGAAGAAGCGGAACGCAACGTCAAGCTGGCGGAGAACCGCGTGCTGCCGGACCTCAACCTGCTCGTCAATTACGGCCAGGTCTACAGCACCGATCCGGCCTTGATCCAGAATCTGTCGACCACCCAGCAGCAGTGGGGGGTGTATCTGCAAGCCTCGACTGATCTGTATCGCAGTGCCGAAAAGGAAGCCCTGCGCCGCGCACGTCTGCGCGTCGAGTCCTTGCTCCTGACGTTTGAAACGCGCTTGCAGGAAGTGGCGCGGGCACTGCGTCAGCAACGGCTCCAGCTTGAGGAGGCCGGCAAAAGGACGCGGCTGCGGCAGGACCAGATTCGTGTTGCCGAGGGCAAGCTGGCGCTGGCGGAAACCAAATTCATGCATGATCTGGCAGACAACTTCGATGTGATCGAGGCCGAGATCGAGCTGCAACGCGCCCGCGTCAGCCTGCTGGGCAGCCAGATTGAACATGCCGTGGGTACTTATCGGCTCTGGGCGGCAGCGAACCAGTTGCTGGAACGCACGCCCTGGAAACCATGACTGGGGAACACATGCGTCGTCGATTCTGGAGTATTGCTGGCGTAGCGGCGCTGATCGCCGCGCTGGCTTCGGGTTTGATCGCGTGGCGCACGGAACGTCCGTCACCACAGGCAGCGCAGTGGGTTGCCGCTCAGCGCATGGATTTCGACATCGGTGTGGAAACGGTGGGCTTGCTGGATGCGGCGCATGCCTATCACGTTGCCTCCGGTTTGCGCGGCGATCGCGGCAAGATTCTGTTCATCGTCGAGGACGGCGCGCGCGTCGAGGCTGGCGACGAACTGGTGCGTTTAGATCCGACCCCATTCGAGACCGAGATTCAGCGCTTGCAGGGCGATCTGGGGAGTCGCGCGGCGGCGGCGGAATTTGCCGCCAAGGGCGTCGAGATGGAGCGCTCACAGGCGGAGCGGGCCTACGAACAGGCCGAATTCGAGAGCAAGAAGGCGCAGCAGGAATACCAGCCCTACCTGGCCTATATCCGCGACCTGGAGCAATTGCGCAAAGAGGGTCATGCCGTCGACAGCGAGATTCTCCAGGCCAAGCGCAAAGCGGAGCAGGCTTTCACCAGTCTGCAAAAAGCGGAGGCGGAACTGGAACGTATGGAAAAAGACAACGCGATCCGCATCGCGCGCGCCATCGCCGAACGCAACCGGGTCGACAACGAAGTCGCTTCGATACGCGCAGCGCTGGAACAGGCGCGCCTGGAACTCGACAAGACGACGCTGACGGCGCCGGCAGCCGGCATTGTCGTGCTGCATGAAGTGTTCCAGAACAACCAGAGCCGCAAGCCGCGCGCCGGCGACAGCGTCTGGCAGGGGCAGCCGCTACTGTATCTGCCGGACATCAGCAACATGATCATCAAAGCCCGCGTGCGCGAGGAAGACTTGCGCCGTGTCGAGACCGGCCAGAAGGCCGCAGTGCGTGTCGAAGCGTTTCCGGACAGTGCGTTCGAGGGCGTTGTCAATCGCGTCGGCGTGCTGGCGATGGACACCGGGCGCGAACAAACGGCCGGCAAACATTTTCAGTTGATCATCAATCTGCAAGGTCACGATGCGCGCTTGCGGCCGGGCATGACGGCGCGTATCAGCATCGTTTCGGAACAACTTCGGCAGGTGCTTGCAGTGCCGCTCGCCGCAGTGTTCCATGTCGCCGGCCAGCCGGTCTGCCGGGTCGAGGGCGCCGGGGGCATTGTCGAACGACCAGTCCGGGTCGGGCGCAGCAATCCGGACTGGGTGGAAATTCTCGCCGGCCTGCGCCCGGGCGAACGCGTCAGCCTGCTGCGCTGAGGATGCCGGTTTGCTAGAAGTCATCGGCCTGTGCAAGCACTATGTTCTGGCCGGACGTGAGGTTTCGGTTTTGGAATCGCTTGATCTGCGCGTCGAGGCCGGTGAGTTCGTGGCGATTCGCGGCGCTTCCGGTTCCGGAAAATCGACGCTGCTGCATGTGCTGGGTTGTCTAGACCGGCCCAGCGCCGGTGAATACCGTTTTGCCGGCCGGCCGATGCAAATGCTAGACGACGATGCGTTGTCGGCATTTCGTGCCAATGACGTCGGCTTTGTGTTCCAGAACTTTCATCTGCTGCCGGAATTGACTGCGCGCGAAAACGTTGCCCTGCCGTTTCTTTACCAGGGCGGGGTTGTCAAAGCTGGCAGCGATGTTGATCGGGTGGTTGGCGAGGCGCTGGCTCAGGTCGGCCTGGCCGAGCGCGCCGAACACCTGCCCGCGCAGTTGTCCGGCGGCGAGATGCAGCGGGTTGCGCTGGCCCGCGCTGTGGTCAAGCGGCCGCGCCTGCTGCTGGCCGACGAGCCGACCGGCAATCTGGACTCGGCCACCGGCGGCGAGATACTCGACTTGCTGGAAAGTTTGAATCGGGGCGGCATGACGCTGATCATGGTGACCCATGATGAGAGCGTGGCGCGCCGCGCGGGTCGGCAATTGCAACTGCGTGATGGCCGCTTTGATGACTGAGCGACGCCTGCCGTTTCGCACGCAGCGGGCCGATCTGGATTTTGCGCTGCAATCGTTATGGCGGCACCGGATGCGCAGCGGGCTAAGCATGCTCGGCATTGTCTTCGGCGTGCTTTCGGTGCTGGTGCTGATCGGCATCGGCGAAGGCGCCAAGCGGGAAACCCTGGCGCAGATCGAGCGCCTCGGCACGCGCAACATTCTTGTGCGCGCCGCCGATCTGGCGCCGGAGCAACTACAGGCCGCCCGCTTGCGTGGATCGCGCGGCTTGATTCCGGATGACGCCCAGCGGTTGCGTCAACTACCGGGGGTCGTCCGCATTGCCCAGCTGCGCGAAATCAAGGCCGCGATTCATGGTCTAAGCCGGGAGCGCGTGCCGGCCTTGAACGCGGTCAGCGCCGACTACGCCGACCTGCAACGACTGGAGGTGCAGGCCGGGCGGCCACTCCTGCCTTCCGATCAGACAGAGCGGCGGCTGGTCTGTCTGCTGGGTGGCGCACTGGCTGCCGATCTGGGCCGCGACGGGCGTCCCGGCGGCACGCTTCGGATCGGCCACGACATCTGCCGCGTGGTCGGGGTGCTGCGCCGGCAGGATTTGGGGCGCAACGCCGCTGCGCCGGTTGCGATGCGCGATTTTGATCAGGCGGTGCTGCTGCCGCTAGGCGCCGATGCCGCATTTGCCGGCGGCGAAACGTTGAGCGAGCTGATCCTCGACATGGGCGATTCGGACAAGGTGCCGGCCAGCGTTGCGCTGGTCAAACGGCTGCTAGATATCGCCCACAACGGCGCGGCGGACTATGTACTGGTGGTGCCGCGCGAGTTGATGCGGCAAGCCAGCCAGACGCGGCGGACCTTTGATCTGCTGCTGGCCGGGGTGGCGCTGCTGTCGCTGGTAGTGGGTGGCGTCGGCATCATGAACATCATGCTGGTGAGCGTTACCGAGCGCACCCGAGAGATTGGCCTGCGGCGCGCGCTGGGGGCACGCCGCAGCGACATCGCGCGCCAGTTCCTGAGCGAAGCCGTGCTGTTGACCGCTGCCGGTGGCCTGCTTGGCATTCTGATCGGTACGGCGGTCGTGCTTGGCATCGCGTACGGTGCCGGCTGGCCGGCCGTCCTCAGCGTCTGGACCATCCTGCCGGCGTTCAGCCTGTCGCTGTTGACCGGGTTGGCGTTTGGCGCTTACCCGGCATTGCGTGCGGCGCGCCTGGATCCTATCTTGGCGTTACGGCATGGCTGAGTAATCACACGAGGTCAAGAATGCGCAATATTCGCTTCCATCATTTTCTATTAATCGTTTTGCTGATCGTGGCGCAACCGGCGTTGTCGGAAGAGAAGGCGGACAAGGAAATCTGGGAAGTCGATCCGGATTTTGCGCGCCTGCGGCCTACCGCCATCGCCGTCGCGCCGATGGACAATTTTTCGCTCGAACCGGGCATCGAGGAAGCGTTGCACAACGAGGTCTACCAGAACCTGTCGGCGAAGGGCTATGCGCGCATCTCGGCCGACCATGTGCGCAGTGTCATGAGCAAGCTGGGGATCAGCATCCCGGCGCTGATGGCCGGCATCTCGCCGCAGCGACTGGGGCGGGAACTTAAGGCAGATGCAATCCTGATGGGCCAGATCGAGCAATCGGCGAGCATTCATTCCGGCCTTTACGATGCTGTCGTGGTATCCACCTCTTTGCGTCTGGTTGATGCAAAATCCGGAAGGATCATCTGGCGGACCGAGCAATGGCGTACCGCACACCGGCAATGGCAGATTGATCCGATCAACCTGCTGCTGAACCTGTTCGCGCATGCCCATGCCTCGCGCGAAGGGCGTATCGCCTACCTGGTGCGGGAGATGCTGAAGACCCTGCCGCAAGGTCCGGTGGTGCTGCAAGCGGATGATCTGTTCAACCAGGCCGAGGACATTTCGGTGGTGCCATGAATGCAATGCAACTTGTGCTTATTTTCAGGTGATTGATAATTAACGGACGGGGAAAAAAAGATGCAAATTTTTTGAACCGTATTCGCAAGGCTTGCAACATAGGTTCAGACGCCTTGGTGCGTTCGGTAGTCGAAGTAGATTGAAGTCATGTTCACGTTCACACTCACATCCATGAAGAGGAAACCAAAATGAAATTCGCCACCAAAGTCATCGCTTTCGCCGTTGCCGCCACCCTGTCTTCCTTCGCTGTCGCTCAGCAATCGCAATCCAAGGTTGAATTGCAGAACCTGAACCAGAGCCAGTCCGGTCTGCTGAACAAGCAGGAAATGGATCTTGGCAACGCCAAGGCCGGCGGCAAGTCCAACGTCAACATCAAGAACGTCAACCAGAGTCAGTCCGGCCTGCTGAACAGCCAGAAGATGGGGATCGGCAATGCCGAAGGTAAAGGCAGTGAGTCCAAGGTTACTGTGGGCAACGTCAACCAGAGCCAGTCCGGCCTGTTGAACAAGCAGGGAATGGCGGTCGGTAATGCCGCCAACGGTGGCAAGTCGAACGTCGACGTGAAGAACATCAACCAGTCGCAGTCCGGCCTGTTGAACAACCAGAAACTGGGCGTCGGCAATGCAACGGGCAAGGGCAGCGAGTCCAAGGTCGTGGTTGGCAACATCAACCAGTCGCAATCCGGTCTGCTGAACAAGCAGGAAATGAACATCGGCAACGCGGCTAATGGTGGCAAGTCCAACGTCAACATCAAGAACGCGAACCAGAGCCAGTCCGGCCTGCTGAACAATCAGAAGGCGAATGTCGGTAACGCTGAATAAGCTGTTTCAGTTGCAGCGTGGGGTGGTTGCCCCGCGTTGAGCCAGGCGCCGAACATCGGGACATTCCCTTGTTCGGCGCAACGGCGCTTAAATTGGGTTAAAGGATGGGTGCATCATGAAAGCCTCGGTATCCGTTTGGCTGTCCACGCTGTTTTTTTCGAGTGTCGCTCTGTCCAGTCCGCCTTCGGTCAATCCAGAACCGCCGGACATGGACATGGAAATCACGGCAAAAATCATGAAGGAAAAGTCCCGGCGCGGCACCATTGCCGATGGAATAAAACAGGGCCGCGATGGCGGTTCCAGCGGCGGCGAGTGCGGTTCCATCAATATCAACAGCAACAATGCACCAAAAAGCAACAGCGGCATCCGCGAAATGTTCGGCAAGCAGAACACGACCATCATCACGGGTCCCGTGATCAACATGCCCAACTGTAAATAACCTTGTGCGGCCTTGAGCCGTCGCTTTTATTCAGGATCATGCGATGCAAATGAAGAAGGTGATACTAGGCTTCGGTTTTCTGTTTTTGATGGCAGGTTGCGCCAGCGAACAGGAAATCCGTAAGGACACCACGGAGATGACCGATAAACTGCGTACCGGGCCTGAGGCCGCTCCGGTCCGAAGTGTCACCAATTTCACGTCCGCCTTGCGTTGTATGGACAACACGTTCCTGATGTACGGCATCCGCGACGTCGTGGTCATCACCGAAGACATTGCCGATCAGACCAAGAAGGTCAGCGCCGGCACCAAGGACATGCTGATCACCACCGTGTCGGAAATGACCAAGCGCAGCCGCGCTATCAAGCTGATTGCCTTCGGCAATGATTCAGCCAACCTGATTAGCTTCATGCAGCAGGCGGAACAGAAAAGCATGTTCCAGGTGCTCCCGCAGTACGGCATTCGCGGTTCGATCTCGCAACTTGACGAGAACATCGCGAAAAAGACCGAAGGTGGTGGCATTGCCATCGAACCTTTTGGTGGTATCGGCAAGGCGGCAACCGCTGCAGCCACGATCCTGGGCCTGGACCTGAGCGTAATGAACACCAGCGACCTGAGCATCATTCCTGGCGTCATGTCGAACAACTCGGTCACCATCATGCGTTCCGGCAGCGGTCTGGAAGGCGAAGCGGGTTACAAGAAATTCGGCATCAACTACCAGATGAACATGGCGCGTTCCGATGGCATGGCGCAGGCGCTGCGCAATCTGGTGCAGCTGGCCACCGTCGAACTGTTCGGCAAACTGACCAAGACGCCCTACTGGTCCTGCCTCGGCGGCGACGTGAAGGACGAAACTGTGGCAACCGAGATCAGCGACTGGTATCAAAGCCTGTTCGCCGAACCGGGCGAGTTCGTCGCCTATTGGCAGAACCAGATGCGCGTGCGCGGCCTGTATACCGGTGAAATCAATGGCACCCCGGACGACGCCTTGCGCGATGCCATCATGGCCTATCGCGAAGCGTTGGGCATGGAAAAGAGCGCCAAACTCGACCTTGCCTTTTTCACCGCTTACCTGTCCGCCAACCATTACGAGGTTGCCGAAAAGGCTCAGGCGATTCTGGCCAGTTATCTGACGCCGAACGCCAAGGCTGTGACGCAGGCAAGCAAGGACACCCGGCCGATCGCGTTGTCGCTGAGTTCTGCCAAAGGTGGCAGCAACTTCAAGCGCGGCGAGGAAATCTTCCTCAACATCAAGCCGAATCGGGATGCCTTCGTGTATTGCTTCATGCAGGATGAAAACAAAGCCATCATGCGTTTCTTCCCGAATCGCTTCGATCGCGACCCGTTCATTCCGTCCAAGGGCA
>JBBQQT010000133.1:0-9940 GCA_038215555.1 Burkholderiales bacterium | reverse complement strand
ACCGCTTTTGTGCCAGCTTTCAAGATGCCCGCGCCAGGCTTCCGCCCTTTCTTGCTTCGTCATTCCCCGCTCCTTTGAAAATGCAGCAAGGTCTCAGAGGTTTAAGGGGATTTGTAGGTGGGGCCGTTGGACGCTTACGGTTGCAGGGCTTTTGATGCCAGTCTAAAGACACCCAGTGCCGCGCCCGCAAAGCCGCCCGCCAAGGACAAACCTGCAGGCAGATACCCGGCCAGATAGGGGTGGGTGGCGAACAGGCCCGCCGAGATGGCCGCGAGCGAGAAGGCATCCTGCATCCCTCCCAGCCGCATCCGCTGAAAATCCTTGAATTAAATCATTGTATCTATACCGTTGCATGTGATTATAATTTACCACGGTAATCAAGATGTCAGGAAGGTGCGTGATGGCGATGCCAAATTGGGCTCCAACGTTTACATTGAACGAGTTGTACGAGATCAGCGATGCGGTCATGCCCGTGTTGCGTTGCTACCTGGAAGACGGTGACCCAGAGCAGCATGAACACCAGTACCGAGGGGTTTCGACCCTGCTGGAGATTGTCAGGAAGCTGAATGTCACCTTCGCTATAAGGAGTGGCGCAAAACCCGGTAGCGAACTCCCTGACTGGTTCCCGGAACTCGAACAGCAGGTTCGCCGGTTCCAAGAAAGGGCTTCAGTGATGGCCCGCCAGGGATCGATACCGGAGGGCTACGCCTGGGATCGCTGGAAAACGAAGGCCTTGGCTACTGGTGTGGCCGAGGAACTCGCAGCATTGGGCCGTGCCGTCATGCGAGACCATTACCAGCACAACTGGTTGTCGTATGGCAACGAAGTATCGCCTCGTTCAGGGGATGCAATGCTCCGCTTGGCCCTCAGCGAACCTGAAAAAGCGGCGACGCACTGGCAGTGGCTCCTCGATACCGATGGAGGAAAGCATGTTGCGCTGGCAACGTGAGCTGCATGTGCGGGCTGCCACGAGGCAAATCATCGACCTCTTCGAGTGAGCATGCCCGTCCGCTATCTGACCATCCCCAAATTCGCCACCGAATCCGGGTACACGGAAGACGCGGTGCGCACTAAGATCAGGGACGGCATCTGGCCGGAAAAGCAAGTCTGGCTGAAGGCGCCGGACGGGCGCATCTTGATCGACACAGAGGGATATAACGAATGGGCAGAGAGCGGGACCACGATGGCGTTCGGGCGGCCTCGGACACATCAATCGAGATCGATTTCTATTACCAGGGTCGGCGCTGCCGCGAGCGCATCAAGCTCAAGCCCACCCCCACTAACCTGAAGCGCGCGGCGCAACACCGCGCCGCCATCCTGGATGCCATCGACAAGGGCACGTTCGATTACGCCATCACCTTTCCGGACAGCCGGCGCGCGCCGCAACTGACCGCCCTCCCAGGACGCGCCATCACCGTATCGACCTATCTTGACGGCTGGCTGGAGCGGCGCCGGCCACGACTGAAATCCAGCACCCAGAATGGCTACACCCGAGTGATCAATGGCCACCTTATCCCGGAGTTCGGATCGCGCCCGTTAGCCGACATCAAGCGCCTGGACATCAAAACGTGGGCAGCCGGGCTCAGCGCCGGAAACAAGGCCATCGCCAACATTCTCAGTGTGTTCCGCGCGGCGCTGCAGGAGGCCTTTGAGGATGAACTGATCGACAGTAACCCACTCGCGGGATGGGTCTACCGCAAGGCTGAGCCGCCCAAGGAATCAGAGGATGTGGATCCATTCACGAGAGAGGAGCAGGCCGCCATCCTGGCCGCACTGGATGGTCAGGGCCGCAACCTTATCCAGTTCGCGTTCTGGACCGGCATGCGTACCTCTGAGCTGATCGCACTCGAATGGGGCGACGTGGACTGGCTCAATGGCACGATCAACGTGCGCCGCACGCTCACAAACGCCGCCCGAAAGACTGGCCCGGAGACCACCAAGACCCGCGCAGGAACCCGTACCGTGAAGCTGCTACCGCCTGCCATGGACGTACTAAAAGTGCAGAACGTATCAACCTGGCTAAAAGGAGATGAGATTTTTCAGAATCCAAGGACGCTGGAACGCTGGGGTGGCGATCAACCGATCAGAAAGGGTCTGTGGGCTCACGCACTTAAACGCGCCGGAGTGCGATATCGCTACCCCTACCAGACACGTCACACCTACGCATCAATGATGCTGAGCGCCGGCGAAAACCCGATGTGGGTTGCGCAGCAAATGGGGCACAGCGACTGGGGGATGATCAGGCGGGTCTATGGGCGCTGGATGCCGGACGAAAACATCCAATCAGGGGGATTGGCCGTAGAGCGTTTTTGGCCGGGAAAAGCTGACCAAAATGCTGACCAAAGCACCTATTTCAACCCTAAAAAACAGTCATCCTAGACCGTAAAAAAATCATAAGTTGTTGTTTTTTATATAAATTGCTGGCGGAGAGGGCGGGATTCGAACCCGCGGTAGGCTATTAACCTACACACGCTTTCCAGGCGTGCGACTTAAACCGCTCATCCACCTCTCCGGAAGGCCCGGCAGAATACACGCCGTGGCTGTTCAAGGCAAGGACTGGACTGGCAAGAACTGCGGGCAGGAGCGGTCGTTTTTTCCGTCTTTTGGCAGATCACTCAATTTTTCAGCCATCGCCCAGCCAGACCTTCTTTTAAACCGCATAGAACCGCAAATTAAGCAATCACTTATACACATAAAAGCACTTGACAACGAGATTTGCAGGAGGCAACCAAGCTCGCATCAGGAACATAACTTAAGCCTATGATATTTATAAGATAATTATCTGCCCATTTTTTAAGCCACGGGCTCGAACCAACGTCCTGCAAGGGATTTTTACGGTTTGATGACACGTTTTCCACATAGTTATCCACAGCTTTCGTGGACAACCGAAAAACATCCTTTCAGAGCATCTAGTTCGTTAGTACTCTGATGAAATCACATTAACTTGAAGCGTTAACTCAACTGTTGCCAGCAGGAGAAAGGCTTGCGTGGTTTTCCCCTACTTGCAAAATGTGCCTTGCAGCCGGGTTAAAATTTCGCTCCCTGTTCACTGCCCCAGGCATTACCGATCCGAGTAAATGGACTACACCTTTCTTCGCACGCTGCACATCGCCACCGTACATCTGACCTTGATCCTGTTTTTATTGCGAGGGTTCTGGATGTTGACCGACTCCGGCTTGCTCAACGCACGTTGGGCGCGCATCGTTCCGCACATCAATGACACGCTGTTGCTGACGGCCGCAATTGCGATGCTGGTGGTTGCCGGCATGAACCCGATTGATCAACCCTGGTTGCTGGCCAAGATTATCGGTTTGCTGGTGTACATCGGCCTTGGAACGGTCGCTTTGAAGCGGGGCAAAACCAAGTCTGCCCGGGTCTGGGCGCTGATCGCCGCGCTGGGGGTATTTGGTTACATCATGGCGGTGGCAATCACCAAGCAAGTAATTCCCGGTTTTGCTTAAGAAGGCTGATGACTGATGACGATGCCCTCGCCTGATTTAACCGCCCTGCCGCAAATTCTCGCCTGCCGCGATGAACTGGTGGCCTTGCGCCACGACTTGCATGCGCATCCGGAATTGGCGTTTCAGGAGCAACGCACCAGCGACCGCGTTGCGGCTTTTCTCGAAGCGCAGGGGATTGCCGTGCATCGCGGTCTGGCCGGAACCGGCGTGGTTGGCGTCCTCAAACGCGGCGACAGTGCGCGCAGTATCGGTCTGCGCGCCGATATGGATGCGTTGCCGGTGCGCGAACAGAACCTGTTTCCGCACCGATCCCGCCACGATGGCCGCATGCATGCCTGCGGCCACGACGGCCATACCGCCATGCTGCTCGGCGCGGCGCAATACCTGGCGGCAAGTTGTTCAAACAACGAATCGGATTTCGATGGCACGGTGGTGTTTATCTTCCAGCCAGCCGAAGAATCCGATGGCGGTGCGCGGGTGATGATCGAACAAGGCCTGTTCGATCAATTTCCGGTCGATGCGGTGTTTGGCATGCACAACTGGTCAGGTCTGCCGGCAGGCCAGTTCGCCGTCCATAACGGCCCGGTGATGGCCTGTGCCGATCAGTTCGATATTCAAATACGGGGTCACGGCGCACATGCCGCGATGCCGCAACAAGGCCGCGACCCATTGCTGGCTGGGGCAGCGCTGGTGCAGGCATTGCAAAGCGTGGTCAGCCGTCGCATTGATCCGCTTGATTCTGCGGTGTTGTCGGTGACCCAGTTTTTCGCCGGTGGCGAGGCGTACAACATCATCCCGGCGGAAGCCCGCATCGGTGGCACCGTGCGCGCGTTCAAGCCGGAAGTCGAAGATGCCATCGAGTCGGCAATGGAAAGTCTCTGCGCCGGCATCGCCGCCGCGCATGGCGTTCAGGCTTCCCTCGACTACCGGCGCGGTTACCCGCCGACGCTGAATACCCATGCCGAAGCCGGGTTGTGCCGCGACGTGCTGACCGATCTGGTCGGCGCGAACAATGTCCTGATTGATGCAGCGCCCTCGATGGGGGCGGAAGATTTTTCTTACATGCTGCGCGAGCGCCCCGGCTGCTATGTCTGGATCGGCAATGGGCTCGCCGAGGGCGGCTGCATGCTGCATAACCCGCATTACGATTTCAACGACTCGATCCTGCCGCTGGGTTCCAGCTACTGGGTGCGTCTGGTTCAAAAACTGCTTCCCCGATAATTTCATCAAAGGACTTGCCATGTACGCACACACCATCGACCTTGCTCTTCCCATCGACCAGGCGATCGAAAAACTCAAAGCCGCGCTGGCCGAAGCCAAGATGGGCGTGGTTTCCGAAGTCGATGTGCAGGCCATCATGAAGGCCAAGATCAATCATGAAATTCCGCCCTATCGTTTGCTTGGCGTCTGCGCGCCGGGCATCGCGAAAGCGGTGATCGAGGCCGACCCCGATGCGGGCGCCCTGCTGCCATGCGGCTGCTGTGTTTACGAAACCTCACCCGGCAACACCCGGATTGCGCTGCAAGATCCCGGCGTCATCGCCAAGATGGCCGACAATGCCGCAATCACCGCCGCGATGACCACCGCACAAGGCCACCTGGCCGGCGTCATCGCCAAACTGAAAGCCTGACTCTGAAAGCCTGATTCCAATAACCCAACCCAGTACAACCCTGCACAACAACCCCAAGGAGCCAGACATGCGCCACATCCTGCTCAGCCTCGTCCTCGCAGTGCTTTCCATCAACGCTTATGCGGTTGATCCGGCCACGTTGTCGGGAGAAAAAATCACCAAACTCGGCCTCTATATCGAAGCCAGCGAAGTGCCTGCCTTCCTGGAAAAACATGGCAAGGACAAGGTGTTGTTCCTTGATCTGCGCACACCGGAAGAAATGCTTTTTGTCGGCGCACCGGATGGCATTGATGGCCTGGTGCCGTTCGGCATCATGTATTACGACAAATGGGATGAAAAGAAGAGCACCTATGTGCGTAATCCAAACCCGGATTTCCTGTCGCAATTCGAGTTGCGCGCGATGGACAAGGGCGCCGAGAAGACCGACCCGATTTTGCTGATTTGCCGTTCTGGCGACCGCAGTGCGCTGGGGGCAAATTTTCTTGCACGGCACGGCTACACCAATGTCTGGTCAGTGGTTGACGGATTTGAAGGCGACATGGCAAAAACCGGTCCGAACAAAGGCAAACGCGCGGTGAACGGCTGGAAAAACAGCGGCTTGCCGTGGAGTTACCAACTGGACAAAGATAAAGTCCACTTTACCAAGTAAATTTTTTTCAACAACCAAGGAGATCAACCATGAAAATTCGCACCCTGCCACTCGCCGTTTTCCCCCTGATGCTGCTTGCCGGATGCGCCAGCACCCCTGATACCACCAACCTCACCGCCGAGGCGCGGCAAACCGCAGGCGGCCTGATCCAGACCCTGGGCGGCGAATTGAAAGCCGCGATGACCGCGGGTGGCCCGGAGCAAGCCATTGGCGTGTGCAAGGACCGGGCGCCGAAGATCGCCGCCGAAGCCGCGCAACGGACCGGCATGCAGATCAAGCGTGTCAGCCCGAAGAACCGCAATCCGAAGGGCGTGCCCGATGCCTGGGAGACCGAAGCGCTGGCGAGCCTGGAAAAGCGGCTGGCGGCTGGCGAAAAACCTGAAACACTCGATCTGCATGGCGTGGTCAACACGCCTGACGGCAAGGTCTTCCGCTATGCCAAGGCGCTGGTGACACAGCCCGCCTGCCTGAACTGCCATGGCGCGGTGGAGAATCTTTCGCCCGAGGTCAAGGCCAAACTGGCCACCGACTATCCGAATGACAAAGCCACCGGTTACTCGGCGGGCATGATCCGCGGCGTGTTGTCGATCAAGAAAGCGCTTTAACAGGCTGACGAAAAACGCTCCGTCACCCCGGCGGAGGCCGGGGTCCAGTGCAGTGGGCTCAATAAAGCTTGCCCCGGAATGGTTGTATTCGGGGTCAACAGCTTCTGTATCCCGGCCTGTGCCGGGATGATGAATATTCAGGGTTTTTCACGTTTTCGACACCCTGTTAACCATCCCGATGGCTAACCTTCCCCCGTATCGGCGGCTTCAATCAATTTGAAGCCGCTATCACCTCTCTTTTTGTACTGTCTTACCCATGACCGAAGCGGTATCGCCACAAATACAACATTCCCGCCTGCAACATTTCCCGGTTGCTTGGTTTGCCATGATCATGGGCCTGACCGGCCTTGCGCTGGCTTGGCACAAGGCGGAAGGTATTCTGAATCTGAGCATCGCCCCAAGCCCGTGGCTGCTGATGCTGGCGACCACGCTGTTTGTTCTTCTGGCAGCGCTTTATTCCGCCAAGGTGATCAAATTCAAGACAGCGGCCAGCAAGGAATGGACGCACCCGATCAAGATGAATTTTGTTCCGGCGGTGAGCATTTCATTGATTCTGCTCTCGATCGCCTGGTTACCGGTCAGCGCGCCTTACTCGAAGCTGCTCTGGATGGCTGGTGTGGTGTTACACCTGATACTGACCCTGTATGTCATGACCCAGTGGATGCATCACAGCAAGTTCGAGATCGTTCACCTTAACCCGGCCTGGTTCATTCCCGTGGTTGGCAACATTCTGGTGCCGATTGCCGGGGTCCAACATGCCCCAATTGAAGTGTCCTGGTTCTTCTTCAGCATCGGCATCATTTTCTGGCCAGTCCTGCTGACCATCATCATGTATCGCGTGATATTTCACACCAGCCTGCCGGAGCGCTTGATGCCGACGTTGTTCATCCTGATCGCGCCGCCCGCGGTGGGGTTCATTTCCTACATCAAACTGACCGGTGAAGTGGATGCCTTCGCGCAGTTGTTTTACCACTCTGCGCTGTTCTTCACACTGCTGCTGTTCACCCAGGTTCGGCGCTTTGCCAATCTGAAGTTCTTCCTGTCCTGGTGGGCCTATTCCTTCCCGCTGACGGCGATCACCATTGCCAGTTTCCTGATGTACGAGCAAAGCGGAAACATGCTGTTCCTGCGCATTGCCGGTGTCCTGCTCGGGATTGCCAGCGTTGTCATCATCAGCCTGCTCGGTCGTACTTTGCTGGCCGCGATACGGAAGGAAATCTGCGTCGAAGAATGAACCTTCGGCCTAAAACAAGCAGCTGACCGCGTCGTAGGAGCGTCCGCTTGCGGCACGAAACGTTGAAGGATCCCGCCGCAGGCGGACGCTCCTACCGCATTTCAGCCACCCTTGGAGGGTAAATGTTGAAATCAGGCGGGCGCGCACATGACCGTGTCGCCCTCGCTGATTGGTCCTCCAACCAAAATCCGCGCGTTCATGCCACCATGGCCGCGCATGGCGTTGTAGCCACCGGGGCCGAGCAGTTCTTCCATGCGTGAACACGGCGCGCAGGCGCCGGTGATTTCAAGCACGACGTGTTCGCCGATGCGCAGACGCAGTGGCACATCCTTGAACAACGTGCGTGCGGCCAGCAGATTCAGGCCGGAGACCACCAGATTGCGGCGCAACCAGGCCGCATTGATTTCGGACTTTCCCGCCAGCGCGGCAATCACCGGTAGATGTTCAACCTGAATCAGCGTGACCTGGCGTTTGCCACCTTCCGGCCGCATCGGCGAGCGGCTGGCGGTGTGATCGCCTTGCAGCCCTTGTCTGGCCAAGGCCAGCGCGCTGGCCACCCGCGCCACCGGGACGCGACGTTGCGGACGCAGATAAATCGCTTCGATACGGCCTGGGCGGGGAAACCGGACGGCAAGCGGGTGCAGTGAAACGGGCTCGCTTTCCAGCATCATGCTCAGCCGAATAAAACCAAACCCCAGATCACCAATACATTGATCAGGGAAATCAGCACGGCGGCGCTGCCGATGTCCTTCGCCCGCTTGGCCAGCGCATGGTTTTCCAGCGAAATCCGATCCACCGTGGCTTCAATCGCAGAATTGACCAGTTCGACAATCAGCACCAATAAAACGCTGGCAATCATCAAGGCGCGTTCAAGCGGCAGGTCGGCGAGGAAAAAAGCCGATGGGATGAGAAGCATCGCGAGCAGGCTTTCCTGACGGAATGCATCTTCGTGCTTCCAGGCCGCGGCAAAGCCTTCCAGCGAGTAGAAAAACGCATTCCAGACGCGCTTGAGGCCAGTTTTGCCCTTGTGTGGACTTTCCTTCAACGGGCTTTCTTCCAACGGGCTTTCGACCGGCGCGTTCACGCTGCTTTCCAGACCAGATCAAGTTCACGCGCCGCCTTGACGTCATCCAAACGGCGCGACGGCAGTTTGTGTGGCGCGGATTTGACCAGATCAGGCTGGCTTTCGGCTTCGCGCTTGACTGCAATCATCGCCTGCACAAAAGCATCCAGGGTTTCCTTGCTTTCGGTCTCGGTCGGCTCGATCAGCAAGCATTCCGGCACCAGCATCGGGAAATAGGTGGTTGGCGCGTGGAAGCCGTAATCGAGCAGGCGTTTGGCGAAATCCATCGCGGAAACACCGGTTTCGTCCTTCAGCTTCTTCAACGTCACGATGAACTCGTGACTGGCGCGACGTTCCGGAAAAGCCAGCTCGAAGCCGGCCTTGCTCAGTTCCGCCGCCAGATAGTTTGCGTTCAGCGCGGCGAACTCAGCGACCCGTTGCATGCCGCGTCCGCCCAACATGCGGGCATAAACGTAAGCGCGCAGCAGCACGCCCATGTTGCCGCCGAAGGCGCTCATGCGGCCAATGCTTTGCGGCACATCGGCCTCGACCGCCCAGCGGTAAAAATCTCGTTCGTTGATGACGTAGGGAATCGGCAGGAACGGAATCAGACGTTCCGACACGCCGACCGGACCCGCGCCCGGGCCGCCGCCGCCGTGTGGCGTCGAGAAGGTCTTGTGCAGATTCATGTGGATGACGTCGAAGCCCATATCACCCGGCCGCACGCGGCCGAGGATGGCGTTCAGGTTGGCGCCGTCGTAATAGGTCAGACCGCCGGCTTCGTGGACGATCTTCTGAATTTCGACGATGGTTTTTTCGAACACGCCCAGCGTCGAAGGATTGGTCAGCATCAAACCGGCTGTCTGTGGGCCGACAGCGGCTTTCAGCGCAGCCAGATCGACATTGCCCTGGCGGTCGGTCGGGATTTCCTTCACCACATAGCCACACATGGTCGCGGTGGCCGGGTTGGTGCCGTGCGCCGCATCCGGCACGATGATTTCGCGCCGTGCCGTATCGCCACGCGCGTCGTGATAGGCGCGGATCATTGCCACACCGGCAAACTCGCCATGCGCGCCAGCCATCGGCGCCATACTCACCGCCGCCATGCCGGTGACTTCCTTCAGTATTTCCTGCAACTCGTACATGCTGGCCAGGAATCCCTGTCCGGTTGATTCATCCGCCAGCGGATGCCGACCGAGAAACTGCGGCAACATGGCGAGCGAATTACAGGCGCGTGGGTTGTATTTCATCGTGCACGAACCCAGCGGATAGAACTGGGTATCGATGCTGAAATTCTT
>JBBQQT010000132.1:0-10165 GCA_038215555.1 Burkholderiales bacterium | reverse complement strand
GCTTCGCACCGTCCATGCGCGGCAATGCTGTCAGCCTGCACGGCGCCATTCAGCCGCACGATGAAAACCTGGTCTTCATCCAGCGTCGAACCGGCGCCGGGCAGGCTGGCTTGTATGCGCGGACCGGCGACGGCAAAGGAATAGGGCGCTGCGGCTTCGATTTTTTCGCCGGCCAGCGTGGTGATGCCGGCCTTCAGCGTGAAACGGCAGGTCGTTCCGGCTTCTGGCGTTGATGCCAGGTTGTAGACCCAGGTGCGTTCATCGCTCCAATAGCCATTGCCGGCGACGCCACACTGGATATCGAACGGCGCCGCTGCATCACTCTGGCCGAGCGCGGTCATCGGCGCTGAAAAGCGGGCTTGCGCCTGGCGAATATCGAGCTGTTCGCCCTGCGGACTGAATATTTCGACATTGGCCGCGCTCGCGGGCGCGGCAAGGCATAACACGGCAAGCAGTGTGATCAGGTGGGTGCTCTGGCGACGCATGATTATTCTCCTTCGACGAAGCGCCATTTTGCCTCCAGTCTGGATCTATCTGTGATGTAAACCCACGCAGCAATCCCTTTATGCGGGTGATGGAATAATTGTTGACCAAAAGGGTCAACTATAGATACAGTTCACCCATCTGCTTTCTAGACATTTTTTGCAACGAGAGGACTTACCATGGAACTTGAAATCAACGGCCGCACCATCGAAACTGATCCCGAAGGCTATCTGGTCAATCTGGAAGACTGGTCTGAAGATGTCGCAATCTACCTGGCCAGCCAGGACAAGCTGGAACTGGGCGAAAACCACTGGAAGATCATCAACTACATGCGTGGTTACTTCCATGAATACGGCACCGCGCCAAATCTGCGTTTCCTGCAGAAGGGCCTGAAGGAAGAATTTGGTAGCGAGTGGGGCGAGAAGAAGTTTCTCTTTGACATTTTCCCGTTTGGACCCGCCAAGCAAGCCGGCCGTTACGCCGGTACGCCGAAACCGACTGGTTGCGTTTGATTGGTTGCGTCTAAATAGATTTGGTTGTTCGTTTCACTTGATTCGCACGACTAAAATTGCCCCGCCCGGGAAACCCCGGAGCGGGGCTTTTTCGATTGGACTGTCATGTTTCGTTTGTTATCTCTGCTTGTCTTGACGTTGTTGCAAGGTCAAGCGCTCGCCTTTCCCTGGTATGCCCAGGGCGACAATATTCGTGGTGCCGAATTGATGGCGCCGGAAGAGCGCAAGGCTTATGTGACGCGCCTGCAAAGCATGAAGACCTTCGCTGAGTGCAAGGCCTACATGAGCGAGCATTATCTGGAGATCGACAAGCGGGCCAAGGCGCGCAACGCTGTGTTGCCGCCAGTCAAGGGTGATCCCTGCGAAGTGATCAAGACAATGGGACGGATTCGTTGAGCCGATGTTGATGCCTCCTTTTTGATCACAATTTGATGTTTCGCTTCCACGTTCTCTTTTCCATGCATTCATCGTGTTGCCGCCAGATATCCTGATCATCGGCGCCGGCGCTGTCGGCCTCGCCTCTGCGCTTGAGTTGGCACGGCGCGGTGCGCGCGTGACGTTGCTCGATCGCGGTCGCAGCGGCGCCGAATCAACCTGGGCCGGCGGCGGTATCCTGTCACCGCTGTTGCCCTGGAATTACAGTGCTGCGGTCAACGCGCTATCGGAATACTCACGACAAATTTTCCCCGACTGGTGCGCCCGTCAGGAGAGGTTGGCCGGACTTGAGGCTGAGTATCAAGTCAGCGGCATGCTGGTTTTGCCGCCGTTTGCCGAAACCGATGCCTTTGCCTGGTGCCAGCGGCATGGCTGGCGCTGCGAATTGCGCGACAGTGCAGCGTTTTTGCCCGCCATCAAGGCGCGGACGTCGCTCTGGTTGCCGGATGTTGCCCAGGTCAGAAACCCGCGTCTGGCGCAAGTCTTGCGTGCGGCGGCGTTGGCGGAGGGGGTGAATATCATCGAAATGGCGACAGCCACGCGGCTGTTGGTTTCCGCTCGACGCATTAGCGGCGTCCAGACCACACAGGGCGATTTCTCCGCCGCCGCCGTGGTGGTTGCTGCTGGCGCCTGGAGCGGTGGATTGCCCGGCATCGATGCGCTGTCTGAACGGGTGTTCCCGGTACGCGGGCAAATGCTGTTGTTCAAATTGCCGCCTGAATTGCTGTCTGAATCGCTGCCCACGATCGTGCTGCACAATGGAAATTACCTGATCCCGCGTCGGGATGGCCATGTACTGGCGGGCAGCACACTGGAAGCGACAGGGTTCGATAAATCGACGACTGACGCAGCCCGGCTTGAATTGCTGGCCTTTGCCAGCGGCATTCTGCCCACCCTGACGGAACAGGTTCTGCAACAGCAGTGGAGCGGATTAAGGCCGGGTTCGCCGGACAACATTCCGCTCATTTCGCCGCATCCCAATTACGCCAATCTCTATTTCAACAGCGGCCATTTCCGTTATGGTGTCACCATGTCGCCGGGTTCTGCGCTGTTGCTGGCGGATCTGATCGAAGGTAAATCACCCGCGCTATCGGCCGCGCCCTACGCCTTGCCTGGGCGCTTGAAATAGGTTGATTTTTAAGGTTTCATTCGCCCCTGTGTTGGAAACACAACTGGCGCAAAGTTGGGGTTCAAAGGGTTACGAATGACATATAACAAATGAAATACAACGAATATCAGGACGAGGTTATGAGATGAAATACAACAAAGGTTTTACCGTCATTGAACTGGTGGTGGCCGTTACCATCGTTTTGCTGCTGATCGCAGTCGCGATCGCGTCTTTTAACGATCACATGACGCGCAAGTACCGTGCCGAGGCGCGCAAGGCATTGATTGAAAACGCGGAGTGGCTGCAATTGCAGCATGCCAAGAGCGGCACCTACCTTGTCAAGTTGCCGATTACCCAAACGCCCAATGATGGCGATGCCCGCTATCGCATCGAGCTGGTTTCCAGCCCGCAGACGGCGACAGATCCCAATGTTCAGTTTCCGGCCGCATCGGTCGATGCCTTCACCCTCCGCGCGGTACCGGTGAGCGGCAATGCCTGCGGCAACTTGTTGCTTGATTCGACCGGACGCACTGGCGTTTCGGGCGCGTCTGCGCGGGTAGCCGATTGTTGGCATTAGTGGTGTGGGTGGTGGGTAGGAGAGTGGGCAGGATGGTGGGCTTGGTTGAGGAAACAAGCGTCGGAACACATGAAGGAACACGTGCCGGAGAATGCACGCCTTGATAAACGCGCTTCCGCTGCAAACGCTGCCGGTCTTGCGTCTGCTTTCGCATGCTGAGTTTTTCTCCGGTGAAGCCATCGCACGGCGCCTGAATTGCTCGCGCGGCACCGTGCACAACGCGATTCGCGCGGCGCAGGAAGCCGGTTTCAGGGTGCATGCCGTGCACGGTCGCGGTTATCGCTTGGCTGCGCCGGTGAGTTGGCTGGATGCGGATCGCCTGCATCACGCATTCGATCAGCGCGGCATTCGTCTGCAATATTTCGACCAGATCGCTTCGACCAATGCGCAGATGCTCGACTGGGCCGCGCGTGATGCGCCCGAGCGTGCGCCGCAGCGGGCGCTGGTCTGCGCGGAATGGCAAAGCCAGGGTCGCGGCCGGCGCGGTCGCGACTGGCACGCCGATCTCGGCGCTGGTCTGATGTTTTCCTTTTTATGGCGTTCGACGCGTCCCGCCGCCCAGCTTTCCGGACTCTCGCTGGCAGTGGGCGTCGCACTGGTCGAAGGCTTGCGCGAGTTCGGTCTGGCCGGGGCGCGGGTCAAATGGCCGAATGATATTCAGCTTGGCGGCGCCAAATTGGCGGGTGTATTGATTGAATTGGCGAGCGACAAACTGGCCAGCGACGTACTGGCGCCCAGCACAGCAGTGATCGGGGTAGGCATCAATGTGTCCGGTGGCGAGGCATTGAGCCAACGCGTTGGTCAACCGGTGACCGATCTGTCTGCACATTTGTCTGCACACCTCGGGCGTGTTGATCGCAATGAACTGCTGCTGCGCTTGGTCACTTCACTCGATACCGCGTTGACGCGGTTTGAGTGTGACGGGTTCGCCGCGTTTCATGCCGCATGGCATGCCTGTCATGCGCATCAGTCGCAGCCGGTTTGCTTGCAGCGGGGCCACGGCGAGGCCATCAACGGCATCGCGTTGGGGGTCGATGCGCAAGGTGCGTTGCAGGTTGAAACCGCCAGCGGCATCGAGACTTTCCATTCCGGCGAAGTCAGCCTGCGAGCCATTTCGCCATGATGCTGTTGGTGGATGCCGGCAACACGCGCATTAAATGGCGCATTGTTGAGGGGCATCAGTTGCTTGCAGCTGGAGTCGCGCTAACCGGTGAATGGGCCGAATTGAACACCGCCTGGCAACCGTTCAAGCTGGCAAAAGCCGTGCTGAGCTGTGTCGCGCCGGCGATCGTGCATGCTGGCCTGGCTGCGCTGATGCAGCAGAGCGGTGTCGAGGCGCATTGGTTGCTGGCAGAGCGCGAACGGCATGGCGTCTTGAACCTTTACACGGCGCCGGAAAGACTCGGCGCCGACCGCTATGCCGGTCTGATTGCCGCCGCCCGTCTGAAGCTGGGTGACTGCGTGGTGGCCAGTGTGGGTACCGCGACGACGGTGGATCAACTGGATCGAAACGCTGCGTTTTTGGGCGGCATCATCCTGCCCGGCCCGGATATGATGCGGGCGGCATTGCTGCGCGGCACCGGCCAGATCGAAACTTGCATGCCATCTGATTCAACCCGCTTGGCGGACCTGAATTTGTCGCCGCCGCCACGCGATACCGCCGCCGCGGTGGAAACCGGCATCGTGCTGGCTCAGGTTGGCGCGATTGATGCGATGTGTCAGCGCATGTGTCAGAGCATGGAATCTGGCATGAATGCATCGCCTGTGCTGATTTTGACCGGTGGCGCCAGAGTCCAGATACGCGCCGGACTTCGGCGTGAACTCATCGAAATTGAAGATCTGGTGCTGGATGGTCTGGCCTGGATTGGACTGGAATTGAATTGCGCAAACTGATCGGACTGCTGCTGGCTTTGAATCTGGGGTTGTTGGCGGTTGGCCTGGCTTGGCAATTCGCCGCGCGGGAAGCGTCGCAGCCGGTGGTGTTCAACGCCGACAAAATTCGCCTGCTTGACCTGCCGCCGACGATGCAACCCGATCAAGCGAAAACCGTTGCCGATGCGCTCAATCAGACGCCGGCGGACGTCGCGCCCGAGGCGACGGCTCAGGAGACGCCGCAGATTGCAAACCTGCGCTGCCTGGCATGGGATAGGCTCGATGCGGCCGGTTTGCGTGCGATCGAGTCTTATCTCAAGCAGGTCGGTATCAAGCCTGGCACTTATTCGATCGAGTTGGAAAAAAAACTGGGCTGGTGGGTATTTTTGCCGCCGCTGGAGGATGCGGCAGCCGGGCAAGCGCGGATTGATCAGATCATCCAGCTGGGTATCAAGGACTACGCCCAGGTTCGCAGCGGGCCAATGCGTAATGCGGTCTCGCTGGGTGCTTTTTCCAATCTGGCGCAAGTGCGTGAACATGCCGCATTCCTGACCAAGAAGGGGCTCACGGGTATCGAATTCGGGCCGCGCCTGGAGTCGGGCGTGGTGAGTCTGACTTTGTCCACTTCAATTTCCGATGCCGAATTGGCCCAATTGGAAACGCAATTAAAAACCGGTTGGCCTAATGGGTTGCAGCCAGCCGCTTGTGCTTTGCCCTGATTTCGCGCTTTCAATTTCCCGAGCACAGAGACGCCGGGTCGCACAAGCGGCCGCGCAGCCAATCCGATGAAAGTGGCAACAGCAGATCGTCGAACTCGCCCTCCGGTCGATCTGCGGCGCGCGGTGGATGCATGATGAAGCGTGCATTCGGATTGATGTTTTCCAATTCATCCGACGAGGTCGGCATCAGGTTATCGCCGCCATTGATATTTTTCGCGCCGAAGCCGTTACGTCCATGTGAAATGACGATGGCGGCGGCGGGCGTCGGGTTGTTGCAAGCACGGTTCGGGCAGACTTGAAGTTCTGCCACCGCCGCGGCCAGCGGCATGCCGGCGACGCTCCAGTTTGCCGCGACCGCGTAGCTCAATTGATTGCCCCAGGCATCACCTTTCGTCAGGCCAAGTGTTTTCCAGGGCAGATAGCCGGTGAGCGCGGCGCACTCGCCATCGGCTAGCCGATCCTCCAGGCCGTCATTGGTTTGCGTGGCATGACCTGAGCGCAGATCGGGGCAGGGCAGCGGCCCGGCCTGTCCGGCCTGGCGCAGGGCGTAGCCGACAAGTGCGATGCGGGCGGATTCAAGCGTGCGACGGCTTTCCGTGGTTTGATGTTCAGCCACCTGCTGGCCAAGCGGGGTCAGAATGCCACCCAGCAGCAGCGTAATGATGAACAGGACAATGGCCAGTTCGATCAGCGTGAAGCCGGCGGCAATCCTTGCGGCAATGCGGGCGCGGGGATTCGATCGCAAGGCGGTTTCAGTTTGCATTGGGTGTCAGCGTCCACCAATTCAGGTGGCAGGTAGCCTGGCCGCTTTTACCTAGGCTTGTACCTTCTCCTTCCAGAATGAGGCTGCAGCTTTCGATCGTGAAACGGCCCGGTGCGGTGGCACGCAGATGCGCAATCAGCCGGCTCAGACTGGCCGGGTTGAGCGGCGTTGCGGAAAACGACATTTTGCTGAGCTTCAGGTTGGGCGCCAGCGGGCTTGATGTTTGGGGCGCGAGATGCCAGGTCAGGCTGTTCAGATTCAGCAGGGTTCTTGCTTCGCCCAGCGCGGTGATCCAGCCGGCGCGATCTTCTGCGCCGATGAAGCCGCTGTTGCGGATGCGCTTGTGCAAGGTGGACTCCGCCTGGTCCTGCATCAGCCGCGCCGGTGCTTCATGAACGCTGCGGGCGACTTCGGCGGCAATTGATTCTTCGCTGATCAAGCGCGCTGCGGTAGCCAGCCGAGCTTGCAGGCTGTAATGAAAGACAAGGCTGCCGATCAGCAAGGAGGCGATCAGCAGCGCGATCGGGCGATGAAGTTTAGGGTCCATGATCTTCATGGCGTCGCCCCTTTGATTTCAATCTGGAAGCGGGCGGTGACCTGACTATGACCGAATTCGCCTTCCAGTTCGCTGGCGACGGAAGCATCCAGTGGCCACTGAGTTACGCTGACCGACTGGCCGGGGAATGCGGTCTGAAGTTGGGCGACCAGTGTTTGAACCCGCTGATGCGCGGCGCTGAAATTGTTGTCGAACGGCAATATCTCGCCTGCGAGCCTGATGAGCGGCACCTTGCCGGCTTGGTTTTCGGGGCTGCTGTCCGGGTTTTGTTGGGGATATGTTGAGCCGTCGAGTCGGTGAATATGCAGCTTGCCGATTTGATTGCTGATGTTCAGCACGGTTTCAAACAAGCCGGCGGGGTCATGCTCCAGGGCGTTGATGCTGTGCCAGGCCTCGACGATTTGCCGACGTTGATTCAGTCTGCTGGCGCCGCCGGCACTGCGCATCAGGTGGGCTTCCTGCTCGCGGTTGGCCTGGCTGGCAGCGCGTGCCTGATTTGCCGCATGGTCAAGTCGCCAGCTATCCAGCCAGAGCAACAGCGAAATCAGCATGATCAATGTGATCCAGGCGCTGGAGATGAATATCAAACCGCGTTTCATCCAGTGCAGCCGGGTAATGCCATGCTGCTCGCGGGTCATCAGATTGGCGCTCTGCGGTGCGTCCGGCAGCAGTTTCAGATACAGCGCATCGGAGGACTCCGCCAGCAGGGTGGGCGGCAGTTTCAGTGTTTCCAGCAGTTGTCCGCGCAAGATGCTTTCGCATTGGAAGCCGGCTGATTCTGGTAACAGCGCGTGCAACTGCGCCAGCGTATTGAGCGGGTCGAGCAGCAGCGTGCGCAGCGGTGCCGAGCGGGCCAGCAGACGCTGGCCGAGCAGCGATTGGCGGGTGCGCTCGATTTCCTCGGCATAGCCTTCGAGCGGGTTTTCATATTGGGTGCTGTCCACCGGGGCCAGACGCGAAAAGCGTAATTCGCCCTCTTCCAGATAAGTCAGGCGCAAGCCACCGGTTTGCTCGGACACCAGCAACAAGCGGCCCTTGCCGAGGCGGAATTGTTTCGCCAGCGGAATGGCCAGCGCCGGCAACAGCCAGATGCCGGCCAGGTGGGCGCTCCGCACATGCAAGATATCGAGCCAGGGACGCACGATTTCGGCATTGGTCAGGCCCATCATCAGGTAACGCTCCTGCCGGCGTTCCTTTAATTGGTCTTGCAACACCGGGTCAGACAACGCTTTCTGTCGCAATGCGGCGCGATAAGCAGAATGGTGGATCAGCTGACGCAGTCGGCGATCGGTCATTTCCCGGCGATCAGCACCGTGCACGCGCGGCAGGATGTCTTGCCGGTAAACCTCGTCCACCGTATCGACGGCAATCGCCACCGGTTTGTCGGCGTGCTTGAGCAACAGGGCGTTGAACTCCTCCCAGCCTTCCTCATGACTGGGCAGGGCATGCACTTCGTGCAGTGTGCCGCGGTGATACAAGGCGAAACTGGCGCCGGCAGCCGAGAGATAAAGCAGGATGCGATCATTCAATGTGAATGCCTTGACGATCATAACGGCAGTTCTCCGATGATCTGGTAGATCGGCAGGAACACCGCCAGCATCAACACCGCCAGCAGCAGGCCAAGCAGGGCGGCGAGTCCGGGTTCGAGCAAGGTCAGCGCGCGGGCGATGGTTTCGCGTGAGTCGCGCTCGAAGAACCAGGCGACATTTTCGAAGGCTTCGGCGAGTGCGCCATTGGCCTCGCCGGTGTGCACCATCCGCAGCACCAACGGAGGCAACAGGTCTTGCTGCCGCAAGCTGTTGGCGACGCCAACGCCGGCGGCGATATGTTGCGCGGTGGCGATCAACTTGAGTTGGATGACGCGGTTGCCGGCACTGTCGGCACAGGCGTGCAGTGCGTCGAGCAGGCCGACGCCGGATTGCAGCAGCAACGCAAGCAGGCCGCTGACGCGGGCCAGGATGTGTTTGCGCAGGGTCGGGCCGAAGATCGGCAGCTTCAGCCAGATGGCGTCCGTCCGCTTGGCGAGCGTTGCGGAATGACGCCAGGCGATGAAACCCATGCCGCACACCAACAGCAACAGCGGCAGCAGCCAGATCAGATTAGCGTTCGCCAGCTCCGAGACTTGAATCAACAGGCGAGTCGCGGTCGGCATCGGCATGTTCAGGCTGCTGACCAGGACGGCCAGTTTCGGCGTCAGATAGAACAACAATACGCCGGCTGCGGCGAGCACAGCGCCGGCGGCCAGGCTGGGGTAGATCAGGCGGCGGGTGAATTCGGTCTGTAGTTCATCCTGCTGCTTGAGACGGGCTTCCAGCCGCGCAAAGACAATTTCCATCTGGTCGCTGGTTTCGGCGGCGCGGATGAGCGCGACGAAGACGCGGTCGAAGACATCGGGGTGGCTGGAGAGCGCTTCGGAGAGCAGTTTGCCGCCCTCCAGATCATCCGCCAGCAGCGCCAGCAGGTCGCGAAAGCGCGAGTTTTCGGTGCTCGTGATCAGGTCTTTCAGACCATCCAGCAGCGGCGCGTTGGCGCGCGCGATCTGCTGCATGTGAAAGCAGAAGCTGATCAGGTCGCGCCGCGTCGCATGCCAGGTTGAGAACAAGCCGCGCCGGTTGGCCGCGCGCGCCCGGATCAAAGTCAACCCCATGCGGCGCAGGCGCAGGTCAAGGTCGATATCGTTGATCGCGTTGAGTTCGCCCTGGATGCGGGCTCCTTCGACGTCGGCGGCTCGGTAGCGGAAGCGGGGCATCGGTTCGGCGGTGGCGGGTTCAGAGCCAGTTCAACGCCGGTTCAACGGCGGCCTCGGCTTCACCCAGTTCCCGCTGTACTCGCTGCTGTTCCACTGCCGCATGCTGGGCGGCGAGCTGCGCGGTCATCCCCTCGAGACCAGCGCGGTCGGGTTCTTCGCTCGCGACAACCTGCCGTGGCCGGTGGCCGGGATCCAGCGCTGGGGTGAGTACGCGTTCGCGGCGATCGACGGCCAGCAGCGTCCCGCCAGCTTCGACCCGCCCCGCACCCCACCCTGGCGGGGAGCCTGACTCTTCGTCACTCGCTGCTCGGCGGGATACCCGCCTCCCGACGCTCGTTCCTGGCGAGCAACTTGCTCGCTCGTCGCCGCGAGGTGCCTGCACGCTTTCTCA
>JBBQQT010000131.1:0-10179 GCA_038215555.1 Burkholderiales bacterium | reverse complement strand
CAAGGAAGGCCGGCTTTCCGAACTGGTGATGGACGCCATCAAGTCCGGCAACGTGGTGCTGATCGCCCATACCTATGACCAAACCGAAAGGGAGTCGGCCAAGTCCATCATCGGCAACTCGCTCAAGGGCCGCGATGAGGTTGTCTCGGAGTCTGATTAGGGTGAAACAACTGGGCTCCTCCTTTGAAAAGGGAGGACGTGCCTCCCTCGTACGTCGCTGCCTATGACAAACCCACCCCTGAGCACCGGACAGACACGTTGTTACGATGTGGCGGGGCAGGCAGTGCCGTGCGCCGGGAGCGGGCAGGATGCGGAATTCCTGGTGGGCCGCGCGTGGCCCCAGGCGCGCTTCGAGGTGGAGGGGGCGGAGAGCGAGCGGGTGCTCGACCAGTTGACGGGCTTGATGTGGACCCGCAATGCCAACCTGGCTGAATTTCCGTTGACCTGGCAAGAAGCGTTGGACTTCGTGGCCGGCATGAATCGGCAACATTTCCTTGGCTTTGGCGATTGGCGTCTGCCCAACCGGCGCGAGTTGCGCAGCCTGATGAGTCATCAAACCCGCAAACCGGCCCTGCCGGAAGGCCATCCTTTCAGTCATGTTTTCTTGAGCTGGTATTGGACTGCCACCAGCGCCGCCATCAGTCCGTCGCATGCCTGGTATGTGCACATGGAGGGCGCGCGCATGTTTTACGGCGGCAAAGACCAGTCCTATCTGCTCTGGCCGATGCGTGGCAGCGGCAATGGCGTACTTTCTGCAACGGGACAGGATCGCTGTTTTGACACGCATGCCCAGGAGATTGTTTGTAGCAGCACCGGTCAGGATGGAGAACTGCGCAGCGGCCGTATCTGGCCCGCACCCAGGTTCATTGCACTGGGTGACCGGGTATTGGACCAGTTGACCGGGCTGAGTTGGCTGCACCGCGCGAGTGTCACGCTCGATTTCGTAAATTGGAATGAAGCCTTGGCAGCAGTCGCTGAACTCAATGATGGCGATGCCGGCGCGATGGCTCCGCGTTGGCGTTTGCCGAATATCAATGAACTTGAATCCTTGGTGGATTGCGCAATGAATACCCCGGCCCTGCCCCGGGAGCATCCTTTCGAGGACGTGCAGGCGGGATACTGGTCATCCACGACCAGCGCATTCGAGCCCGATTGGGCGTGGGCCTTGTACCTGGACAAGGGTGCGGTGGGCGTAGGCCAGAAACGCGACAAACATTTTCATGTCTGGGCGGTGTGTGGTCAGGAAACCTGTGGGGCGACTGAAGATCGGCAGTTTGGGTGGCGAAAACCTTGCTGACTTGCAGTTCGCCCTGGAAAACTCAGTTGGACGCACACAGGGGCGCGTAGCGGGTTCACTCAAATGGTGAATGCAATCGAAGGCACTAACGCTTGCATCCATGCTGCCTCCCGAGGGCTGAGGAGCGATCAACTGGTGTTTCTATTGTTCCGGCCAGATTTATCCATGAGTCCGTTCGTGTTGAGCTTGTCGAAGCACTGTAGCCATGAGCCTTCGACAAGCTCAGGCCGAACGGGTAGCACGTTTTTTCCGTGCCGGATCAATAGGTTCACTCATGCGCAATCGGTTTTTCCGTAAACAAGACGTCATTGAGTTTTTCGGAAAACGTGGGGTCTTTGCGACGAATCCACTCCAGCAGCATGGAGGCGTGTTCTTTTTCCTCATCGCGGTTGTGCACCAGAATGGCCTTGAGTTCCTCGTCTTTGCACACATTGGCACGCTGGTTGTACCAATCAACGGCTTCCAGTTCCTCCATCAACGACACGATGGCTCTATGCATATCGCGGGTTTCTCCGGATAGCGCCTCGACAGGCTCGTGATAACCGACACTCGACATATTTGTCTCCTTTTCCGCATCTGCGGATAAACGCAATTCGCTTTAACAACTTGGCCCAAGCACTTGCAGTGGTAGCCATGAAACTGCCGTAGATGTGCCGTTGAATTTCCCAACCTCAGTGCGAGCCTGAAAACCTCAACCTGCCGCCCAGACAATACACCAGCCCAGAGGGCTGACCGATCCCTCCACAATTTTGCAGGTGTCGGATACGGCAATAAAGCTGACACAGTTGGCGCACTTTTGGTCGCCCTTGGGTTGTGCTTGGTACTGTGCCTTGGCCTGGCTCATTTTTACGATTTGCGCCGATCCAGTTGGCGCCGCCTCCACAGGTGAAGGAGCGGTCTGCGACTCGGGTGGCATTTCGCTCATAGGGGCTGGGCTGGGCTGCACGCCTGTGACGCCTTCCTCCTGTTTTCCTTTGCAGCCGGAGAACATCACAGCGACACCGGCGGCAAGCGTGCCGAACAGCAAGGTTCTACGTTGTGGATCATGGGCATTCATTTCATTCTCCTTCGATTGAAAAGCGTTCTTGTGTGGTGAGTGGATCGATCAAATTGCCCCGATCCGTTGCAGGCGCGCCTGCAACGCGGCAATGTCATCCAGCAGATCCAGCGCCAGCGCGACACCGGGCGGGTTGATTTCCAGATCGCGGGTGAGCCACAAAGCCAGCTTGGCGCGGCGCAAAGAGGGCCCGGTGAAGCGCCATTCCTGCGGCGCTGTACCGTCCGGGTCGAGTACGCCTTCGAATACCCAGGCCATGACGTACTCCTGGGGGGCACGGCAGGCTTGGCACAGCTCCACCAGTGTCAGATGGATTTCTTCGGTGACGACCGAATCCTGGGCCATTGGGACATCTGAATTACGCATGATTGATCACCCTTTCATGTGAGCGCGGGGGCTGAAATCGAAGGCCTTGGCCAGTTCGCTGTAGGCCGCCTTCTCACTGTCGCCGACTGCCGCTGGCAAAACGATGCCCAGCACGGCGTAGAGATCGCCCGGCGGATTGCCGGGGATGCCTTTGCCCTTCAAGCGCAACTGGCGTCCCGCCGCTGATCCGGCAGGAATGGTGAGTTTCAGTGCGCCTTCCGGCGTTGGCATCGTCAGCGAACAACCGAGCGCGGCTTCCCACGGGGCGAGCGGCAGGTCGAGAAAAACGTCGCGGCCATCGACGCGAAATTGCGGGTGCGGGTTGAAGCCGATTTCCAGAAACAAGTCGCCCGCCGGACTTTCACCTGAACCGGGATTGCCCTGCCCAGCCAAGCGCAGATGCTGGCCGGCACGGATGCCTTTGGGAATGTTGACGTCGAGCCTGCGCTCGCGCATGACGACATGACCTTGCGCATCCAGCGTCGGCACGCGCAGCGAAATGCTGCGTTGAGCGCCCCGATAAGCGTCCTCCAGGTCGATCTGCACCTTGGCGTGATGGTCTTCGCCACGCGCATGCCTATTCGTCTGCTGCGCACCGCGCGCCTGACGGCCGAACAGCGCCTCGAAAAAATCACTCTGATCGAGGTCATCCGCGCCGCGACCGCTGAACTCGAAACCTTGATCCCAGCCCGGCGGCGGCTGGAAATCCTGCCCGGCCTTCCACTGGCTGCCCATCTGGTCATAGGCGGCGCGCTTCTCCGGGTCCTTGAGCACGGCGTAAGCCTCGCCCAACTCCTTGAAGCGGGTCTCGGCATCGGCTGCCTTGCTCACGTCCGGGTGATACTTGCGCGCCAGCTTGCGATAGGCGCGCTTGATCTCGTCCTGCGTCGCACTGCGCGGCAGGTCAAAGGTTTCGTAGTAATCCTTGAATTTCATGACTTGAGACCTCGCCACTCACTTCTTCGGGCAACGATTACCGCTTGTCGCCCTCTTGTGTATTACCGTTGGCCGCGTCCTGAATCCGATCACCCGCTTTTTCAACTTGCTGTCCGGCTTTCTCAGTCGCATTGTCGATTTCCTTGCCGGCCGTTTCTGCCGGGCCTTCCTGCTTCTGGCAACCGGGCAACGCAACCAGCAAGGCGCTAACGAGTAGGGTGGAACTGACGATGGATGCGAGTTTCATGGCGTTCTCCTGAGTGGTTATCTGGGGTAATTGAAAATGATGATTGACCCGGCGGTTTTCCTGCTGACCTTCCAGGCTGGTGTTGTAGGCGAAGCGGCAAGTCTGCCGCAGCAAACCAAAGCCGGACCAAGGAGACTTGAATGGGATGTACGCATCATCGTTTCCTTATGAGTAGCGAAAAGTCACATTGAGACGACAACCGATTCCAGACTAACTTTCATGCCGAGAGTCGTCACCCCAAATCATGAAACCGTTCATCCTGAGCCGTGAGCTTGTCGAACAGCAGGGCGAACGGGACTGTGTGTTTCACGTTAACGGGTGTTCACCAAACGGCTTGCCGCCGGTGTCATTCACCTGATGAACCAACCCAGGCAAGTGACACAGTCGCAAGCCGGGTTGGTCGCACTGACAATCAAGGACGGACTTCGTGCCCGATGACGCCGCCCACGGCTGCGCCGGCAGCGGTACCAAGACCACTGCCGCCAGTTAAAACAGCACCGCCGACAGCACCAACTCCGGCACCGATGGCGGTGTTCTTATCGCGCGCTGACATGCCTGAGCAACCGCCCAGGCCGAGCAGCATGGCTGCGGCAACTGAAGTGATGACAACTTTATGTAGTGATTTCATGACATTACCTCTTTGAAAAAAACAGGATGATTCCTGTACGTCTGTCGAATCGAACGCAACTGATTACTTGCCAAAGCGAGCCTTGGCTTCTTTCACGCAAACATCTTTCGTGTTACCGGCCAGCGTGTCGCATTTTTCCTTCGCCACCTTGTACTGAGCGTCGACCTTGTCAGCGGCCGCGTCCTTGCTGGCATCGGCGGCTGTTTTCTTCGCATCGCTACGCGCATCGACAGTTTTCTCGTTGGCCGTGGTTTTTGCATTCGAGGTCTTCATCTGTGCTTTGGCGTCCACTTCGGCCGCGGTTCGCGCAGCTTTCGCTTCCTTCACGCAAACGTCTTTCGCGTTGCCGGCCAAGTCATCGCACTTTTCATTCGCCACTGCATAGACGGCTTCTGCCTTGGCCACCAGCGTCTTGTAGTGAGTCTTCACGGAAGGCTTGTAGCTGGACTCGAGTTCGGCCTTGGCGACCTTCTCCTTGCCCTTGGCTTCAGCCACACAGATGTCGCTCGGATTACCCGACAAGGGTGCACAGGCCGCTTTGGCCGTCTTGTATTCTGCGGCGATGGTGTCCATGCCTGCCTTGTAGTCGGCTTTGGAAATGCCGACCGCCATAGAGCCGGTGCTGAATGCAAAACCCAGGGCCAGTGCAATCAAGTTGGTGTTGAAATTTTTCATAGGAATTCCTTAATAAAGTGAGGATTGGAGTGCTGCATCGGCAGGGTTTGCCGTGTATTCACTTCTCTTTGCCAGAGGGCGCGTTGCTAGCAAGCAATGCCCCCGCTGGCTCCGATGAGTTCAGGTTAGGCAACACTGCCTGTGCCGTCTGTCTGTTGGCATACATAGGCGGGCAGACCCGCGTTACGGTTTCATCCGATTCATGCCCGGCAAGGGACTCATTTTGTTCATCTGCATTTTGTTGAAAGTGACTTTTTGATCGGGCGACAGGACGTTGTAAAAAACGTTGACCGAATCCGCCATGGTTGCCATGTGCTGGGCGCGATCCTTCATCCTGCTGGCCATCATGGTCAGGCGCTCTGGTGCGGTCTGCGGCATGTTCTGCATCTCTTTTCTGATGTTTTCCCGCATCGCTGCAACGCCATGCGCCTGGGCGGTGAGCTGATTGTAAAAGTCCGTCCAGGCCGGCTCCTGTTCCTTGGTTAGATTGAGCATGCCTTTGAGTTCATTCAGGTTTTTCTGTGCACGAACGACCAGATCCAACTTCATGTTGCCTTGCAACATGCCCATGCTGTAACAGTCCAGTTCTGAATATTGATTCGCCACGCGTTTGGGACAGGCAGCGGTTGCAACGCCGACTGCAAGCAGCGATGCGAGCAGGCCGAAGGTCATCCGAAGATGAAGTTTCATGAGCATTCCTTTAACAAGAGCGCGGAAATGAATTTCCGGTTGAACGGACAAACGAAAGAAGGGCCGAAAGATCAACCTTTCCCAACCAACCCAAAATCCAAAACAATCCAACCAGGCCAATTCCCAGCAGCGCCAACGTCGACGGTTCTGGAACCGCCAGCGGAGTGCTGCTGGCTACATTGCCGACGCTGAAACCGCCGCTGCCGTAGTCGCTACGAGTGGTGTCGTGGGTCGCGTTGGCATAAACGCTGCAATCATTGGAGATGGTGTTGGTATCCATCGTCACTGCGGCATTCAGCGCAATGGCGCGGCCACACAGAATTGCTGGCGGTGGTATTCAAAGTAATGCTCTGGTCCGCCAGGATGTTGCCGGCAAACATCGTGCTGGAGCCGAGTGTCGCGGAACTGCCAACCTGCCAGAACACGCCGTTATTGGCACCGCCATTGAGCATGTTGACGACTGAATTGCTGGCGGTGGTGAGGGTGGTGCCGATCTGGAAGATGAACAACGCATCTGGGTCGCTCAAGGCGTCAAGCGTGAGCGTGTTTGTCAACTGAGCCGAGGTATTGAAGCGATAGACACCCGGCTGCAGTGTGCCGACGGTACCCAGATCGTGCCCGGTCAGATCATTCGTCATCGACAAGCCGGCCAGGATGTTGTACGCGGTGAGTGCGTCGATCTGAGCCTGCTTCGCAACTGCATCGGTCTGATGAACGGTACCAGTGAGGGTAATCAGCGGGCTTCCCCCCATGATCGAACTCCCCGGATAGACGCCCAGATCACCCCAGATCGTGGTCGAGCCGGTATTGGTCACCGTCGAAGCGCCCAGCACGGCAAAATCCTGCGCCGTACCCAGAAAGGGAGTGGCCGCAGCGGGTAAAGCGATACAGCCAAGAACTGCGATCAGGTGGCGCATGTTCAATCTCCTGTTTGATTGACAAACATCTTGGTGGTATCCATTCGAACCGGTTAGCTGGCGGCGACTGTCAACACAATATCGAGCACGGTCTGTGCGGTTATCTCGTCGGCTCAAGGACATCTCTTCAAATTCAGATGATAGACAAGCGCACCGCCCGGGGCGGCATCCGTAGTGTCCAACGAAGCCATGGATACGCCGGATTGAAGACTGGCATCCAGACTTAATGTAATGCCAACATTCAGCATGGCATCGGCGCCACAGCCAACGCGTTTCATTTGTCCGGCGCCGATGGTTTCGGTAAATAAATAATCCCCTTCATGCGGGCCCTTGATTTTTCGCTTGAACACACGGCCGTGGGCGTTGTCGTGCGGCCCTAGAAAATATTGAACGTCGAGTTCAGATTCCTGCTTTGCTGCAAGTTTTGCAAAACCTCGGTAATCGACCTTGTAAACGCCGATGGAATAATTCGCTGGCAATTTCAGCGGGGCCGAAATTCGGCAAACTTTCATTTGTTTTTCTCTGCCAGACACAGCACTGCGTTCGACAGTGAATTGGTCGAAAAAAATACTTAAAGTCGTGCCATCGGGGGTAATGACAATTGAGTAACTTCCATCAGGACAACCATTAGATGATTGGGCTAAAACAGGTTGGCCGATAAAAAATGCACATGCAAAAAAACCACTCAAAATGGGCTTCATTGTTTTTCCTGTGAGAAGAGAGCGGCGATGGAGTCCTTGCGCCGCTCGCTATTTGCTTAATTACATTTGCGCCATTGCAGTTGGTAAATAATGGCGGCATTGACATCTTGCGAGTCGATTGAAGACATGGCTTCCCTGTTATTCGTCGTGGATATTCTCATGCTTGAGTTGGTTCGCAGGTTGACGTCTGCACCGCATGCTGACCAAACGATTGCCTCTGCAGTGAGCTCATTGTTGATCAAATAATCTTGATCGAGCGGACCGCGGAATTGTTTCTGGAATGCCGGGCCACGGGTGCCGGCGAAGAAGTATTCGACATTGAACTGCGATGTGGCTGACTGCGGCAGATGGTTAAATCCGCGATAGTCAATTTTCAGAACCGATACGCTCAAGCCCTGGGGCACGCGCACGGGAATGGCAATATTGCAACTCTTGCGGTCAAAGTTTTTTCCTGTTTCTCCACCGACAGCAACTTGATATTGATCGAAAAGCAAACTCAAGGATTTTGCATCCGGACTCAAAGTGACCGATACCGTGCCGGCAGGACAGCCAGTTCCGCCGTAACCCGGCTCACCCAGCGAAATATCATCAGCAGCAAAAGCGGGTGCGCTGAGTAGTACAGCAGAAAGAAATAATATGGATTTTTTCATGGTGAATCTCCTGTTGATAAAGGATAAAACGTCGCTTGTCAGCCTTTGCCGAATCCCGGAAATATTCCAGTAACCCGGTGTTTCACTATCACGCATCAGCAACATGCATTAGATGCACGCAGGCATTGCGAATAGGCTGGTTAAACTTTATTGAGATTCGGCAAGGTTATCTGTCTGCTTGCGTACATAAGCTGAAATTGATTGCCGCACTGGGCCTGTGCTGAAAAAACGAAGCCCGTAGGGCGGAAAAGCGCAGCGCCTTCCGCCTTCATCGTCAATTTTTCGGTTCGGGGTTTAACGGCAAATCAGCGTGTGGAGGCGGAAGGCGCCTTCGGCTTTTCCGCCCTACGGGTTTGGCGGGGCGAATACGATTTCCACGCGACGATTCAACTGGCGTCCTACAAGCGTGCTGTTGTCGGCGACCGGCTGTTCTTCGCCAAACGCCTTCTTGCTCAGGCGATCCGCCGGCACGCCCAGGTTCACCAGCTCAGTCATCACCGCATCGGCGCGATGTTGCGACAGCGTGTAATTGGCGCTGGCCTCACCGGTGCTGTCGGTGTAGCCATCAATGGAAGCCTTGTGGTGCGGATAACGCTTGAAGAACGCCGCCAGCTTTTGCATGCTGTGTTCGCTTTCGGGCAATAGCCGTGCCTGGCTGCTGTCAAACAGCACGTCGCCAAGAGTCACTATGATGCCGCGTTCCGTTTTCTTCGCGTTGAGTTCCTGGAGCTCGATTTCAAGGTCAATCATGCGGGAATCGCGGCTTTCCAGACGCGCCTGATCGATCAGTGCCGCAGCGTTGGCGGTGGCCAGTTCGCGGGTCTTGAGTGCATTGCTTTCTTGCGCCAGTGCGAGTTGCTGCCAAGCCAGGTCAGCCTCACTGGTGCGCGTCGCAAGTTGCCGTTTATCGCTCAAGGCGGCCGCGTCGGCGGCCGCAAGCTCGGTGGTCTTGTTCGCATCGCTCTGTTGCGCCACGGCAAGTTCCTGGCGCGCCGCATCGACTTCATGGGTGCGCACGCTCAGAAGCAATTTGTCACGTTCGGCAGCGGCGCTCAGCGTAGTCGCTTGCGCGTTGCGACTCGCTGCGGTCTCCTGTGCGATAGTCACGCGCTGCACGGTCAGGTAGGCGAGGTGATCCACGATCACTGCCTTGCTGCCATCGTTCCAGGCCTTTTCAGCCTCGCCCAGCGATTTACCCGCCTGCCGCAACTCATCCAGCGCGAGTTCGCTGACCTGCGGGTTGTTCTGCGCCGTATTGAACTGGGCACGCGCCTTCTCCAGCGCCTGGTTGCGATCGGGCGTCGAACTGCATGCCGCCAGCGTAGCCATCAGCATGGAAAGGGAAAGATTTCGGTTGTTCATGTGGATATCCTGATTGGTCTGATTAGCGAACCGTATTGCGATTGATTTCCTCGCGCAGTACGCGGGCGGCTTCCTGCGATTCCCGCGCCGCCATGCGTGAGCGCGCTGATTGGGCATGCAGCTCGGCGACTTGCGCATCGAGCTCCGCTTGCTCGGCAAGCTGTGAAGCACGCGCGTAGTCGCGGGCAGTCATCGCCAGTCGTGCGTCCGCCAGTTTGTTGGTGGCAATTTGAAGCTCGCCAGCGGCGTTTTCGCGCGTGCTGTGGGTGTCGGCATGCTGCACAGAGGCCTCAGCGACAGCCATCTTTTCGCTGGCGACCGGCATGCTCGTGCAACCGCCAAGAACAACGACAAACACCGTAACCAAGGTGGGTCTCAGAGAGGACGTCAGAGTGGACGTCAACACAGCAGCGGGACGGGGGGATAGATGCGGAGTGATCATGCGGATTCCTTCGGGATCTGGATTTGGGCCCTATTGGCAGGGGCGGCGCGACCGGGTAGTCAGGTCGAGCGCAGTCTTGGCCCGAACGCGTGGCCTGTCTGTCTGCCAGCGCACCTTGGCGGCCCAACGAAGAAATCAACCCGCAGGATGGGAAAAGTGAAGCGTGCCCATCCCAAGAAAACCACGGTTCTCGGCCATTCTTCTCGGCCAT
>JBBQQT010000130.1:0-10183 GCA_038215555.1 Burkholderiales bacterium | reverse complement strand
AGGAATCCATCTCCCTGCGCCGGATATCCTGCTCGCCGCCGGCCATGCCACGCATTTCGCCTTGCTGGCGGCACGTCGCGCTTACGGTGGCAAGACCGTGGTGTTGATGAAACCCAGCCTGCCGCTGTCCTGTTTCGATCTTTGTGTGATTCCGGAACATGACAACCCGTCCCCGCATCGCAATGTCATCCGAGTACAAGGCGTGTTGAACGACGTGCAAGCCAGTCCATCCGCCTCGCCCGATCGCGGCCTGTTCCTAATCGGTGGCGTTTCCAACCACTATGGCTGGGACGACAGCGCCGTCGGCGCAGCGGTGATGGAAATCGCCCGATCCACACCACAAGTCAGTTGGCAACTGACCACCTCGCGACGCACGCCGGCGGCATTTCTGGCGGCGCTGCCGCAGCCCTTGCCCGACAACCTGAAATTGGTGCCCCACAACGCAACCGGACCCGGCTGGCTGGAACAGGCGTTGGTTGAATCTGGACAGGTCTGGGTGACGGAAGACAGCGTTTCCATGCTGTACGAAGCGCTCACCGCCGGCGCCGGCGTCGGGCTGCTGCGCTTGCCTGCAGCACGCGACACACGCGTGCGTCGGGGCGTGCGGAAATTGATCGAAAATGACTGGGTTACGCCGTTCGAAGTCTGGCGTAGCGGCGAACCACTCCCCCTCCAGCAACGTGAGTTCAATGAAGCCAAACAGGTTGCTGAACAGATTTTGACAAGTCTGGAAAACCATGCCATTACCTGATTCAAAACACCGCCTGACCGTGGTGCAAATCCTGCCCGCGCTGGAATCCGGCGGTGTCGAGCGTGGGACGCTGGAAGTCGGAAAATATCTGGTCGAACAGGGTCACCGTTCCATCGTCATTTCGGCGGGTGGGCGATTGGTGGAGCAACTGCAACGCGAAGGCAGCGAGCATTTCACCTGGGAAGTGGGCCGAAAATCGCCGTACACGCTGCTGCGTTATGTTGGCCGACTGCGGCGTTTTCTGCGCGATGAAAATGTCGATATTTTGCATGTCCGCTCACGCATGCCGGCCTGGGTTGGGTATCTCGCCTGGCGCGGCATGGATCCGAAGCGTAGGCCGCGGTTCGTGACCACCGTGCATGGTCTTTACTCGGTCAACAACTACAGTGCCGTTATGGTCAAGGGGGAGCGTGTGATCGCTGTTTCCAGTACGGTGCTCAATTACATCCGGAACAATTACCCCAAGGTGGCGCCCGGGAGCATTGTGGTAATCAACCGGGGCGTGGATCCAGCCGAATTTTCACCTGACTTTCGTCCCTCCACGGCCTGGCTGGCAGACTGGCGTCGGGAATACCCGGACTTGCAGAGCGGCCGCATTCTCCTGCTGCCCGGCCGCATCACCCGGCTTAAGGGCCACGAGGATTTCCTGCGGCTGATCGCCGACCTTCGCAGCTGTGGACTACCTGTGCGCGGCCTCATCGTCGGGGGCGCCGCGCCCGGCAAACAGGCTTACCTCGACGAATTGCGCCACCTCACCCACAACTTGGGACTGGACGCTGCCATCACATTTACCGGCCAACGCGGCGATCTGCGCGAGATCATGGCGGTTTCCGACATCGTCCTGTCCTTGTCGAGCAAACCCGAATCCTTCGGACGCACCGTGCTGGAGGCCTACAGCCTTGGGATTCCCGTGATCGGATATGCTCATGGCGGCGTTGGCGAACAACTCGAAGCGCTTCTGCCCGAGGGCTGCATCGCCCCCGGTGACCTGTTGGCGCTGGCGGACCGCATCAAGCAATGGCTCGATACCCCGCCCAGGATGACCAAACAACATGCTTTCACTTTGAATAACATGCTCCAAGGCACGCTGGCACTTTACGCACAACTGGCAAACAAGCCGGAATCCGAGTGACCACACGAATCATGCAGCCACACAGTCCTTATCGACACTCTTCGACATGAACACCAACCGCCCATCCGTTGTCGTCCTGGGAGACACGCGAGGCTTGTACCACCACGGCTGCGAAGCCGTGCTGGCCGGACTCAGCGATGGACTTGCCAGCGTCGACCTGCCGATAACCCAAACCGTCCAGGAACTCGATTGGACACGTGAGCGAGACCTCTGCCTGGAAGCCGGCTTGTTGGTCGTAAATGGCGAAGGCAGCCTGCACCATGACCGGGACAGCGTCGAGCAGGTTCTGCGCCTGGGTGAAGCACGCGCCAGCCTGGGACGCAAGACCGTGCTGGTCAACTCATCCTGGTTTGCCAATTCCACCAACCACGCGGCCCGGCTCACCGCCTTCTCACTGGTGGCCGCGCGTGACAGTCGGAGCGCCAGTGAGATGGCGACCGGTGGCGCGAAAACGATATGGGCGCCAGATTTTGCGATCCGGACGGCGCAAGCATTCGCCCTCCCCGCTCGCGGTCTTGGTGTTCTGGTGGGGGATTCCACCCGGACGGAACTGACCGCACGACTAGGCGACCTGGCGAAGCAGCGTGGCTGGCCGCAAGTTTCGATTCTGATGCCAGCCATCGAGGTCAAGCCCGGTGCCAAGGCGGCGAAGATTCGGCGCCGCTATCGCTGGGCGCGCGCCTTGGGACCGCTGGGTCGTGCGCTGGTCTCCGAACGTTACCGCTCGCACCTGGACGGGCTTCCGGACATCGCGTCCTATTCCAAGGCGCTGTCCGCGCATGGCAGTGTCGTGACCGGGCGCTTCCATACGGTCTGTTTTTGCCTCGGATTAGGCATCCCGTTTCTGGCGATAGCCTCGAACATCCCCAAGATCCAGGATCTGATCCGGGATGCGGGCCTGGACCCGGCGCGACGCATCATCGAGCCGGAACAACTAGCCGAGGTTCAGTCGGTGCCGGATTTCTCGCCTAGCGAACGCACTGCGCTAGAGACCTTCCTGACGCAGGCCGAAACGCGCTATCAGGCCTTGTTTGCCAGCATTGCCCAGGTAGCTGCTACACCATGAAAACAGGCATTGAGGCCAAACAGATCTGGTGCGTGCTGGATCGAAAAGCGGGACATCGCAGTATCGTCCAAGGCATGGCTCTGGCTCTGGCCGCCCACTATCCGGTCGAGTCCAGCGCAATCCAGCCGCCGCGCTGGACGACGCCGTTGGGCAAGTTCCTGCAACCGCTCTGGCCCCTGGGGATCGGTTTGCTGCGGCGCCTGCACCCCACCGGCCAGACCAACGCCCCGCCGGATCTCATCATCGGTTCCGGAGGCAACAGCCTCTGGGTCACCGCCGCCCTCGGTCGGCTCTGGCGCTGTCCGGCGATATTCATCGGCACCCGCCGCAAGCTGCCCATGAATGCGCTTAGTTTTTTCGTCCACTACGATCCACACCTGGAACGCGAGGGATACCTGCGCCTGGCCGTACTCCCGGGTCCGATCAATGACACCGCCGGAAAAACCGCTTGGGAAACCCTGTGCCAGGAGCGCGGCATCAATGCCGCAGGACGTTATCTGGCTTGCCTGATAGGTGGCGATGGCAGCGGCTACACTTGGTCGCAAGCCGATGCCGACAAACTGGTCGCCATATTGCTGGCGGCGACCCGTGAAACCGGGGCGCGACTGCTGCTCACCACATCGCGACGCACGCCGACAAGACTGGAAGAAACTTTGCGCCGCCGTCTACCGCCAGATCTTTTTGCCGACGCCTGCTGGGCCGGCGATGGCGACTCGCGGCGTGTGGTGGCAGCCTATCTGCACGGTGCCGGCACCATCGTTGTCGGCGAGGACAGCATGTCAATGATCCACGAGGCCTTGGCCAGCCACCGGCCGGTAGTCAGCATCCGCCCGCATGGGGCGACCCCGCCCGACTACTACCTGAGTTATGTGCGTCATGCCGAGCACGAGAGCTGGCTTGCCCGCCTGTCCCTGGGCGATACTCGCGCCTGGAGTGAAATTTCCCGGCATGCCCGGGGGTATCCTGGAGATGTCGCGGCCGAGGCTGCGGCCGCCATAGGCGAGCGCCTCGGCTGGCCCCCCGCGCATCAAACCGACAATCGTTAGTAACAAACCAAGACCGTACGATGCGCCTCACGCCATTCATGGAGACAAGCCACCGCGACACGCGGAGACCACCGGCATGAACCTCAGCGTCGAACTGCTCGGGGCGGCCGCCCTCCTCGCGGGGCTGGTTTTCGTCTGGATATCTTTCCGCTATGCCTGGTGGCGTCGAGGCATCCCTCTGGATCACCCGCGTATCCTGATGTACCACATGGTGCGCGAAGCAATCGCAGGCTCTCGATACAACAAGCTGCGGGTCGCGCCGGGCCTGTTCGAGCAGCAAGTAGTCTGGTTGCGCCGCAACGGCTGGCGTTTTGTCACGGTTTCCCAACTGGCGAACAAGCCCCGCGGCGACAAGACCGTCGCCATCACATTTGATGATGGTTACCGCGACAATCTGCTCCAGGCCCTGCCCATCCTCAAGCGCCACGATGCCTGCATGACGCTGTACCTGGTGGCCGACCGTGATGCCGCTCCCGATTGGCCAGCCCAGCGCAAGGCAGCGCGCGCGGGCAGCGATCTGTCCGGCGAGACACGTCTGAACGACGATGAAGTGAGAGAAATGATCGCCTCCGGGCGCGTCGAACTCGGCGCACACAGCATGACCCACGCCGACTTGACCAAGATCGACGACAGACGCAGACAGATCGAACTCTGCGAATCGAGAACCCGGCTGGAAACGCTGTTCGGCGTCCCGGTCCACAGCTTTTGCTACCCATTCGGCCTGTTCACCGCCAAAGATCCGCAACTGCTGCGCGATTGCGGCTATACCACTGCGGTGACCACTGAACCGAGCATCGTTTCACCCGAGCAGGACGACCCCATGCACTGGCCGCGGGTCAAGGTAAGCGGCACAGAAGGCATGTTCGCCTTCCGTCTGCGGATGCGCACCGGCCGGCGCAGCTTGCATGGCTGAAGCTTCTCAACGCACCCTCAAGACGCTTGCCTGGTGGGTAAGCTTCATGCTCGTTTTCTGGGCGCCGTTCTTCGGCGAGCAGCGCATTCCGAGCATGCTGCTGTTGCTCATCGGCTTCTGGCTGCATTTGAAGGACCGCAATCTGATCAACACCCTGCCTGGCGCACGCGTGCTGGGCGCGATCTTCCTTTCGCTGCTGATCCCGATCCTGATGACGACACCTTTTTCGCTGGCAGTCGACGAAAGTCTGCTGATCGCAGTGGTCCTCGTCCTGCACTTCTGGGCCGGCCTGGCGATTATTTTCGGCCTCAGCACGCGTCCGCCACTGAAGTTATCGATCGGCATCGCCCTGACCCTGGCTTTCTGGGCCGTCGACGGTTTGATCCAGCGCTTCCATGGCAGCGACCTGTTCGGCTTCGGCTTGGGTGCCGATGGCCGTATTTTTGGCCCTTTCGGCGACAACCAGCGGCTCGGCTACATCACCGGCGTCATGTTACCGGTCATGCTCTGGCCTTGGGTCCGTCAATATCCGCGCCAGGTGATCGGCGCCATACTCTTGGCTATTTTCATCATCGGACTGGGCGGCTCTCGCAGCAGCCTGGTCTATGCGGGACTGGCCGGAGCCGGTTTGTTCCTGCGATTACCCACCTGGCCGCAGCGCATCGCCCTGGCAACACTGGCTCCAACGGTGCTCGTCGCCGTCACCTTGCTTTCTCCGCCGCTGAAGGAACGCATGGTCGAACGCGGCTATGCCCCGCTGACCATGCCCGGCCAAGCCGCTTTCGGCCAGCCGGACATCGCCCCACCTGAAAATCCGCAGCCCGTCGAGCCGGAACTGGCCACGCCAAAATTTTCAACGTTTCAACAATTCGACCTGATCCTCAGCGGCCGCCTGACAATCTGGGAAACAGCCTGGAACATGCTGAGTGATCGTCCCTGGGTCGGCGTTGGCGCAGGCGCTTTCGACAACATGTACGACCACTATTCCTCACGCCCCGAAGACCCGTTCCGCAGTGGCGGCAGTTATCAGTTCGGTGTGCAACATGCCCATCAGCTATACGTAGCTGCAGCCGCCGAGACAGGCGTCATCGGCCTGATCGGCCTCTTTCTCGCCATCGCCATCGGCTATCGCTGGTACCGGGGTCTGGCGCCACAGCAAAAGGAACAAGCGTCGCCTTATGCCTATGCCCTGTTCATTGCCTTGTTCCCGCTGAATTCAAACCACGGCTTGTTCATCGGTTGGTGGTTCCCAATCCTGTTGCTGCTGTTGTGCGGCATGTTAGCGGCAGGGAGCAAAAAATAATGTGTGGCATCTTCCAGGTTTTCTCCAGAAACCGCCCCATCGAACGCGACCGTTTCGTCGCAGCGCTTGCCTCCATGCAGCATCGTGGCCCTGATCACACAGGTATCAAGTTCCATGATGCGCCGCTACCCATCCGTGATGGGCGCGAAAGCGTGCATATCGCTTCGGGTCATCAGCGCCTTTCCATCCTTGATCTCGATGCGCGCTCCCATCAGCCGCTGGAACGCGCCGGCGCCAGCCTGGTTTTCAACGGCGAGATCTACAACTACCGGGCACTGGCCGCCGAGATGCGCGCCGGCGGTGACCATTTCGACACCACCGGCGACACCGAGGTCCTGTTTCATGGTTTGCGCCAGCATGGTCTCGATTTCCTGGTGCGCGCCAACGGCATGTGGGCCTTCGCCTATCTCGACGAGGCGCGGCGCACAGTGCTGGCGTCGCGTGACCGTTATGGCAAGAAACCGGCCTTCTACTACCTGGACGACGACTGCCTGTGCATCTCATCAACGATCCAGGCGATACATCTCTATCTCCGCCGCAAGCCGCACATCCGCGACGACCAGGTCGACAGCTTCCTGCTGCATGGCGCATTGTTCCCGGCTGCTGGCGAGGACACGCATTTCATCGATATCCGCCAGATCCCGCCCGGCCACTCGCTGACCTTCGACCTCGATGCATGGACGGCGCACGACTCTACCTATTTCAGCATCGACCAGGCGCTGACCGGGCCACCACCACGCGAAGCCGACCTGCCCGCGCTGATCGCAGATGCGGTTGACCTGCGCCTGGTCTCTGACCGCAAAGTGGGCCTTCTGCTTTCCGGCGGTATCGACAGCACGTTGATCCTGTCAGCCATGTGTGCACGCGGATTGCAGGATCAGGTGCATTGCTTCATCGGCGAGACCGGTCGCTCGGATGACGCCGACTATGCCAAACAATGTGCTGCTCAACTCGGTATCGAAGCCACGGTCGTCAACCTGGGTTATGGCGGCGACACCTTCACCCGTCTGCTGAAGATGTGCCGCCACCAGGAAAAACCCTTTCCGTTCCTGGGCAGTTCCATGGCCATGTCGGAAATGTACGAACGTGTCGCCGAACAGGATGTACGCGTGGTACTGGACGGCACTGGCGGCGATGAATTCTTCGGTGGCTACTGGGAGCGGTATTTTCCGATCGCTCTGCGAGAAGCGGCGAGCACCGGAGACTGGACCTGGCTCAGCGAGGTGTTGCGCTACACACCGCGCGCTGGCGCCCTGATCTTCCAGGCGCTGCGTGACGTCGCCCTGCACAACGCGCTGATCGATTTCGACCCACGCGCCACACGCAAACGCCTGTTCGGTCCGGCGCGCCTGCTCGGCCTGCATCGGACGAAGGCGAAATCGAGCGATCCGCTGGCGTCACCGCCGCGCGACTTCATCACCGCCCTCGCCCTCGACGTCGGCCCTGGCGGACGCCTGGGCGAATGGATCTGGCACAACGACCGCAACGCCATGATGGCCAGCGTGGAAAACCGCAGTCCGCTGCTCGACTTCCGCTTCGCGCCCTATCTTGGCACCAGCTACCGAGACAAATTTCACCGGCAATGGAACAAGTACCCGTTGCGCAAAGCGTTCGATGCCTTCATTCCACTACCGACACAATGGCGCCAGCAGAAGCAGGGCTTCCGCTGGAACGGCAAGGCGTTCATCCGCGAGAACCGCGACGCCATTCTTGGCCTGATCGAATCGTCCGGCTACCTGGCCGCGCGTTATGATGTCCGACGTTTCGTCGCCCGCGCCCATGCCGGAAATCACACCCTGCTTTCCAGCCTGACACCTCGCCTGCTGTGCATCGCCGGCATCGACGCCGAACTGGGTCTGGCGAGTTGAGCACGATGAACGAAAACCAGGCATGACGCCGCCGATCTGCGACATCGTTCTTCTCGACACCAGCGCCAGGCAAACACCTATGCTGAAAGCGCCGCGCCGTGCCCTTCATTCTGGAGAAGACAATTGACCTCACCCGCCGATGAGAAATCCGCCGAATTCGGCCGTTATGCTCTGTCGCACTGGCAGCAGCGCCTGCTCGCACTATCCCAGGCAATGCATCCCGGCTGGCTGGGCCGGCGTCTCGCACTTGTGCTGCGGCGCATGGTGCTGAAAGGACGCAGCTTGCCGATCGACGCCAGCACGGAGGGCTTCCGCATGCGCGTTCATGTGACCGACAACGTCTCGGAACGCAAATTCCTGTTCATGCCGCAATTCTGCGATGTCGCCGAACGCGACTATCTGACCCGACACTTGACCTCCAACGGGGTGTTTCTCGACATTGGCGCAAATGCCGGCATCTATACGCTAAGCGCTGCTCGGGCCTATGCCACGCTGGGTGGACACGGCACCGTCCTGGCTGTGGAGGCAAATCCAGTGATGCAGGCGCGTCTGCTTGAAAACGTGGCCCTGAATGACTTCCAGAACGTTGTACGGTTGGCGCCGGTGGCCCTTTCCGATCAATCCGGTGAAGTCGAGTTCTCGATCTCGAACAGCAACCTAGGTGAAAGTGGCCTGATCACCACTGGCGGCGCCAGCATTCGCGTCCCTTGTCTGCCCCTGTACAACCTGCTGCAACAGGAAGGCATCTCAAGCGGTGTCGATGGCATGAAAATCGATGTGGAAGGCATGGAAGATGTCATTCTGATGCCGTTTTTTCGTCAAGCACCCCGCGCGCTGTTCCCAGGCTTCATCATCATCGAAAACTCGGTCAACCGCTGGCAAAGCGATCTGTTCGGCCTGCTTGATGAAGTCGGCTACCGTCGAGTCTCGCAACGCAAGATGAACGTGATATTCGCACTCGAACAAGATGCCTGACCCCAATCGTTGTGGGAACTCCGGAAGGGACTGGCAATGCACCAGACACAGCGGTGCGAGAACCACACCGCCAGCAATGCCGTGATCAGCCAGATCATGGTATCAGCGCCTCAACTGCGTCTTTGCGCAGTTCTCCGATTGCCGGCCGCCATCCCGATTCACCTCGCGGCGGACGCATCCGCCATTTGATCGGACTCTGCATGGGGCTTTCGCGCCACAAGCCACATGTTGTCGCTTGTAGGCAGCTTATCAAAAAAATTGAAACGGACAATCTCGAAACCGACCTCGCGTACCAATCCAACCAGTTGCCGCGGGGTGAAATAGTTGACGTGGTCCGGATAGCGCAATCCACACCAGCGTTTTCGTCTGACGTATCGATTCCACGACGAGAAATTCGGCACCTTGATGATCAGCACGCCGCCGGGTTTCAAGGCATGCAGGGCCCCCTCGCAGACGGGGAAGGGCGACACTTCGTGTTCCAAATAGGACTTCATCAGGATGCCATCGAACAGATCGGGGCCGAATTCGAGCAACCCGTCAATGGCGTTGTTGCAGACACAATGCCCACCATGGGGCTTGAATACGGCGTCGGCATGGGCCGCGAGGGCGGTAGAAATCTCGATGCCGTAGGGCTGGAATCGCTCGTCGAGCAGATTGAGTAATTGGGTACCCTTGCCGCAACCGACATCCAGCAGGCGCCCCCGGTTGACAAATCGATCAGTCAGCGTCACCAGCTTGTTGCGCTTGAGCACGCGCCTGCGAAACCAACGGGCGCCTTGGCTCAGCCAGTCGATCACCGGCTCTTCCGCCCGGCGCCGTTCATGTTCCAGCTGGCTGGTTTTTTCCCAGGCGAACTCGTTGGCGAAAGCTTCATAGTGGGGGGGATTCTCCAAATAGACAAAACCACAGTCAGCACAGCGCTTGGTCAACCATATATCGCGCGAATAAACTGGATCGGGCGGTGTCGACACGTTATCTCGCCCACATAGCGGACAGACGCGATGCGTCAGGGAAGTCGGCTTAAAAGGCATGGGAACTCCGAAATGTTTAAACATCGAAAAGATAACAACAACACCGTCGCCAACCCCAGAAAGATGAAGAAACCCATCGAATCGGTAATGAATATGGT
>JBBQQT010000129.1:0-10745 GCA_038215555.1 Burkholderiales bacterium | reverse complement strand
GCCGCTTGAACTCTCACATTTCTGTGTTAGTGCAAGCATCAGGTTTATCTTTCGCTCCTACAAGTCAGACCTGAATCTTCCTCGTATTGGCTTAACCCAATGCCCACACCTTAAGGCTGTAAGTGATTTGTTAAAGAACTGATTTTGTTACGTTTTTTGCTGTTTCGCTGCGTTCGTTGCTGCAGCGAGAGACCGGCATTATAAGGAGCGTTTTCTGACCGTCAAGCGTTTGTTTCAGGTTTTTTACATTGAGGACAAAAGGCCAATTAAGTCATGAAGTTAGCTACATAAAAGAAATACGGGCAAATCGTCTTTTGCCAACCTGGGCGACAACTGATGCACCTTTTTGCATCATCAACCCCTTATCAGCCACTTTCTCTCCATCCAGCTTCACGCCACCGCCCGCAATTGAGCGCATGGCTTCTGAAGTACTGGGCACCAAACCCGCCATCTTGAGGGCCTGGGTAATGACCAAACCGCCTATCGGCGTCTCAAAATTGAACTCTTCAATATCATCGGGGATGCCGCCCTGCCGGAAACGTGACTCGAAGTCCTCCAGCGCCATTCTGGCTGCCTCAGCGTCATGGAACCGGGTAATAATTTCCTGCGCGAACATGACCTTGATGTCACGCGGATTCCGACCCTCTCCAACTTCTTGCTTCCATTGCTTTATGACCGCGAGCGGTTCAAATGAGAGCAGCTCTATATAACGCCACATCAAGGTATCGGAAACCGACATCAATTTGCCGAACTGCTCCGTTGGCGTGTCGGTGATGCCGACATAATTTCCCAGTGACTTGGACATCTTGTTGACGCCATCCAGACCTTCCAGCAAAGGCATGGTCAAAATGCATTGGGAGGGTTGACGATAGTGGCGCTGCAACTCACGCCCCATGTGCAGGTTGAACTTTTGATCCGTACCACCTAGCTCAAGGTCTGCTTTCAATGCGACCGAGTCATAACCCTGAATTAATGGATACAGAAATTCATGGATGGAAATGGGTTGTCCACTCGCGTATCGCTTGGAAAAATCGTCTCGCTCCAACATGCGTGCAACGGTATGGGTTGCCGCCAACTTGATCATGTCAGCTGCGGACATCGCCCCCATCCAGCGCGAGTTGAATTCGACCTCGGTTTTTTCAGGATCGAGAATCTTGTAAACCTGCGCCTGATAAGTACGCGCGTTCTCTTCGACCTGCTCCGGAGTCAACGGCGGGCGAGTTGCATTCTTGCCGGTCGGGTCGCCGATCATGCCGGTGAAGTCACCAATAAGAAACACGGCCTGATGCCCCAGATCCTGCAATTGCCGCATCTTGTTAAGCAAAACGGCATGCCCTAGATGCAGATCCGGAGCGGTGGGGTCAAAGCCTGCCTTGACGCGTAAAGGTCGCCCGGTCTTGAGTTTCTCGACCAGTTCCGATTCGACGAGCAGGTCGTCGCAACCACGTTTGATGATTTCCAATGATTCTTCGATAGATGGCTTTGTCTTTGGCATGCGGACCTGTGCTTGGGTAAAGCCCAAAACTGCCGAACACGACCAGGGCCAGCCAGACGATTGCGCCCTTGGCCGAGCGCAGCGCGAATCAGGGTAATAAAATAGAAAACTGGAGCGGGTGATGGGAATCGAACCCACGTATGCAGCTTGGGAAGCTGCCGTTCTACCATTGAACTACACCCGCGTTGTAAACTCGCGGTCCAGAATCCTACTTGTTTTCGCAGGCGCCACAAAGTGATCAACCTCAACATCAACGGCCAACAGCGCCAGTTTTCATCGCCATTGAGCGTTGCAGAACTACTTCTTGAACTTGAACTTGCCAATAAACGTGTCGCGGTAGAACTAAATGGCGAAATCGTTCCCAGAAGCCAGCATGCGACAGTCAACCTGGCGGACTCAGACCAACTCGAAATCGTCGTCGCGGTTGGTGGCGGCTAGCCCGTTTCAGCCGGCCCTTTGAGCCTCTAACACTTCTACCATCTCTTCTTACTGGTTCAATATCGACATGGACTCATTACTCATTGCTGGCCAACCGTTCAACTCCCGTTTGCTGGTTGGCACCGGCAAATACAAAGACTTCCAGGAAACCCGGGCAGCCATTGACGCCTCGGGCGCGCAAATCGTCACGGTCGCCATCCGCCGCACCAATATCGGCCAGGACCCCAGCCAGCCCAGCTTGCTCGATGCCCTACCGCCTAAACAGTTCACCTATTTGCCGAACACCGCCGGCTGCTACACGGCGGATGATGCAATCCGCACGCTGCGTCTGGCTCGCGAACTGCTCGACGGGCATGACCTGGTCAAACTTGAAGTGCTGGGCGATCCGCAGAGCCTCTACCCGAATGTAGTCGAAACCCTGAAGGCGGCGAAAGTCCTGGTGAAGGATGGATTCAAAGTCATGGTTTACACCAGTGATGACCCGATCATCGCCAAGCAATTGCAAGACATCGGCTGTGTTGCGGTCATGCCCCTGGCCTCGCTGATCGGTTCCGGCATGGGCATCCTGAATCCATGGAATCTGCAGATCATCATTGATCGTCTGACGGTGCCGGTGATTGTCGATGCCGGCGTTGGCACGGCTTCGGATGCAGCGATTGCGATGGAATTAGGTTGCGATGCCGTATTGATGAACACAGCCATCGCCCAGGCTCAGAATCCTGTATTGATGGCTTCCGCGATGAAAAAAGCCGTTGAGGCGGGCCGCGAAGCTTTCCTTGCTGGGCGGGTGCCGAAGAAAATCTACCAGGCCAGCCCGTCATCGCCGACCTCCGGTCTGATCGGATCCTGATCTTCATTCATCGAAGCTGGCGACCGTTGTCAGCGCCCCGGACACTGCATGACTGAACAACCACCTCGCCCGATCATCCATCAAACCATCCGTTCCTTTGTATTACGCGCTGGCCGCATGGGTTCCGGTCAACAGAAGGCGTTGGATGAACTCGGGCCGCGTTTCGTTCTGCCCTATGCGCCAGAGAAGCTGGATTTTGACGTCGCATTCCAGCGCGCCGCCGACACCATCCTTGAAATCGGCTTCGGCATGGGCGGCGCGACGGCTGAAATCGCCGCAGCGCAGCCAGAAAACAACTATCTCGGCATTGAAGTCCACACCCCTGGCGTCGGGGCCTTGCTCAAGCAGATCGGCGAACGCAACCTGACCAATCTGCGCATCATTCAGCATGATGCGGTGGAAGTGCTGCAACAGATGATTGCCAATGCCAGCCTGGCCGGCATTCACATCTACTTTCCCGACCCCTGGCATAAGGCGCGTCATCACAAGCGCCGCCTGATCCAGCCCGCCTTTGTCGCGACACTGGTGGAAAAGTTGAAAACAGGTGGCTATCTGCATCTCGCCACCGACTGGGAAAACTATGCGGAACAGATGCTGGAAGTGCTTAGCGCCGAAGGTCACTTGATCAATACAGTCGCGAACTACGCTGCACGCCCTGCTTTTCGTCCACTGACCAAATTCGAACAACGCGGCCTGCGCCTCGGGCATGGCGTTTGGGATCTGGTGTTTGGTTGCAGATAAACTTGCTGACTGCCGTACCCTGATGCCGCAAAAAGACCGGCGTCCGCCTCCCGGGACTGAATTTTCATCGCTACAATTCGGCCACCTTTTTTTCCAAGCCCTAGCCATGAAGAGCAGCGAAATCCGCCGCCAGTTTATCGATTTTTTTGCCACCAAAGGGCATACCCCGGTGGCTTCGAGTCAACTCATTCCCGGCAACGACCCCACCCTGCTATTCACCAACTCCGGCATGGTGCAATTCAAGGATGTCTTTCTCGGTCGCGAATCGCGTCCCTATGTTCGCGCCGCTTCCAGCCAACGCTGCGTGCGTGCCGGCGGCAAGCACAACGATCTGGAGAATGTCGGCTACACCGCACGCCATCACACCTTCTTCGAGATGCTGGGCAACTTCAGCTTCGGCGACTATTTCAAGCCTGACGCAATTCGTTTTGCCTGGGAATTCCTGACCGTCACGCTGGGCATCCCGCGTGAAAAACTCTGGGTCACGGTTTACCAGAATGACGACGAAGCATTCGCCATCTGGGCTGATGAAATCGGCGTGCCGAAAGATCGCATCACCCGCATCGGCGACAAAGGTGGACAGCGCTATCAGTCCGATAACTTCTGGGCAATGGGCGACACCGGCCCCTGCGGTCCCTGTACCGAAATCTTTTACGACCATGGGCCGGAGGTGGCTGGCGGCCCGCCCGGCACACCAGAGGAGGATGGCGACCGCTATATCGAAATCTGGAATCTGGTTTTCATGCAGTACAACCGCGACGAAGCCGGTGTGATGCACCCGTTGCCGAAGCCCTCTGTGGATACCGGCATGGGCCTGGAGCGAATCTCGGCGGTGATGCAGCATGTCCACTCCAATTACCAGATCGACCTGTTCCAGGTACTGATCAAGGCTGCCGCGCGAGAAACCGGCGTCACCGAGCTGGACAACAACTCGCTGAAAGTCATCGCCGACCATATTCGCGCCTGTTCATTTCTGATTGTCGATGGCGTCATTCCCGGCAACGAAGGCCGTGGCTATGTGCTGCGCCGAGTCATCCGCCGCGCCATCCGGCACGGCTACAAACTGGGCTGCAAAACACCGTTTTTCTACACACTGGTGGCCGATCTTGCGAGTGTCATGGGCGAGGCCTATCCCGAACTGGTCGCCGTCCAGGAACGGGTCGCCGCCGTGCTGAAGCAGGAAGAAGAACGCTTTGCGGAAACCCTGGAAAACGGCATGAGCGTGCTGGAAAGCGCGATGGCATCGGAAGACAAGATGCTGGACGGCGAAACTGTGTTCAAACTCTACGATACGTTCGGTTTCCCGCTTGACCTGACTGCCGATATCGCCCGCGAACGCGGCATCACCGTCGATTTTGCCGGCTTTGAGAATGCCATGCAGATGCAACGTGAGCGGGCCCGCGCCGCGTCCAAGTTCAGCATGGGCAAGGGGCTCAGCTTCGACGGCGAAAAAACCGAATTCGTCGGCTACGACAGCCTGCAGCAGGAAGCACGAATCATTGCAATCTACAAAGAAGGCGCCCAGGTCAACGAAATTTCTGCCGGCGACGAGGCGGTCATTGTGCTTGACCGCACCCCGTTCTATGCCGAATCCGGCGGCCAGGCGGGCGACATCGGAGAGATATCGAGCGGCCATGGCAGCTTCCGGGTGGAAGACACTTTAAAGATACAAGCCGATGTATTTGGTCACAAGGGTCGAGTGACTGCCGGCAGACTGGCAGTAGCTGAAGGCATCGATACGCAAGTCGATGCGCAAGCGCGTCAACGCGCGGCCTACAACCACTCCGCCACCCATTTGATGCATGCCGCCCTGCGCCGCGTACTCGGCAACCATGTCACGCAGAAGGGTTCGCTGGTCAATACCGAGCGGACTCGCTTCGACTTTGCCCACCCGCAACCGCTGACAGTCGACGAAATTCGCCAGATAGAAGAACAGGTGAATGCGGAAATACGCCGCAACAACCGGGTCGAAACCCGTTTGATGAAACACGAAGAAGCGATCAAGGCAGGTGCCATGGCACTGTTTGGCGAAAAATATGGCGATGAAGTTCGCGTCGTTGGCATGGGTGACTTCTCGACCGAGCTTTGCGGTGGCACACATGTCAAACGCACTGGCGACATCGGCTTGTTCAAGGTTGTCGCCGAGAGCGGCGTCGCTGCAGGCGTGCGCCGAATTGAAGCGGTTACCGGCCCTGGCGCGCTCGCTTATGCGCAGGCGCAGGAAATGACACTGCGCGAAGTCGCTGATCTGGTGCGCGCGCAACCTCAGGAAGTAGCCGCACGTCTAGCCCAGATTCAGGATCAAGTGAAGGCACTTGAAAAAGAGCTGGCGCGCTACAAATCGAAAATGGCGGCCTCCCAGGGCGATGACCTGGCATCCCAAGCCACCGAGATCGACGGCATCAAAGTGCTTGCCGCCACGATCGAAGGCGCGGATGCTAAAGCTTTGCGTGAACTTGCCGATAAGCTACGTGACAAACTAAGGTCATGTGCAGTGGTACTTGGCAGTTCATTGGACGGCAAGGTTGCGCTGATTGCCGCAGTGACCCCGGATGCAATCGGCAGAATCAAAGCGGGAGAACTGGTCAATTTTGTGGCCGCCCAGGTTGGTGGCAAAGGGGGCGGCAAGCCAGATTTGGCTCAAGCCGGTGGCACGATGCCGGAAAATTTACCCAAAGCCTTGGCAGGTGTTCTGGATTGGGTACGTGGCAAACTTAATTAAGCGAGGACTAGGATTTATGTTCGGATTCTTCAAACGCAAGAAGAGCGAAGAAGATCCGCTAAGCGATCTGAAAACGGTCTCACGCTGGATGCAGGAGCTGCCTGCCGGTGACATCTACACCGCGCAAGAGCAAGTCGTTCAGAGCCTGATCCAGTTCAATCATGCCGGCCTGCCGATGTCGAAGGATCGATTGCAGGTTCTGATGCATCTGGACAATCAAGCGCGCGACATGCAGTTCTCCCTGTGCCTGCAATACTTGCGCAATCCCCGCATGTCGAAAGTGATCGAATCCCGGCTCTGGACCGCGATTCACGCGTTTTACTGGGAAGTCACCCGCGGCTATCACACCTTCATCATGGACTTTGTCGGCAATCCCGGCGGCAGCAAGATTCAACCCGCCATTCCGCAAATTGCCGGTCGCGCCTTGCGTGGCTTCGCGGACGTCTTCAAATGGCGTTATTTCCGCTATGAGAAGGTCGAGGAAAAGCTCTGGCAGCGGTTTCACAACCTGTACCGAATCTGCGAATTCGATGGGTTTCAGAACAACCGAATGAAGCTGTATGCATCCGATTCAAAGCCTTCAAGTTGTATGGAGGAATACGTCCAGGCGCTGTTGCTGTCTCCCCTTGGAGCCGGCAGTTTGAACCCCAAGCAGATCGAGATGATCGATCTCTGGCTGGATAACTGGATGGAATTTACCAAGCTCGAAAACGTTTATGACGAGGCACGTCATTTCTTTTATATCGATACCGAAAAAGGTCATGAACTCAAGCGGATTCGGTCCACCGCCCCAGTCGTAACAAGCTTCCGCTTTATTGATACCGAACGCCTGCAAGAGCATATCAAGCAAACCGAGCGCGCCTTGAAGTCGGGTGCGCTGCCGCCCAGCCTTGGCCTGGGTGAAGAATTCCGCTTGCCTGACGGCTACGATCTGCTGACCCATGCCACCAACGAATGGGCAGCGACCAACGAACGAGAACGCCGAAACAATAACCGCGAGCCAACCCAGGGCCGATGTGAAGTCGTGCGTGATCTAAATATCATTTGCAAGCGTATCGAGTCCGAGCTTGAAATCACCAGTGGCACCACCCCGGGTCAAAAACTCAGTACTGAAGAAATCCTTGACATCAAGCTTTACGGCTTCGTCACCGAACGCACCAAATCGGCGATATCTCAGCGCGCGCAGGGAAGTCGTGATCTCAGCGCCGAGCAATGGCCGTTGTTTGACCGCAGCGACTCCGGACTCGGCATCGTCCTCAAGGGCGAAGAAAGTGAATGGGTCAAGGTTGGCAAATTGCTCGCAATCCGTCTCGACCCGACGCATTCCTGGCAAATTGGCGTGATTCGTCGTATCACGCGAATGCATGACGACATGCGCAAAATCGGCGTCCAGACCCTGGCAAAATCGCCAAACTTGGTCCAACTGGAATTGCACGAAATTTCGGCTGGGTTGAGTTTTTCGGTGGACGACAATCAAAGCTTCCAGCAAAACTTGAGCTACGCCCTGGTTTTTCCGGATTCGCAAGAGGGCAACTTGATCATCATGGAAAGCGCACGCTATGCCCACGGCCGCCAATACAGCATGCGTGACCAGAGCGGGACTCGAATGATTCGGCTGGATTCTGTGCGAGACAAGGGCGACGGTTGGTTGATGGCAACCTACTTCCAGATTTCCTGATTCCAGGTTTCCAGACTCCTGGCCAGACGCAGGTCGCCCCCGTTAGAGGTGGGGACATGATTCGACACCAGGTAATGATGGTGCTTATGCAAGTCACCTTATGCAAGGCACCCTATGCAAGACAGCACGACGGAGAAATGAGTGAAATCTGATTCAAAACCGGCCCTGCTGATCGTCGATGACGATCCTCTGATCACCGACACCTTGCACTATGTTCTGTCGAATGATTTTGACGTCTTTGTCGCCGAATCGCGCCAGCAGGTGAAAAGCCTGTTGACGCAACTCGACACGCCGCCCCCGCTGGCGCTCATCGATTTGGGTCTGCCGCCGGCGCAACACAAGCCGGATGAAGGCTTCGCCCTGATCAGCGACCTGCTCAATTACTCGAAAAAGACCCGTATCCTGGTCCTTTCCGGCCAGAACGACGACGCCAATGCCCGCCATGCTCGTGCGCTTGGTGCAATTGACTTCATCGCCAAGCCGGCCGACCCGGAAAAGATCAAGCAAGCCTTGTTTTCCGCCTTGCGCTTCGATCATGAGCAACCTGCAGCCCAGACGCCGGCCACCACGCTCGAGTCGAGCGGCATCGTCGGCTCCAGCTTCGCAGTTGACCGCTTGCGCAATCAGATCAAGTTGTATGCCGACGCCCCCTTCCCCGTTCTGATCGAAGGCGAATCCGGCAGCGGCAAGGAATTGGTCGCCAAAAGCCTGCATCAGTGGTCCAAGCGGGCTGGCAAACCTTATCTGGCGCTAAACTGCGCCGCCATATCCCCCACCTTGGTCGAGCCCACCCTGTTTGGCTATGCCAAAGGCGCATTCACCGGCGCCACCCAAGCGCATTCCGGCTACTTTGAAGATGCCCGCGAAGGCACGCTGTTTCTCGATGAAATCGGCGAACTGCCATTGGAACTCCAGGCAAAACTCCTGCGGGTACTGGAAAACGGGGAGTTTCAACGCGTCGGCGAAACCGGCAGCCGCTTTTCCAATGCTCGCATCGTCGCCGCCACCAATCGCGATTTGCGCAAGGAAGTCAGGGAAGGCCGTTTCCGCGGCGACCTCTACCATCGCCTTTCGGTATTCTCGGTCCACGTGCCACCGTTGCGTGAGCAGACAGAAGACAAACTCTCGTTGCTGGAACATTTCCGCAGCCATTTCGCTCGCGAGGTGAATGCAGCGCCTTTCATCTTTGCACCCGATGCACGCCGCCTGTGGGAGGACTACCACTTCCCCGGCAATGTGCGCGAATTGCGCAATATCGTGATTCGCCTGACCACCAAATACGCTGGACTCACGGTCAATGCGCGTGAACTGGAAGACGAGTTCGATCTCGACGTGATCAACCCCGCCACCATTCCGCTTCCGACCGACGGCATTGCGCTGCAGGAATACGCCAAAGCGCATCTGCGCAATTTGCACAATTTCAACCTGGACCAGGTGATCCGGCAATGGGAGCGCAGCTACGTTGAAGCCGCCTTGGCAATGACCCACGGCAACCTGTCGCAAGCGGCCAAGATCCTCGGCGTCAACCGCACCACGCTATATAGCCGTATGCAAACCTACCAGCAGGATGAATAGCGAATGTTCAGTTTTGAATTCTGAATGCCGAATCTGAATTCAATCGCCCCCGCGCCGCAAACATGGCCCATTACCCCGAACCGCCCAAGCTAGGCGAATGGCTCGCCGGACAGGGGTTGATCAGTCCGGATCAACTGCGTATCGCTTTGATGGAGCAATCAGCCAGCGGTTTACCGCTGGGTCGCCAACTGATCAATCTGGGCTTCATCAACGACAGCGTGTTGCGTGATGTCCTGGCACAGAACGCGGGCGAATCCAGCATCGATCTGACCCATGTCGTGGCCGACCCGGAAGCCATCGCGCTGACCCCGGAGCATCTTGCACGGCGGCACCACTTCCTGCCGCTGGCAGCCGATTCCGACACTCACACGCTGACCGTCGCGGTACCCGACCTGTTCAATCTGGTCGCGCTCGACCAACTGCGCGCACATCTTGAAGGCCGCTACGACATTCGACCGTTGCTGGCGGCAGAAACACAGATTCTTGAGTATCTCGACAAGTTTTACGGTTTCGATCTTTCTGTCGACGGCATCCTGAAGGAAATCGAAACCGGTGAAGTCGATTGGAGCAGTCTCCATATCGGCGCCAATGTCGGGGTCAATTCCGGCGTTAGTTCAGGCACTGAATACACGCAGCCCATCGTACGTCTGGTCAATGCGATGCTCGCCGAAGCGGTCAAACGCGGCGCATCTGATGTGCACTTTGAACCGGAAGCCGCATTCCTGCGCGTGCGCTACCGCATCGATGGCGTGCTGGAGCCGATGCGCAGTCTGCATCGCAAATACTGGCCCGCCATCTCGGTACGGCTGAAAGTCATCTCCGGCCTCAACATCGCCGAATCGCGCGCGCCGCAAGATGGCCGCCTGTCGCTCACCTTGTACGGTCGCGGCATTGATTTTCGTGTTTCCAGCATGCCCACCCTGCATGGCGAAAACATCGTCCTGCGCATCCTCGACCGGGAAAAATCGATCATCCCGCTCGACCGCATGGGCTTGCCGGCGGAAACCCTGGCGCGGCTGCTGAGCGCAATAGCACGACCGGAAGGCTTGGTCATCGTCACCGGTCCGACCGGTTCCGGCAAAACCACCACGCTGTATTCACTGTTGGCACACCTGAACCGGGAAGAGGTCAACATCATGACGCTGGAAGACCCGGTGGAATATCCGCACCCGCTGATCCGTCAGACCTCGCTCACCGAACTATCGAAAGTCGATTTCGCCGGCGGTGTACGCGCCATCATGCGACA
>JBBQQT010000128.1:0-10752 GCA_038215555.1 Burkholderiales bacterium | reverse complement strand
GTTCATCCTGGCCTCTGCGCTGGCGATCGAACTCGGACAGGTACTGCTGCCAGGCAAATTCCCTGATACCACCGACTGGTTCCTGGAAAGTCTCGGCGGTGTCATGGGCTATGTCTTGTTGCGGATCATCCGCGCTCGCCTGTCGAAGCCCACTCGGCGTCAAACCCGGACGCAGCGGCACGGATCGAGACAGGAGAAAAACGCGTGAGAGACCTCGCCATTTTGCTCATTCTGTGTGGTCTGGCCGCGCTGGCTTGGTGGCGTCCCTGGCTGGGTGTATTGGGGTTGGCGGTTCTCGCCACAATGCATCCGCAGGGCTATGCCAGCGGTTTCATGGCGAGCTTCCCGGTCTATATGACGCTGTTTGTCGTCGTTGCCATCGCCGCTGCCCGCGAATTTTGGCGCCAACGCACATTACCCCCCTTGTTTTTCGACTGGCGCTTGCTGCTGATCTTGTTGCTTTGGGGCCAATTTGTGCTGAGTACGACGCAGGCACTTAACCCGTGGGCAGCCTGGCCGAAAATGTGGGAGGTCGCCAAGTTGTTGCCGCCGCTAGCGCTGACTTTACTGCTGATCGACAGCCGGGAAAAACTGCGGATACTCAATTTGACCATGGCTTTGGCCGTCTCAGCGGTGGTGCTAAAGGGGGGCTACTGGGCGGTCATCAATGGTTTTCAGGATCGCGTCTACGGACCACCCGGCAGCCAGTATGGCGACAACAACGAATTTGCAGTTGCCACTGCGATGATCATTCCGCTCTTGGTGTTGTGGTACAGGGAGGTCGAGCACCGTGGCGTGCGTCTGTTCCTTGTTTTGTTGATTGCGCTCAGCTTCGCCGCCGCGTTGTCATCATGGTCGCGCGGCGGCTTGCTTAGCCTTGCCGTGGTGGCGCTGTTGCTCGTCTGGCACAGCCGGCGAAAATGGCTGGCGTTGCCACTGCTGGGCTTGTTCGCCGCTCTGATGTTCGTTTCGTTGCCGGAAGAATGGTTCGCGCGCATGGCGGCCCTCGGCGCCGGTCAGCTCGATGCCTCGGCGGAGAATCGAATCGAAGTCTGGCGACTGGGTTGGGCGCACGCGCTGGAGCGGCCCTGGTTCGGCGGTGGCTTCCAGGGCTGGGTCTACCTTTCCCTGCCGACCGGGGCGCCGCTCGACTGGCACAGCGCCTACATCGAGATTGCCGCCGAACACGGCCTGCTGGGACTTGGCCTTTGGCTGTTGTTGCTTTTCGGCAGTATGGCAGCCCTGACCCGGCTGATATGGCGTGCTCAGCGCTGGAAACTGCCTTGGCTAGGCCCGCATGCAGCCATGTTGCGTGCGTCTCTTGCCGCTTATGTGGTTGGCTCGGCATTCTTGGGGATTGCTTACTGGGAGTTGCTGTATCTGTTTGTCATCAGTGCGATCTTGCTGCAACGCTTCGCCTACCAGTCGCGACAGCGCTTATCCGCCGATCCGCCGGGATAGGGGGGAAGTCCTCTACGGGTGATGAAGTGTGCCGTGGATCTGTCGGGATTTTTTACAGTGCGCTACACAATTTTCAGTGGCAATATTCAAACCATTGTTTTTAATGAACAAATAATCCGGGCATGATGCTTGCTTAGTATTTTTGCAAAATCCAATTTACCGTCGCCTTCGCGGCTGACTCCTACAGGTGAACTGACAATGAACATCCTCCAGAATCGATTCTTGCGCGCGAGCGCGACGACGACCGCCTTGCTCGGACTGCTGGCGTTGTCCGCTGGTCAGGCCGTTGCTCAGGCCGTTGCTGCCCCGACGGTGTACAACCTGATCCTCAAGCAGGGTGGTGTACCGCTGACCTGCGCACGCGGCTCTTTCACCTTCGACAAAGCGGCACTTGCTCCGGGGACGACCAGCGGTTCGGCCAGCGCGGCCGAGGTGACTATTGATGCAGGCTGTTTTAATCGTGTTATCAACCGTCAAAACGTACTTTGGCCTACCGAAAAGTTGACCTTTAACGGGGGGCTCACGATTTCCTTGAAGGATCTGGTCAGCAAGCAGGAACAACCAGTGCCCAGCGTGTATGGCGTGACTGGAGTGCTTACCAGTGGCAACAACCGGATCGAGGTTAGCTACTCGCCCAATTCCGGTATCACAGAACGTGTGGCGCAGGTTTGCGCTAACACACCGTGCAATCAAGACAGCATCGTCGCTGTCATGACCTACCACGCTTTCAACACACAATCGGTACCTGAGCCGCAGACACTTGCCCTGATCGCGTTGGGCGTGGCTGGATTGGGTCTCGCTCGCTGGCGTCGTCAGCGGGGCTGAGTTGGCTGGAGTACCACGGCTTGCTTAAGATGCACTGGCGGAGCTGCCAGCTCTGAACATGTTGCGGCGTGTTCTCTGCGCCATCTGATCCGTAGGGCTTCCCCGCTTTCTTTTTGACTGCCTGATTCCTGGGGCTGGAATTCGCTCTGACTTTGCCGGTCTGCAATGGACCGGGTGGCATGGTTTTACCGCGTTCGACTTCAGGGCTACGTTGCCGTTTGCCACTCCCTCCCTGTTAATGGTTGGGGTGGCCACCAGAGTCTGTGGTGCATTTCGTGATGTTATTGCTCGGCATCGCATTGAAGGAATCCAAGCTGTCGCTGGTTATGGCTTTGGTGAGCATGGCGGCCGTCACTGGGGTGATCGGCCTGGGCAATTTCCCGCTTACCTGAAACAAACGTCTTGCCTGACAAGCAATCTCTCAATTTCCGCCAAAGGCGAGTCTTGGCAGCGAAAACAAAGATGACTGAACAGTCGCGAGGCGGGTAGCGGCAAGCTATCCGAGTTTGCTGGCAACCTTGACACGCCATGGCTGGAGACCGCACAACAGGCGTAAAAAAAGCCGACAAGCGCGTGTCGGCTTTTTTCGGGAAGACCCGAAGACTCAGGCGGCTTTGCGACGCATGAAACTCAAGCCGGCCAAGCCAAGACCCAGCAGCGCCAAGGTGGCGGGTTCAGGCACGCCATTGCCCGGGTCGCCGATGCCGCCGCCACCCGTGGAGGTGGTGGACATCAGGTTGCCGATGAACGCGCCGCTGTCCCAGATGCTATCGGAGGTGTCGGCGACGGCGATGAGCATGGTGTGGGTGGTCAGACTGCTGTTAAGGAGACCAGTCACCAGTAGGCTGGTGGTGAGGCCGTTGTACTCGATGTCGTAGTGGCTGGTGCCCACCGGGTTTGACTGGAAGTTGGCCTCGGGGATGTTGGAGACTAGGGCGCCGCCCGGGAAGAAAGCGTAGTTGGTGCCATCGACAAAGAAGCCGAAGATGTCGGTCACTGTCTGCGTCGGGAATTCGTCGGAGGCGAAAACGAAGTTGGCCTTGACAGCGTTGCCGGCGGCCAGGGTGAAATCAAAGGAGATGAAGTTCTGGTCGGAGGTGGTGGCGCCAGAAAGGGCGCTCAATGCGGCGTTGCCACCGGTGCCCGGCTTGGTCAAGGCATTGGAAAAATTATTGGCTGTGTTGGTGGTAGGCAAGTTGGCATGACCGCTGGTCAGCAGGATGCCATCCGGGTTGGTGATGGTCGCCGTGCCACCAGCCCCCGAATCGGGAACCAGGTTCATGCCGGTGTAGGTGGCAGACTGCTCGGAACCGACGACGGTATTGCCGACAAACTGAACGGTGCCAGCGACTACATTGATGCCGCTGCCGGGGGCCAGCAGAGCGGCGAGCAGGGTGGCGGCTGCGTTGGTGTTCACCGGGGTGATGGTTAATGCCATAGCCGGTACTGGGAGGGCGAGGGTCAAGGCCAGCGCCAGAGTATTCAGTTTCGATTTCATGTTTGACTCCATCCAAGGTAATGTGATTAAAAGGTTGAAATTGGATCAGACACGAATATTGCCTTTCCTAAAGCGGGAATCGTGCTGCTCTGTCTGACCCAAAGCATTTTTAATGCCAGCTTTAGTTTATTAACTTGAAGTTATATAAAAAACAATGACTTAGGATTCGGTTAATGCTTCTAAAAAAAGCGTGGTGTGGACTGCAAAGAGGGAAGTGTAAAAAAATCCGTCACTCAAGCCCATCGCGGGAAATGGAGAGCGCAGAAACGGGATCAGACACGATATTCGGCGCGCAGGTTTGTCAAATGAAAGGGGCCATGTCAAAGGAAAGGGGCCAGGCTCGGCATTACCTGTCGCCACCATTCCATCCTCAACAACGGTTAATTGAATCTTCGGTAACGACAATGTCAAAACAGCGAGTTGGGGCCAGGCTCATATTGCTGGATCGTCGCGGATGGCGACTCATCCGGTGTGAAATTTGACGAGTTGGCGGGCGTTTTGGCCGGAAACCGAACCGGAATACGCGCACTGATCGGTAGTTCGTGTGACTTTCAGATCAAGGTGGGGCTTGCGGAACGCTTGTATGAACTGGTTCGGGATTTGCCCGAAGACAAAGCGGCGGAAGTGCTCGACTTCGCCGAGTATGTGAAAGAGCGTGGCGCGCTTGTAACACGGGCGAGTCGGGACATCGATTTCAGCGTCTTCGATCAGGTGAAGGCTACCTACGATGGCGAATTCAACCGAGCAGCGCTATATGACCGTGCCTGTCTTCGTTGATACCAACATCGCCGCCTATGCTTTCGGGGAAGATGAGGCGAAAAGGGCCAGGGCCAGATCGCTGCTGGCCAATCACCCGACCATCAGCACCCAGGTCGTCAATGAGTTCCTCAACGTCTGCCGGGTCAAGCTCAAGATCGATGTGGCTACCCGTCACCGCCTGACCCAGGAGTTGATGGCCGGCTGCGATGAGGTCACGGTGAACCCACGGCAAATTTGTTCTAACGATAAGTCTTTGATTTACCGTCATTCCGGCGGTTGTCAGCCGGAATCCAGTTCGTTCAACAAGCCGTGGTTAACTGTTTGATTGGATTGGATTTACGCTTCTGGATTCCGGCTAAATGCACGCCGGAATGACGATATTTTGGTTAGAACAAATCAGCCGTGCGGCCACAAACCCCTCTGTTGTTGTGAAGGCCATGGACATCGAGGCGCAGTGCGACCTGAATTTCCGGGATTGTCTGATCATCGCTGCCGCTCAACTGGCGGGCTGCGACACCCTTTATTCCGAGGACATGTTGGATGGGCAGGTGTTCGAGGGAAGACTGACGGTGATCAACCCATTCTCACGGTCGTGAAGACTGGGATAAGTGGCGTAGGTTGGGCAAAGCGTGCCCAACGAATCGCTTTGATGTTGGGCATGCTTTGCTTTGCCCAACCTACAGCTCTTCCTGGTGACGTGCGGAAGTTCTTCGGTCATGCCCTGGACTTCGCGCAACGCGGCGATCAGGTGCCAGGCTCCAATGGCACTCCCTTAAGCCAGAGTCATCGTCATTCCTGCCTTCCGGGAATGACGATTGCGGCATGTACAGGTCGTTTTGCCATTAAGGTAGTGCTGTTGGATGCGGGTTTTTGCTCTGCAAATGGTCAGCAGACGCGGAGCGTTCTATAGTGCGTTCCGACCTTTTCTGCTTTTCCATCGCGTATCGTGAACCCCGCCCTGCTTCCCTTCGCCGTCACCTGTACCCTGCTTTATCTGGGCCTGAGTCTGTTGCCTTTTGCGCCGGATGGAATCAGTTGGGGCGAAGCGTTGAGCGTGTTGCCTGGTCAATTGAATGCGGGAGATCTCGGCGTTCTGCCTCTGCTTCTGGTTATTCCCCTCGGCTTTTTTTGGCAAGGCGTGGTGTGGCCGCGGGTCGTTTCGGCTCGGCCGGCGGCCGCTGTGGCGGTGATGCTGGCTTATGGTTTGCTGGCGGTGCTGCTGCAATTGGGCCAGATCTACTTCTCCTCGCGTCTGGTGGTGCCCAACGGACTGGCGGCGCCGGCGCTTGGTTTTGTCGCCGGCATGGTGTTGTGGTGGCTGTTCGGTCCGCTCCTGAGCCGGTACTTGCTTCCGCTGCCGAAGTGGCTTTGGCCTGTGTTGGTGGTGTTCTCCGGGTTGAGCGTTCTGCTGCCTTTTCAGCTTGATGCACCACTCTCCGCACCGGTCTTGCCAGAGAGTGTTTCCGCGTATCTGGTTGTTATCCCGCAACGCTTCTATCAATTGATCAAGAGCGCCATTCTGTGGGCGCCTGTCGGATTTCTTTACGCTTTGTCGGGGCGTGGCAGCGAGTTGTCTCGCTGGGGTGTTGCCCTGTTTGTGGCGTTGATTCTGCAAGGGCTGCCGTTGCTGCATGCGCAGCCTTTGCAGGAGTCGCTGGAACTGGTCTTTGCACTGCCAGGTTTGTGGGTGGGGGCATGGTTGGCGGCTCGCAGCGTGCCTCGGGTGTCCCAGGATCAGCCGGATGTTGCCAATGGTCCCGCTGCTCATCCGCATGCGAGATCACGGCACGGCGTTCGACGCCGTTGATGCGCCCCCGTCTTGTTGTCCCTGCTGATAAAGTGGCGCCCATTCATTGCTTTGCCATCGCCATGTCCGCTTTCCAACTCAATCCTGTGGCATTAACGACCACCCAACAGCCTTGGCGAGGGGTTCGTCAATGGACCCAGCAATGGATCCTCTGTCACGCTTGCAGATGACCCGCAGCCGCATTCTTCTTTTGGTCGCCAGCCTGGTCTGCTTCGTGTTGGCCGGGTTTGCGCTGCTTGCCTATCCGTTTGCCCAGTTCCAGCTTGGCATCGGTCTGCTGGCGTACGCCGGATTGGGCCTCTGGCGGCCGCATCTGCTGTTGTTTTTACTGCCGCTTTGGTTGGCGCTGGTCAATCTGGCGCCGTGGAGCGGCAGCATGTACCTGGAAGATTACGACCTGCTGCTGGCGACGACGCTGGGCGTGTTTCTGGCGACCGGAAGCTATGCGCTGAAGATCCGTTTGACGCCGGTGCAGCGCGGTTTCCTCGGTTTGCTGATTCTGTCTTACCTGGTGAGTACGTTGCGCGGTCTATGGCCGGTGCCGCCGGTGGATGTGATCGAGTTATCGACTTATTACAGCAATTGGCATTCGCTGCGTCTGGCAAAAGGTTTTTTCTGGGCCTTGCTGCTGTTGCCGGGTGTGGTGGCGTTGCTGCGTGAAGATCATGTCCGCGCCCGTCTGACCCTGGCCTGGGGCATGGCGGCGGCAGGCGGCATGATGGGCTTGGTGGCGATGTGGGAACGCGGCGTTCTCCATGCCGCGATCGAACCCGGTACCTTTGCCGCGGTGCTGACGCATCTGTTTGATTTCGGAACCAAGTACCGCGTCACCGGCCTGTTCTCTGAAATGCATACCGGCGGTGAGGCGATCGATAGTTTCATGGCGATGACCTGGCCGTTTGGCTTGCTGGTTGCTGCGCAAGCCAAAAAACGCCGCTGGGTATGGCTTGGTGGCGCCCTTTTCGTGCTGGCGCTGTATGCCTTGGTCACCACATTTTCGCGCGCGTCATACCTGGATTTGTTTGCTGGAATCGTGATGGCCGCCGGCTTGCATTTCTTTCCGCACCGTACGCATCGGACCGCCAGGCGTGAGGATCTGCTGACGCTGCTCGGGGTGGTTGCCCCGCTCAGCTTGTGCTTGCTTTACTCGCCGGTGGGTTTCTATCCGTTATTGATCGGTCTGCTCGGCTGGTCAGTCGCGCTGTGGGGCGGCGCATTCAGTATTCGAAAGAACCTGATTCTGGGTGTTCTGCTTGCCTTGATTGCAGTCCTGGGCAGCGGATGGGGGATGACGCAAACCGCGCTGGATCCGAATTTCTCGATCCTGCTGTTGCTGGGCGTGGCGGTGCTGGTTGTCACCGGTGGCTATTGGGCGGGACGGCGACTGGTCGAGCCGATTGGTTACAAGGGGGTTGCGGTCACCATGATGCTGGTAACCGGCAGTATTGCGGTGGTGACGCCGGCTTTGCTCGGCGCGCGCATGGAAAAACGCCTGTCAACGACGCAAGTCGATATGGTGACGCGTGAAACGCACTGGAAAAACGCGCTCGAAATCATGACGCCGGACTGGCCGACGCGTTTGTTCGGCATGGGCGTCGGCAAATTCCCCGCCGAATATCTTTGGTCGGGCATTCAAAGCGATATCGGGACTTACAAGTTCCAGCGCGAGGCGGATGGCAACATTGTTTTGCTGCTCAGCAGCGGCCAAGATGAGCGGATGGCACAACGTGTCGATCTGCCGGCTGATCAGAATTACACGCTGTCGCTGGATGTGCGCACCCAGGATGATCGTCTCTGGCTGCGGGGCATGGTTTATCGCCGCAACATCCTGTTGCAGACCGATACACCGCCGGACTTCCGAGAACTGAACTTCCGTCTGCAAAACACGCACGGCGAGTGGCAGCGGGTGAGCCAGACATTCAATCTGGGCGAGCTTGGCGAACGGGGCTGGACGGGGCGACTGCCGCTGGTGATCGAACTGATGAATTGGCAGCGCTACGAGTATCTGCATGGCCCCCGCACGCTGGTGGCAATCGACAACATCAGCCTGAAAGATGAGCAGGGGCGTGAATGGTTGCAGAACCGAGATTTTTCACGCGGCATGGAGCGCTGGTTTCCGTATTACGACTTCAATCACTTGCCTTGGCACATCAAGAACATCTGGGTGCACATTTATTTTGACCAAGGCTTGTTCGGGCTGATTGGCCTGGCCGGTTTCCTGTCTGCGACCCTGATTGCCGCCATTCATCGTGCGCGGCAGGGCGATGCCTGGGGATTCACGATCAGCACCGCGATGGCGAGTTTCCTCGGCGTAGCGTTGTTCGGCGGCTTGCTCGATATGCCGCGGGTGATCTTCATTGCCTATTTGCTGTTGTTTGTGACGGCGCTGTCAGGGCCGTCGCGCATCCCCTGGGCGGAGCGTGAGGCAAGTCATCGGCTGAAAAGCTGAATGCCGTACCAAAGATAAAGGTAGGGTGCGCCGCGCGCACCCTCCAGTGTCAAGCGGTGCGCACGGCGCACCCTACCGAATCAATGGGTTGCTTTGTGTTTCTCAAAAGGGTGTGGGTTCAGCCTGCCGCTTTTCTCCGGCGCAGCTGATATGAAGCCAGCATCACCAGGGCCAGGAATGGCCACAGAAACGCTACCGCTTTCGCCAGGCCGACAATATTCAGTACGCTGACTGAAGGCCATAGCTGAAAATCGGCCAACCAGAGGCGAACCAGTAGCGTCAGTCCAAGCATGATCATGGCGAAGCGCATTCTGTGCCGGGAGGCGACCGAGGTGAGCAGCAGCCAGAAGGCCAACAGAAAACCGGCCAGGGTTTCCAATGAAAGGACGCCGCCAACCACTTTCAACTTCAGCAGAATCGTTGCCGCCAGCAGCTTCATGACAAAGGCCAGGGCAACCAGCAAAAGCATGCCACTGACATATCGGCCTGGCCGCAAGAGATTGGCGGCGAAAGCGCCCAGCGTCACCATTTCCAGCACCACAGCGGAAAACCAGGGGAAATTGATCTGATCGAGCCCGCCCGGCGGGGTGTCGATCGGGCGCAGATGCAGCTCCAGCCAGCCCATGCCGGGAAACGGCAACAAGGCGAATTGGGTGAGAAACCAAAGTGATAAAAGTGTCAGCCCGACATGGGTCGACAAGCCGGCATGGAACCAGCGGTCGCGCCAACGATGCAGCGCGTGCCCGGCACGTAGCCAGCGGCCGTGATGCAAAGTAAGCACGGCGCCGGTCAGCGCGCCGAGGCCGTTGACCAGCATGTCGAGATTCGAGGCGATGCGTCCAGGCAGCAATTGCTGGCCGCTTTCCAGCAGCAGGCTGACCACCAAGCTGCATGCCGCGCCGGTGATGACACCGCGTCCGGCATGACCGGGGCGGGTGAACCAGCGCGCCAGGGCGTAGCCGAGCGGCACGTAAATCAGCAGGTTGGTAGCCAGGTCGGTGCGGGTGATGTAGCGCGGCCAGGAGTCGCTGAGAAAGCCGATCGACCAGTCGGCAAGGGGCAGCCAGTCGGCGAACGGATACAGGCTGCCCACCGTCAGGAGCACGAGATAGAGGGCAATAAAGCCGTTCAGACGCGTCTTCTTGGCGGTGGACTCGGTCATCGGTGCGTGGTCATCCGCTGTGCGATCAGGGCTTTTTCGCTATCGCGTCGAGCAGCTTGGCATTCGTTTGTGCGCTCGCTTCCTGGGCGCGGTGAAGCTCTTGCGAATTCATCACGGCGGCCAGTTTGTCGCGATGGAGCAGGGCATCTTCATGCCCGCGCGCGGCGGCGATATTCAGCCAGAGATAGGCGGTTTCCTTGTTTGGCGGCGTCGCCAGGCCATCCCGATAGAGCAGGCCCAAACGATATTCGGCCTCCATGTGGCCGAGTTCGGCGGACTTGGTAAAGTATTCCAGCGCCGAGCGATAGTTTTGCAATGTGCCCAGCCCGCTCAAATATGCCAGGCCAAGTTGATAGGTGGCTTCGATATGGCCTTGGTCGGCCGCTGCCTTGATCAACGGGAAGGCTTGCTGATATTTTGCATTCAGCCAGTGCGTGCGGCCGAGATCGTATTGCGCCTGGGGATTGCCCTTTTTGACTTCATTTTGCAGGGCAGTCAACTGGTCTTGTTTGGCGGTTTCAATCTCGGCCTTGAACGGCACATCGGCCGGACTGCTGCCCAGCAGGCTGATGCCGATGGTGATGGCTACCGCGGCCAGGACGCCGCCACCGATCAACAGGGGCTTCATGCCAAACCTGCCCAGCCCGCCGGAGCCGACGCGGAAATGTTTCTTGCACGCCTGGCAACGGTAGGTGACGTGGGCGTCGTTGCCGGATGATTTGTGCGAAGGGCGCACCTGCGTGCTGCCGCAATATTTGCACTTGATGACGTCCGGTTGAGACGAAGGAGAG
>JBBQQT010000127.1:0-10839 GCA_038215555.1 Burkholderiales bacterium | reverse complement strand
CACCGGCCCGAGTTCGCGCACCAGCGACAGCGACACAAGAACCCCGAGCGATTCCTCAGCGCCATAAGTCTGCAACGTCTCATAACCTTGCAGACCCAGCACCATGCCAACAAACAGGCCCGAGACCAGAATAATGATCAGAGACAGCACGCCAGCGGTGAAAATCTCGCGGATGATCAGGTGAAAACGGCGGAAGCAGGTACCAGAATGCAGCAGAACCAGGAGAAAGAAACGCGCCGCCACGCCCATTCGCCAAACCCGGTCCACGCTACGTCGGCCAATGCCGCGGATATGTCCAATCAGCGTCTGCATCATGCTGCCAATCCCAGGTCGGCCGCGTAGTCAGGCGCCGGATAATGGAACGGCACCGGCCCGTTTTCTTCGCCATGCACAAATTGATGCACATAGGGCAACTGCGAAGCCTTGATCTCGGCCGGCGTTCCTTCCGCCTCGATCACCCCTTCGGAAACGAAGTACACATAGTCAACCATCTTCAGTGATTCCTGCACATCATGTGTGACAACGATTGAAGTCATGCCCAGAGTATCGGTCAGGCGCCGAATCAAATTGCCCGTCACCCCCAGCGAAATCGGATCAAGTCCGGCAAATGGTTCGTCATACAGGATCAGCATCGGGTCAAGCGCGATCGAACGCGCCAACGCCACCCGCCGCGCCATACCGCCAGACAATTCGGAAGGCATCAAATCATGGGCGCCGCGCAAACCGACCGCGTTCAACTTCATGAACACCAGGTCATGAATCATCGCTTCCGGCAGGTCGGTATGCTCACGCAACTGAAACGCCACGTTTTCGAATACCGTCATGTCAGTGAACAACGCACCAAACTGGAACAACATCCCCATGCGGCGACGCATTTGGTACAAGGCATCTTGATCAATCTGCCCCATTTCGATGCCATCGACCTTCAAACTGCCGCTGGTCGGCTTCATTGCCCCTCCGATCAAACGCAACAAAGTGGTCTTGCCGCAGCCGGAATTTCCCATGATGGCAATTACTTGGCCGCGACGCGCCGTCAGATTGATGCCTTTCAGCACCAGACGCTGGCCATAGGCAAACGAAAGATCGCGGATTTCGATGAGATTGTCAGACACGAAGGACAGAGGTTTTGTGAACAAGCTGGCGCATTCTAGCAGGGCGGTCAGAAATCACGTCGCCAGTCCCATGACCTCGAGCAGCGTCGCGACTCGTTCAAGCTGCTCCAGATTGCCATCCAGACTGACCAGGTATTGCACTGAACCAGCCGTCTCGGGCGAAACCGTATCTGGCAACCCCCTATCTGGCGACGCCAAATCTGGCGACAATTTTGCAGCCAGCTCCTTCAGCGAAGTGTCGCAATTGAACCAGACGATACGTGCGTCCGACCGACTGATCAGCAGCGCCTTGTCCGCCAACTCGGGCGGAAGCGTTTGGGTTGCATCCGCCTCCAGCAGAAAGCGAAAGCGCTCATGCGTGTCGGCATGCCACTGCGTCAGCTCTGCCGTACTTGCCTGCTGCCAAACCGCCTGTTCCAGAAACGTGCAGTTGTACTGGGTATTGAAAAAGGTCAGCTGCCATTCCTCCGGCATATCGGCCGGGTAAAAAGCCCCTCGCCAAGCAGGAAAACGCCAGTCCAGCGCGCCCATACGCACGATCAGAGGTTCATCGAATGAGGTCATGTTTTCCTGAGTGTCGAAGGTGGCGAGATTGCAACAGCATGCAGAGGTTAATCCGCTTGGGATGAGTTAGTTTTTGCCTAAATAAGATTTTCTGAATATTCTGCACGTCATTGATTCGGCTGTCTGCTCTGACCTGTTCCACCCAACCCCCTAAGGAGATCGATATGAAAGTGAAATCACTTGTTGCCGCCTTGCTGGTTTGCGCCGCCCCCGTCGCTTTTGCCCAAGAAGCCGCTCCCGCCGCCGCAGCCCAAGTTCCCCAATCCCCGGAAGCCTGGCTGGCCCGTATGACCGACATGACCAAAAACATGTCCGCTTACAAAGACCCGAAGGTTTTCGTTCCCTTCATGAACGCCGTTACCGAACCCAGCTTCTACACTGCCATGGGCAGCAACATGATGGAACCCGGTAGCTGGTTGAACATGGCCAATTCCATGACCCAGCCTGGTGCTTACTCCAACGTCGCCGCCTTCGCCGACCCCAACATCTACATGAAGTGGCTGGCCGCTTCCCTGGACCCCAACTTCTACACCGCGATGCTGACCCAGTTGTCTGATCCGGGCAAGCTGATGCGTTGGGCGATGGCTCCGGCTGACCCGAAAGCCCTGCAGATGCTGATGAAGACCATCGATCCGAACGTGTACATGAGGTGGATGATGTCTCCCCTTGACCCGCGTGCTCTGCAGTTGATGACCGCTCCGGTCAACCCCAACCTGTACATGGGCTGGCTCGGCGCTTCCATGAACCCCGGTTCTTATGGTGACATGTGGAAAGGCTTCCTGAACCCGGCTGGCTACAACTTGCCCGCCATGCCCGCCATGCCGACTGCCGCTGCTACCCCCTGGGCCGCTCCTGCTGGCGCAGCACCGATGGTCAACCCGTTTGATCTGAACGCATTGACCCAGATGTTCCAGATGCCGGCTCCGGCTGCGGGTCAGCCTTTCGCTTTCCCGTTCCCGATGCCGACCGCTCCGGTTGCCAAGTAATCAGGTTCGTAGCAATAAAAAACGGCTGCTTCGGCAGCCGTTTTTTCGTCCCGACATTCTTCGTCCCTGCGTTTTCTGACCGAGACAAAAGATCAGGCAAGGGTCATTCACGCCGCCAAAGCGTTCCTTGCGGCCCATCTTCCAGAATCACCCCGGCCGCCTTGAGTTCATCACGGATGGCATCCGAACGCTTGAAGTCTTTCGCCTTGCGCGCCGCCAATCGCTCGTCAATCAGCGCATCAATCTGTTCGGCAGTAAATCCCCCCTCAGCCGCATTGGCGAGCCCGGCTTGCATGAATTGTTCCGGATCGCGCCCGAGCAAACCCAAGATACCCGCCAGCGATTTCAACAAGGCGGCCATCTGCACCGCACTGGCGAAATCGAGCAAGCGCAGCCGATTCAATTCCGCCGCCAGGTCAAACAACACCGCCAACGTTTCCGGCGTATTGAAGTCATCATCCATGGCGGACTTGAACCGCATCGCAAACGGATTGTTCCAATCCAACGTCGGCGCCAAAGTCGGACTCAGCGCCACCTCAGCGCCGGAATCAATCCCCCGTAATGCCGTGTAAAGACGGGTCAATGCGGCTTTAGCATCATCCAGATGCTGATCCGAATAGTTCAGCGGACTGCGGTAATGCGCGCGCAGGATAAAAAAGCGCACCACTTCGGCATCGTATTCTTGCAGTACTTCGCGAATCGTGAAGAAATTGCCCAGGCTCTTCGACATCTTCTCGTCATCGACGCGGACAAAACCGTTATGCAGCCAGTAATTGACGAATTTGCAGTTATGCGCGCCCTCGGATTGGGCGATCTCGTTTTCATGGTGCGGAAACTGCAGATCCTGACCACCGCCATGAATATCAAAATGCTGGCCGAGCAAGTCGGACCCCATCGCGGAACATTCGATATGCCAGCCCGGCCGCCCCGCACCCCAGGGCGAAGGCCAGGATGGTTCGCCCGGTTTGGCTGCTTTCCAGAGCACGAAATCCATCGGATCGCGCTTGTTCGGATCTACCTCGACCCGTTCGCCGGCGCGTAAATCTTCCAGCGCCTTGCCGGATAACTGGCCGTAATTGGCGAAGCTCTGCACTGCGTAATACACGTCGCCATTCGGTGCGGCATAGGCATGGCCGCGCTCGATCAGGCGCTGAATCATGTTCAGCATATTGCCGACATACTCGGTCGCACGCGGCTCATGGTCGGGCGGCAGAACGCCCAGCGCGGCACTGTCTTCGTGCATCGCAGAAATGAAACGATCGGTCAACGCGGTAAATGGCTCGCCATTGTCCTGCGCCCGCTTGATGATCTTGTCGTCGATATCGGTAATGTTGCGGACATAAGTGACTTGATACCCCGAGCGGCGCAGCCAGCGCGTCACCATGTCGAACACCACCAGCACGCGCGCATGGCCGAGATGGCAGTAGTCATAAACGGTCATGCCGCAGACGTACATGCGCACCTGGCCGGGAATGATCGGCGTGAAAACCTCTTTCTTGCGACTTAACGAGTTGTAGAGCGAAAGCATCAGCTGGCGCCCTTTTTCCCTTGTCCGGCGGTCCAGGCATCTTTCAGGCCGACGGTCCGATTGAACACCAGCGTCTCGCCCGGTTTGTGGTCACAGCGGTCGGCACAAAAATAGCCTAGACGTTCAAACTGGAAGCGCGATTCCACCGCCGCGTTCTGGATCGCGGGCTCGACCCAGCCCTGCACGATTTGCAGGGAAGCCGGGTTGAGAAAGGTCAGGAAGTCGCGGTCCTTGTGGCCATCGGGTTCCGAATCGGTGAACAGGCGCTCATACAACCGAATCTCGATCGGCTTCGCATGCGTCACGGATAACCAGTGAATCACCCCTTTGACTTTGCGACCCTGCGGATTCTTGCCCAGCGTGTCGTGGTCGATGCTGCAACGCAATTCGGTGACGTTGCCGGCCGCATCCTGAATCACTTCCTCGCACTTGATGACATAGGAATAACGCAAGCGCACTTCGCCGCCCGGCGCCAGACGTTGCCATCCGGCGGGCGGCGCGGTAGAAAAATCGTCCTGCTCAATCCAGATTTCGCGGCTGATCGGCACGCCCCGTTCGCCAAACTCGGGATGATTCGGATGAAAACCCGCGCTACGGCTGGTAGTCACACCATCCTGAAAGTTGGTCAGTACCACTTTGACCGGATTGATCACCGCCATCACGCGCGGCGCCTTGGTTTCCAGGTCTTCGCGAATACAGCCTTCCAGCACCGCCATATCGATGACGTTTTCGGATTTGGAAATACCGATGCGGCGGGCAAACTCGCGTATCCCCTCTGGCGTATAGCCGCGCCGGCGCATGCCATGAATGGTCGGCATGCGTGGGTCATCCCAGCCGAACACCAGACCTTGCGTGACCAGCTGGTTCAATTTGCGCTTGCTGGTGACGGTGAAATGCAACTCAAGCCGGGAAAACTCGATCTGCCGCGGATGCGAAGGCACCGGCAACTGGTTCAGCACCCAATCGTAAAGCGGCCGATGGTCCTCGAACTCAAGCGTGCACAGCGAGTGGGTGATGTTTTCCAGCGCATCCGAAATGCAATGCGTGTAGTCGTACATCGGGTAGATCAGCCAGGCATCGCCGGTCCGAATATGGTGCGCGCGTTTGATCCGGTAAATCACCGGATCGCGCAGATTGATGTTGGGCGAGGCCATATCGATCCTGGCGCGCAAGGTTTTCGCGCCATCGGCAAATTCGCCCGCCTTCATGCGCCGGAACAGATCCAGATTTTCCGCCACCGTGCGCTCACGATAAGGGCTGGCGCGTCCCGCCTGAGTCAACGTGCCGCGATAGTCGCGCATCTCCTCTGGTGTCAGATCATCGACATAGGCCAAGCCTTTTTCGATCAGGGTTTCGGCAAAGTCATACAGCGCCTGGAAATAATCCGAAGCCCAGCGGACGGAACCATTCCATTCAAATCCCAGCCAATGCACATCTTCCTGAATGGCCAGCGCGAATTCCTCGTTTTCCTTCTCCGGATTGGTGTCATCGAAGCGCAAATTGCAGGCGCCATCGAAATCTTTCGCCAAACCAAAATTCAGGCAAATCGACTTCGCATGTCCGATATGCAGGTAACCATTCGGCTCTGGCGGAAATCGCGTCACGATGCCGGCATGCTTGCCGCTGGCGAGATCGGCTTCAATGATGGAACGGATGAAATGCTGCACCGGCGCGTTGGAAACTGAGGCTTGGTCGTTCATGGCACGGAAGGTCGATCGAGAAAGAGAAAAAAGCGAGAAGAAACGAGCGGCTGGGCTGAAACAGGCGGGTTATGAGGTGAGTGAACTGGTCAGTGATTATTTTGAGTTGCGTCGCACGAAGGCTAGAATCCGCCGGTCCCGGCACTTCTGCCACGAACCTACGCAAAACGCCGAAAAGAATAGCACACATGAATATTAGCCGTTTCTCCCTCGCCCTCCTCGCTGCGCTTTTACCCGCGCTCGCTTATCCCACCCTTGCAGATGCCGCTGTTTCCAGTGTGCAAGAAGCCAACCAGGCATTCCGGCAAGGCAACAACAAAGCCGCCCTGGATAAAGTGGACAGTTTCCTGACTGCCAACCCGAAGGATGCCCAAGGGCGTTTTCTGAAGGGTCTGGTGTTGACTGAAATGAATCGCTTTTCGGATGCGATCAAGATTTTCTCCGGGCTGACCGAAGACTTCCCCGAACTGCCGGAGCCGTATAACAACCTTGCCGTTCTTTATGCCGCTCAAGCCGATTATGAGCGCGCCAAGAACAGCCTCGAAATGGCGATAAGGACACACCCGAGCTATGCCACCGCGCATGAAAATCTGGGTGACATCTACGCCAAGATGGCTTCCCAAGCCTATGACAAGGCGATGCAGCTCGACAAATCGAACATCTCCGCACAAACCAAGTTGGCCTTGATTCGTGACCTGTTCAGCCCGACGCCACGCCCGCAGGAACCGATCAAAGTCGCCGATACCGGCAAAGGCAAACAAAAGCCCGCAGCCAAGCCCGCCGCCGAAGATACCGCCGCCGCAGAAAGCAAACCGGAAGAAAAAGCTGCCGTGGTTGCCGCCGCGAAACAGGTCAAGCAACAGGGCAAGGAACAGGGCAAGGAACAGGTCAAGGAACCGATCAAACCGGTGGCTGAAGTGATTGATCCGAAGGCGCAGGTCGAACGCACTTTGCGCGCCTGGGCCGCAGCCTGGAGCGCACGCGATGCGGATGCCTACCTGAGCTTCTACAGCCCCGAGTTCAAGACGCCCGGCAATCAGGAATTTGCCGCCTGGTCGGAAGAACGCAAAGCCAGGGTCACCCGGCCCGAGTTCATAAAAGTGAGCATTGACCGGTTGAAGGTCAGCCTCAAAGGGAACACCGCTCAGGCCAGTTTTACCCAGCAATATGAATCGAATATCGTCAAGGACTCCGGCAAAAAGACCATGCAACTGGCGCGTGAAGGCAGCAACTGGAAAATTCTCGACGAGCGATGAAAACCGCATTCAACCACCTGCTGCATCGAATCAGGAATATTGCCAAATCGGTTGCCAAATCGGTTGCCAATCCGGCTGCGTGCGCCGCCATTATTGTCTTGGCGACCACCCCAGCCAGCCTGCTTTCGGCAAATGACACTGTTCCGGCCGCGCCGATCCTGCTCGCCTCCGCCGACACCAGCCGTCTGCTGCCCCTGACCAGCATTGCCTCGCCCGACGCACTGATCTCGAAAGCGCTGCAAGACATCCGCGCCAGTCGCATGGACGATGCGCTAAGAGAAGTGAATCGCGCCATCGCCTTGCGGCCGGACTTCAAACTGGCGCATCTGATTCGCGGCGACCTGTTGACCGCCCGCATGCGGCCACTGGCTGGCCTGGGCGCCGCCTCGAAAGTACCCAGCGCATCGCTCGACGACCTGCGTGATGAAGCCCGGGTGCGTCTGCTGCGTTACATCGACCAACCCGCTGCCGATTTATTGCCGCGCCAGATACTCCAGCTTGCACCTCACCAGAAATACGCCCTGCTTGCGGACACCTCGCGTGCACGTTTGTATCTGTTCGAGAACATCGATGGCTTGCCGCGACTGAAATCCGATTTCTATATGACCATCGGCAAGAACGGCACCGACAAACGGGTTGAAGGCGACAAGCGGACGCCGATGGGGGTTTATCAGATTATCGAGCAATTGCCGCGCGCCGGGCTGGCCGACCTTTACGGGGATGGCGCCTATCCGCTCAACTACCCGAATGAATGGGATCGGCTGCAAGGCCACGGCGGCCATGGCATCTGGTTGCATGGCGTGCCATCCAACACCTACAGCCGCCCGCCCCGCTCCAGCGATGGCTGCGTGGTGGTTGCCAATCCCGATCTGAAAGAACTGTCACGCTGGATCAAGGTGGGCTCGACGCCGGTGATCATCACTGACCGCACCGATTGGATTAGCCAGGAGGAGTGGGAACGGAGCCGCGATGACCTTCTGACCCAACTGAATCGCTGGAAAAATGATTGGGAAGCGCGTGATCCGGATCGTTTCCTGCTTCACTACAGCAGCAACATGACCAGCGGCAAAGGCGCCGGCTGGGCGAAAGACAAGCGCCGGAACATCCAGGGCAAGGAATGGATACGCATCAACCTGAGCAATATCAGCCTGTTCCTGTATGGCAACGGCGACATGGCCTACGCCGAATTCACCCAGAGCTACAGCAGCAACACTTTATCCAGCATGTCCAGCAAACGTCTGTATTGGCAAATGCAACAAGGCGCTTGGCGTGTCGCTCTGGAAAAAGCTCAGGACATCCCCACCTCCAACCAACTTGCACAGCGTTAACCAGACATGATGAATTCATCTCGCCGTAATCTGTTGTTGCTCGCATTGCTCGCCCCTTGCGCCGGTCTCGCCAGCGCCGCTGCCAACAAACCCGCAAACACCCCCGCCAAACGAAAGGTCAAAATGGTCACCCTGCACACCAATTTCGGTCCCGTCACGCTCGAACTCGACGCCAAAGCCGCACCGGAAACGGTCACCAACTTCATTCAGTACGCCAAAGATGGCCACTATGACGGCACGATTTTTCACCGCGTCATTGATGGATTCATGATTCAGGGCGGTGGCTTCACCCCCGACATGGACCAGAAACCGACCCGCGCAACGATCCAGAACGAAGCCCAGAACGGCCTCAAGAATGTGGCCTACAGCATCGCCATGGCGCGCACGCCGGACCCGCATTCCGCCAGCAGCCAGTTCTTCATCAACATCGCCGACAACGCCTTTCTGGACTTCCGCGCCACCAATTCACAAGGCTTCGGTTACTGCGTGTTCGGCAAAGTGACCGAAGGCCAGGATGTGGTCGATCGGATTCGCAAGGTGCGCACCGGTTCAAAGGCCGGCCACCAGGATGTGCCGGTCGAAAACGTCATCATCGAACGCGCCGAAGTCACTGAAGGCTGAACCTGGACGCTGCGCCACACAGCGCCATGTCCAATCCAACCGGTTCACTTTTCATTTCTGATCTGCATCTGACGCCGGAGCGCCCGCTGCCGGTGCAGTTGTTCCAGCGGTTCATCAACGAAGTCGCCCAGAATGCGCAATCGCTCTACATTCTGGGCGATTTTTTTGAAGCCTGGGTCGGTGATGACAACTTGGCCGAACCATTCAATCAAGACATTGCCAATGCCCTGAATTCGCTTGCAGCTCGGCGCGTGGAAGTATTTTTTCTGCCCGGCAATCGGGACTTTCTGGTTGGTCCCGCCTTTGCCAAAGCCGCCGGGCTGACGTTGCTGCCTGATCCAACACCAATTGATTTGTACGGCATCGCGACCCTGCTTGCCCACGGCGATCAATTCTGCACCGACGACAACACCTATCAGGCGTTTCGTCGACTAGTCCGCGATCCCGCCTGGCAACAGCAGTTTCTTGCCCAACCCCTGCCGCAGCGTCTGGCGCTGGCCGCGGCCCTGCGCGAACGCAGCGAACATGCCAAGGCCGACAAGAAACCTGAAATCATGGATGTCAACGCCGCAGCCATTCGCGCGGCGGTAGAAACCTACCCGGTCAGCCGCATCATTCACGGCCACACGCATCGGCCCGCATGCCACAAAACCACCCTGAACGGCCAAACGCTGGAACGCTGGGTCTTGCCAGACTGGTATGAAACCGGCGGCTATCTAGCCTGCGATGAACGCGGTTGCCGCCTGCTTTCCTTTGCCTGATCCGTCGCACCAATCAGCACTTGCCTGAACTGCTTCGGTAAATCGAACAGTTCCGGCCTTGGCGGCAGATATTGATGCGCCAGATAGACCCGACTACGACCATCCCAATAACGAATCGCCAACGGCAAGCCGCGTCGATATTCGATCCCCGCCCTTTCCACGTCTACCGCAAGGGCGCATGGCTGGCGCTCCGTTTCCGGCAACGCCAGCCAAAGCCTGGCCTGATTCGCCGCCAGGGTTTGCCTAAACTCAGCCAGCAACTGCGCCTGCCAGGCAAGCATCGGGGCAGATTTGAACTCAACGCACAAGGTCTCGTTCAACCTGAGCCGAGTCAGCAGATTCTGTTCGCTCGGCATTTCATCCTGGCTGAGCACCCAGTCTTTCGTCCAGCTTTTTTGCCCATGTTTTGGTCCAGGTTTTGGTCCCAGCTCTGGCACAAGCGACCCCAGCTCGCCAGCCACAATACCGGTCACCTTCTGATCCTGCGGCGACACATGCCAGACTGTCCTGGCGGCTCGATCAAATAGCACAAAACCCTGATCATCCTGGCCAAAATCCATCCGCATCCGGTCACCCAGAATCAGGATTCGGCTGGTCATGCGGGATTGTTCCGGCTCGCTATCGGCATAAAGAATTTCGGTCATTCGCTGACCGAGGAATCCAGACAACTTCAACTGCAGCGCACCTGACTTTTCAAAAACCGGCGCTGCAAGTACGGGTGCTACCGCAACAAACCAGACAAACCAGGCCAATACAGCAGGCTTCAACCTGAAAACCTCAGTTGACCATTGAATCATCTCTGGTAAGCCGCGTAAATACAGGCGAGTGGCCGGTTTTTCCATGCACCCATCGGGTGAGATAGCAAAGCTGTAGAGGCACCGCTTGCGGGCCGATCCGCCCACGTTCGCGCCGCAAGCGGACGCTCCTACTAGTGGTTGTGACTAGTGCTTACTTGCAGAAGCAAACGTAGGCTGGGCATAGCG
>JBBQQT010000126.1:0-10874 GCA_038215555.1 Burkholderiales bacterium | reverse complement strand
CAGATGCTGGACGCCATGGAACTGCGCGCCGGTCATCCGCTTTCAGGTGATGGTTCTGCATGGAAGAGCAGGCTTCAGCGAGGTTTCCGGAGGCAATACTCGTTTAGATGGGGCAAAAAAGCTCGCGATACTTGCCTTGGGGGCGTCAAGCCCGGTGAGCGGTTAAGCCTAGTAAGAACCGGCCCACCGGTTTACGCCGCAAGCAATGACAGATTAACAACAGATGGCGTAGACGCGCTTTCCGTTTGCCAGATCGCGATGAAAGACCGGCTCAAATCACCAACTACCGCGCAATTCAGCACCGATTACCGCGCAGGCGATCTTGGCGATGGGCGATGGCAAATCGTTTCATCCGTGGATTCGCAAAACAGCTTTGGCGCGATGCTGCGAACCAAATTTAGCTGCCATCTGCAACATCTGTCAGGCAGCGCCATGAAAATGGAAAACTGGAAGATCGAACTTATCCTCACTGAATGACGATTCCTGCGCGCTTTCAGTAACGCTTCACTCAGGTCTGACATTACGCCAGCTTTTCATCGTGTAACTTCATGCGTTACGCCTGAAATGCAAACAACATTCCCTCAAACATGTCATCGTCTTTCTTACGGGTAAGGTACGGCATTCATCAGCATTAATGGCAACGGAGGTTCCCATGAGTACCGTCAATTTCAGTGTTCCGGAAAAAGTGAAACAGGCGTTCAACGAGACTTTCCAGGGCCAGAACAAGAGCGGTATCGTAACCGAACTGATGCTGGAAGAAAGTTGAAGACGCCTTGTGTTGCATGTAACAAGCAATGCGTCTAGCATGGCATTACATGTAACACTTTGATTGTGAGAATATACATGAGCACAAGTATTTCTGATCGCGTTCAAAAGCACCGTGCAGGGCTGCGGGCTGCTGGGCTACGCCCGGTGCAGATTTGGGTGCCTGACATCCGTCGCCCCGGTTTTTCCGAAGAATGCCGAAGGCAATCCTTGCTGGTAGCCGCTGCTGATCGCGGGGATGCCGAATTGATGGCGTTCATGGATGTCGCCCTGGAAGACATTGAGGGTTGGAAGGAATGAGACGTGGCGACATTGTCACAGTCGTATTCCAAGGCGATTTCGGCAAACCGCGCCCCGCCCTGGTCGTTCAGTCGGATATTTTCAACGAAACCCATGCGACCCTAACGGTGTTGCTGATGTCTAGTGAGATTGTCGATGCACCGCTGTTTCGCATCACTGTTGTGCCGACACCTGAGAATAATCTGGAAAGGATCAGTCAGATGCAGGTCGACAAAATCATGACCATCAGACGGGATAGGATAGGTGCCGTTATTGGCCGGATAGATGATGAAACACTTGTTGGGGTAAACCGCGCCCTGGCGGTCTGGATTGGAATCGCATGAAAGTTAACGTGAAAACACCGTAGGAGCGGCTTCAGCCGCGATGCGCGCAAGCGCAACTCACCAAAATTAAAGGGGCTAGGCTCGCATTAAATCTCGGTAATCACAAAGCAATTCTCACCTCGGCCATTTTGACTATTTCAACTACAACGATTCCATCAACACACAAGCATCCAGGACAAGCACAGCATGCCGACCATTTCCATGTTTTACGGAATCCTTATCCGGATGTTCTTCCGTGACATACAGAAACATCATGTGCCACACATCCATGCCGACTAACAAGGAAAAGTTGCCGTGTACTCCATTGCTGATGGAACACTTCTGGCCGGGGAAATGTAGCCAAATAAGCACAAATTAATCGTCGCCTGGATCGAAATTCATCAGGAAGATTTGCTTGCCGACTGGAATCTTGCCGTGAATGGCAAGAAGCCCTTCCCAATCAAAGGACTGGACCAATGAGAATCACAGAACTCCGCCCCCAGGCGAACTGGGTACTCTCCGTTGTCGCGGATGATGGGCGTGCGGGGGAGTTTGATGTCAGCCCTTATCTTGAATATGAGGCATTCGAACCGCTTCGAGACCCAAGCGAGTTCATGAAAGTCATCAATGGCGGTTACTTTGTTGAGTGGGATTGCGGCGCCGATTTATCCGCAGACACCATTGAGGCGGAATTACAGGCCAGTTTGAAATGACCAGACTCGCAATAAATCTGTCACGAGAAATGGCTAAGAATGCGCTGATTTATTCTATTTCGTCGTACCCGCGAATGCGGGAATCCAGTGAAATCAAAGGTCTAGATTCCCGCATTCGCGGGAATGACGAATTGTTCAGTGCATCGCTAAGGAAACCCGCGAAGGGCGGAAATGCGCAGCGCTGCTGGCACGCATCTACGAGGTACTGCCGCTCATCTGCCCGAAGTGCGGCGGCGACATGCGAATCATCGCCTTCATCAACGAAGGGCCGGTGATACGTGAAATTCTCGGCCATCTAGGCGAGCCGATCTCGGCCCCACTTCTGGCGCCCGCGCGCGGTCCGCCGCTGCGGGAGTTGCCGGTGCCCGACCAGGCGGCACAGGAAATTGATCCGCAAGCCCAGCCGGCGCCGGACTATCAGTTCGACCAGCGCGTCGCCTGGTAGGTGCGAAAAAGACAAGGAGTACGGCTTATCGCGGGACGACTCGTGCCTGAAAGCTCAAGCAATACCGGCCGAATTCGGCCGGTATTGAGCTTTCAGGTGATAGTTCTGCATGGGCGAGTAGGCTTCAGCGAGGTTTCCGGATGCAATTCTCTTTTGACATGGGGCGAAAAGCGCCGCGATATTTGCCTTGGGGTCGTTGAATTTCCTATCCGTATCCGTTATCCGGTATCCGGTATCCGTAGAAGAGCCTGTCAGCTTGCCCGTGTCATCAGGCAGCAAAAGATTGAAACCAGCCAGATAGATTGTCTTTGTCATAAGGCTGTTTTGTTCACCTTGCCGCCACTCACGACATCTGGGCGAAGGACTCTTGGGCGGCCTGAGCCGCCGGTCAAAGCACCGGCAAGTCAGAATCGGGATCGAACACCGCATCGATATCACGCGCGGAATGGATTACGCGAACTACGTCGATGCCATCGGATAGCGGTTCGTAGAAGATTACATAGCGTCCGAAAGGATGACTGCGCAGACCGGGCGAAAGCTCATTGCGGGATCGTCCCATCAGTGGCTGGGTCACCAGCAGACGCAGCTTACCGTCGAGGCGATCAACCCAGGCATCCGCTTGAGTGATGCTGTCCTCCGCGATGAAGTCCCAGATGTCGGCAATATCTGCGCCGGCAAGCGGTCGCCGAACAATCCGCCCCATGCTATGACTTGCTGGGGCCTGAGTTGCTTTGGCGCCTCGCGCGCCCATGCTGCTTGACTTGATCAGGATTCCAGTCTCCTGCCGGGCCGCTGTCTAGGCCGGCGCGGATGTCTTGACGCAACTGCTCCAGCTTTGCGGCGCGCAAATTGTCCTGCTCATCCATGAGGCGCAGTGCCTCGCGCACCACCTCGCTGGCTGAAGTGTAAAGCCCCGAGTCAACCTTTTGCCGCACCATACCCTCGAGATGCGGGGTGAGATTGATGTTCATACCCATGTCAAACCCCTTACTTTTCGAGCGACAACCGCTCACGCAGATTGTATCCATTATTGTCAAGGATAGACATAAATTGAGCTCATGAAGGGCAGCCCGACGGTCCTCGTGGATGAATGGCCGGTTAGTTGAACGAAAACTAGCGTGAAATTCCGGATTTCAGGGGGCCACGGTTTTTGGAAAAAGGGAGTTTTCGGTCAGGCACTACTTCACTGGCCGCCGCTTCCTGGCCGGCTAGAGCCACCGAGCTATGGTTCCAGAAAGCTGACGTTGGCAACTTCTCGGGGTTTCCCGCTGACCGACTCTTATAGCCGAGCAGCACTCATTCCAAGTTCAACCCTTAACGTCTGCTGACTGATCAGACTTCGGTCATCGGTATGAAATTACTGATCAAGTCCAATGATTACAAATGGTCGGGTGTGATGAGATTAAGTGGCGAATAGAATGGAAATTTCGCACTGACGAGTCGTTCAAGGTTTCGCTAACTCGACTTGATCTACTTCAAGATTGGCGCCAGCTCGCGCCAGACATTGTTCAGCAAGGCAGGTTGCGCTTGCACGGTGGGGTGCAGGCCATCGGCCTGGAACAGATCGGCCTGGGTGGCGATGCCGTCGAGCAGGAAGGGCACCAGGCGGACTTTTGTCTTGTTTGCGACGTCGCGAAACAAATTCTGGAACTTGCTGGTGTAGGCGGCGCCATAGTTGGGCGGTAGTTGCATGCCGACCAGCAAGACTTTGCTCCCCTGTTTTTGCGCCAGCGTGATCATGTTTTCCAGATTGCGCGCGGTTTGCAACAGCGGCAGGCCACGCAGGCCGTCATTGGCGCCGAGGGCAAGGATGGTCAGTTGCGGTTTGTGGGTTTGCAGTAGTGTGGGCAGTCGGGTAAGGCCGCCGGCGGTGGTTTCGCCGGAGACGCTGGCGTTGACCACCTGATAGGCGGGGTTAGCGGTTTGCAGGCGTTTAGCCAGCAGCGCGGCCCAGCCGGACTCGCGCGGGATGCCGTAAGCGGCGGATAAACTGTCGCCAAAGACCAGAATGGTGGGGGCGGCTTGCGCTGCGACTAACCAACCGAACAACAACAGAAAACTGAAAAACTTCATGCAAATCGACATTGAAAACCTCGGCAAATCGGTACAGGTTGGGGAAGAACGGCTCGACATCCTCGCCGATGTTTCTTTCTCTGTGAATAAAGGCGAGACCGTCGCCATTGTCGGCAGTTCCGGTTCCGGCAAATCGACGCTGCTGGGTTTGATCGCTGGACTCGATTTGCCGAGCAGCGGCCAAGTTCGGCTGGATGGCGTCGCGCTGTCTGATCTGGATGAGGATGGCAGGGCCGCCTTGCGTGGTCGCAATATGGGATTCGTGTTCCAGTCGTTCCAGTTGCTGCCCGGCCTGACCGCGCTGGAAAACGTCATGCTGCCGCTGGAACTGGCTGGTCGCAAGGATGCCGCCGAGGTGGCCGGTGAACATCTGAAGCGGGTTGGCTTGTCCGCCCGTGCCCGGCATCGGCCGACGCAGCTTTCCGGCGGCGAACAGCAACGGGTCGCGCTGGCGCGTGCCTTCGCGGTGTCGCCGCGCATCCTGTTGGCGGATGAGCCGACCGGCAATCTCGACGCTCATACCGGCGCGCAGGTCATTGAATTGATGTTCGAGATGAACCGCGCGCAGGATGCCAGCCTGATTATCGTCACCCACGATGCCGCGCTGGCTAGCCGCTGCGGTCGCCAGTTGCGGCTGGATGGCGGGAGGCTTGTCAGCCCCGTGGTCAGCTCCGTGATCAGCCCCGTGGTGGCGCAATGATCGCGCTTGCACTCAGGTTGCTGGCGCGCGAATGGCGCGCCGGCGAAATGCGCGTGGTGTTGCTGGCGGTAGCGCTGGCGGTGGCCAGCCTGACGGCGGTGCGTTATTTCGCCGACCGTGTCGAGCAAGCCCTGGGCACCGAAGCCAACACCTTGCTGGCCGCTGATCTGGCGCTGGTGTCGGACCATCCGATCGATGCCGCGTTTGTTCGGGAAGCGCAAGCGAGTGGCTTGCGAGTCAGCCAGACCACCACTTTTCTCAGCATGACCCTGGCCGGCGAACGCAATCTGCTGACCGGCATCAAGGCGGTTGCAGCGGGCTATCCGCTGCGCGGCGATTTACGCATCGCGCCCGAATTGTTCGCCGCCGATGCCCCCACGCGCGCCGTGCCGGCGCCAGGCGAAGCCTGGGTGGATAGCCGGCTGGCCAGCGGTCTCGGCGTCAAGCTCGGCGATCAGGTTGACGTCGGCGCAATCAGCCTGCGGATTGCAGCGATCCTGACTTTTGAAGGCGAGCGTGGCGGCAATTTCATGGCATTGGCGCCCAGGTTGATGCTGAATGCCGAGGATTTGCCGCGTACCGGCCTGGTGCAGGTGGGCAGCCGGGTGGTGTATCGCTTGCTGGTGGCTGGGCGCGAGGCGGGCGACCAGGCCAAGGTTACGGCTTTCCATGCCTGGGCGAAGCCGCGACTCGGGCGGGGTGAACAACTGGAAGATGTGCGTGATGCGCGGCCGGAGTTGCGTCAAGTGCTTGATCGCGCGCAACGCTACCTTGGCCTTGCCGCCCTGTTGACCGTACTGCTCGCCGCCGCCGCGACGCAGATGGCGTTGCGCCGTTATGTGCAGCGGCATTTCGATCAGTTCGCATTGCTGCGCTGTTTCGGCGCCACCCAGCGCCGCTTGTTCAGCCTGTACTTGCTGCAACTCGGCGCCCTCGGGCTGCTCGCCGGCGTGCTCGGCAGCGCATTGGGCTGGCTGGCGCAAGCCGGTATGGTGCATCTGCTGGGAGATGCAATCCGGATCGGCTTGCCGCCACCCAGCTTGTTACCGCCTTTGCTGGGTGTCGCGGCGGGTGTCTTACTGGTGCTGGCGTTCAGTTTGCCTGCCTTGCTGCGTCTGGCTCGGGTGCCTGCGTTGCGCGTGCTGCGGCGTGATCTCGGCGCGCCGCCTGCGGGTGCGATGCTGGCGCAGGGCGCCGGGTTGGCCGTGGTGGCTGGCTTGTTGTTCTGGCAAGCCGGCGAGTTGCGGCTCGGTTTGATCGTCGGTGGTGGCGTGTTGGGGCTGATGCTGGCCGCCGCCTTGGCGATTCAATTGTTGCTGTTGCCGCTGCCTTGGTTGGCGCAGCGGATGCCGGCCAGCGTCCGCCTTGGGCTGCTCAACCTGCGTCGGCGGCGCTGGGAAACCACGTTGCAGGCGATGGCCTTGAGCCTCGGTCTGCTCGCCTTGCTGCTGCTAACGCTGGTGCGCGGCGATCTGTTCGACAGTTGGCGGAATCAGGCCGCGCTCGGTGCACCGAACCGCTTTGTCATCAATATCCAGCCGGAACAGGTGGACGCGGTGCGCCAGTCGCTGGCTGGCCAGGGTATTGCCGATGTCATCCTGTACCCGACGGCGAGGGCGCGCTTGATCCGCATCGGCGAGCGGTTGGTGAGTCCGGATGATTACGTCGATGGTAGCGACGATGCACGCGCGAAGCGTCTGGTCGAGCGCGAGTTCAACCTGTCATCGCTGGCCGATTTGCCGCCGAATAATGAGGTCGTGGCCGGGCGCTGGTCTGGCCAGGAAGGGTTTTCGGTGGAGGTCGGGTTGGCCAAAACCTTGCGCATCAATCTCGGCGATGAACTGGTCTTCGATGCCGGTGGTTTGCCGTTGAGCGGCCGCGTCACCAGCTTGCGCAAGGTGGAATGGGATTCTTTCCAGGTCAATTTCTTCGTCATTGCGCCGCCGGGCGCATTCAACGCTTTGCCGCAAAGCTTCATCACCAGCTTCCATCTGCCGCCGGGTCGGGGAGCGGTGCTGGCGAGGCTGGTGGCGGATTTCCCGAATCTGACGGTGATCGATGTCGAACAGGTGATGGTTGAACTGCGCGGCATGCTCGACCGGGTCAGCGCGGCGGTGGAGTTGATCTTCCTGTTCAGCCTGGCAGTGGGCGTGCTGGTCCTGCTGGCGGCGTTGTATGCGCGGCGCGACGAACGTGCGCGTGAAATCGGCCTCTGGCGCACGCTGGGTGCGTCGCGCCGTCGCGTCATGCTGGCGCTGGCGACTGAATTTACTGCGCTTGGCCTGATTGCCGGCGGCCTGGCAGCGGCGGCGGCAAGTGGTGTGGCCTGGTTGCTGGCGGAACGGGTGTTCGAATTGCCGCATGCTGCTAGCCCGGTCGTCTGGCTGGCCGGGTTTGGCGGCGGGTGGTTGTTGGTGCTGGGGGCGGGTCTGCTGGCCAGTCGCGGCATCCTGCAAGCGCCGCCGATGCAGAGTCTGCGCCGTGAATGAAATGGCAGATGTGGTGCTCCATTTTTGCTGGCATCATCGCTTTACAGGGCCGCTTAACGCACATTAAAAAACAGACATATGAGCCAACCACAAATCATCAAGCTGATCGAGATCAACCAATTGCGTCCTGGCATGTATGTGCACGATGTTAATTGCGCTTGGATGGATCACCCCTTCGCGACCAAGAATTTTATGGTCATGGATGCCAAGCGGGTCAGTGAGATCAAGACCTTGGGGGTGCATGAACTGTATATCGACACGGCCAAGGGGAGTGATGTCGAAGGCGTTTTGGCAAAGAGTTCGGATGAATTGCGGCGCGACGTCGATGTCCGCATGGCCGAGATCGCCAACGAGATCCAGGCCGAACCACAACGTGTCGATCTGAGCCAGGAAGTCGAACGCGCCCGAGTCCTGCATAGTGAAGCCAATCGCATCGTACGCAACCTGATTCAGGATGTTCGGCTGGGTAAACAGGTCGAGCTGGAACAGGTTGAACCGGTGGTCGAGAACATCATCGACTCGGTGTTCCGCAACCAGGATGCGATTTTGCCGCTGGCGCGCTTGAAAGATCATGACAACTACACTTTTCAGCATTCCGTGTCGGTCAGCGCCTTGCTGGTCTCTTTCGCGCGCGGCCTCAAGCTGGAGCGGCCGATCATCAAGGAAATCGCGATTGGCGGCTTGTTGCACGATGTCGGCAAGGCCAAGGTGCCGGATGACATTCTGAACAAACCGGCGAAGCTGACTGATGCAGAATTCGCCAAGATGAAATCGCATGTCGTGCAGAGCATCCTGATTTTGCAGAATACGCCCGGCATCAGCCAGATCGCGCTCGATGTCGCCGGCCAGCATCACGAGCGCTTTGACGGCACCGGCTACCCGAACAAGCTTAAGGGTGAAGAGATTTCGATTTATGGCCGCATGGGCGCCATCGTCGATGTCTACGACGCGATCACCTCCGACCGTTGTTATCACAAGGGCATGGCCCCAACGGCGGCGCTCGGTCGCCTGCTGGAATGGAGCAAATACCATTTCGACCCGGAACTGGTGCGCGCTTACGTCAAAAGCCTGGGCATCTATCCCACCGGCTCGCTGGTGCGGTTGCATAGCGGGCGTCTTGGCATCGTCATCGAGCAGCATGAAAGCAAGATGATGCAACCTAAATTACGGGTCTTCTTTCACGCTGAATTCAAGCGCTATTTACCGCCGGAAGTGATAGACCTGGCCTGGTCCGGTTGCCAGGACAAAATCACCGGCCACGAAGAATACGATGCCTGGAATATTGATCCCCAACGCTGGATGAGCTGAAAAGGAACTTGCCGCATGACTGCCACGCCCACTCTCTGGCCGACGGATAGCCTGATCAAGCTGTCGCACGTGATCTACGGGTTGCATGCACTCACCGTGGTCACCGGCTTGATGACCCCGGCTTTTATCGTCACCGCCTTCATCACCGGCTGGCCATCGCTGATCGCGGTGGTGCTGAGCTATGTGAAGCGCGGCGAAGCGCGCGGCACGTTTCTTGAATCGCATTTCCGCTGGCAGATACGCACCTTCTGGTTCGCGCTAGTTTGGTTGTTGCTCGCGTTCATGCTGGCAATCACGTTGATCGGCATTCCACTCGCTTTCGTCTTGGCCGGTGTGGCGGGCATTTGGGTGCTTTACCGGGTGGTGCGCGGTTGGCTGAGTCTGAACGAGCGCAGGGCGCTACCCGTTTGATCTTTTTGGCAGCGCGTGCCAGAACATCGCCAGCAGCCAGCCTGACAACAGCCCCCACTTCAGCAGGGCCGCGCTACAGGCCAGGGCAGGGAGAAGGGCGTGAGCGACGGAGCCGCTGGCCGAGATCAGGTATAAATGGAGCAGGTTTTCCAGCCAGTCCGCCAATGCCGCCCAGATCGGCAGCCAGGCGATGGCGGGCGTGGACTGATAACCGCGCCTGTTCCGATACGCGAAAAAGCGTTCCGTCAGAGCGGCCAGCGCGATGCCATAAGCCGGTGCGAAGCCCATGTCCCAATACAGACTCAAGCGCGCGTGCAGCAGAGCAGTGCTATCCCAGGTGTCCAGGATGGTTTTGGCAGCGTCCGCGTTGCAGGCGAATTGCAGGGACAGAATGCCGAACGGCGCGGTCGGGTTGATCAACGCATCGGAGTGGGCGCGCATGGGCTCGCCCAAGACCAGCGTGAGCAGGCCCAGGACGACCAGGCCGAGAGTGCTCTGCAATCGGCTGGCGAAGACGCTGGGCAGGAAGTCGGAAGGGTGACGCATGCTCAATAGCCTTGTCGTTTCGTTCTGGCCAGAGCAACCTGCAGCCAGGCCAGGGCTGCCGCCAGATTGACTGCCGCACCCGCACTCAGGCCACCCGCACTCAGCCCTTCTCCCAGTTCGCACATAATGGAGCCAGGTTCCAATGGCACTACCTTATTGGAAAACGACCTGAACAAGCCGCAATCGTCACGTCCGAGCAGGCAGATTGTAGGATGGGCCAAGCGCAGCGGGCCCATCAACCCGAGGTGACAGATGCGCCCGCTATGCTTGGTCCATCCACAGTTATTTCGTGCCACGCGAGTTTCCGGAATACGCCGCTAAAATGCGGCCTGGATCAGGAAATCTGAAGGTAGTGCCATTCGGTCCAGTGCTCGAATTCCAAAAAAATGCGCTGATACTGCAGATATTCTGGCTTGGTTCCTTTGGCTTAATCACGACCTATTCACCGATGGAATGTCATTATCCGCTTGGATTGGAGCCAATGGAAAATGACTGTTTTCACACTCGGACGACAGCCTTCTCATACCCTGCCGTTATCCACGGGCGGGACAACCTGCGGCGACGGCAAGTTCGAGCACCATGTCGTTATCCGTGTGTTTCATCAATCCGCAGTCATCTCAGCAAGCCTCTTGCGCAGCCATTCAAGCGCTGCTTCCAGATGGGTCTTCGCGGCTTCGCTGAGGCCTTCACCCAGTTCAAACGCTTCGCCGCGTATTGCCAGCACAGATGACGGTGGTGGTTCACCAAACAGTTTCTGATAAGCATGCAGTACTGCGCCGGGTGACAGTGCGTGACTGCTGTAGCTGGTGTCTTCTGCGGCAA
>JBBQQT010000125.1:0-10948 GCA_038215555.1 Burkholderiales bacterium | reverse complement strand
CCTGCCGAAGGGCGCCGAAGCCGGCATATTGAAGGGCTTGTACCAACTGAGTGAAGGGGGAAGGGTGAAGGGTAAAGGGAAGAAACCTTTGCCGCGCGTGCAACTGATGGGCTCCGGCACCATCCTGCGTGAAGTCATCGCCGCCGCCGAGCTGCTGGAAGCCGACTGGGGCGTGGCCGCCGATGTCTGGAGCGCGACCAGCTTCAACGAACTGCGCCGCGAAGCGCAGGAAACGCATCGCTGGAATCTGTTGCACCCGGATGCGCCGCAAAAACTCAGCTACATCGAACAATGCCTGGACGCCACCGAAGGCCCGATCATCGCTTCCACCGACTACATGCGCGCCTTCCCGGATCAGATTCGGCCGTATGTGAAGCGCCGTTTTGTGACCCTGGGCACGGATGGCTTTGGCCGTTCCGACTCGCGCGAGGCTTTACGCCGCTTCTTCGAGGTGGATCGCCATTACGTCGTCCTGGCCGTGCTGAAAGCCCTGGCCGACGACGGCGTAATCCCGGCATCGAAGGCAGCGGACGCGATCAAGAAATACGCCATCGACGCCGACCGGGCCAATCCGGTCAACGTTTAAGGAGACGAAGACTATGCCCATCAAAGAAGTTCTCGTCCCCGATATCGGCAGCTTCAAGGATGTCGAAGTCATTGAAATCATGGTCAATGTGGGCGACCAGATCGCCACCGACACCTCGTTGATGACCGTCGAATCCGACAAGGCCGCGATGGATATTCCGGCCCCATTCGGCGGCACCGTGAAAGAACTCAAGATCAAGGTGGGCGACAAGATCTCCGCCGGCTCGCTGATCCTGATGCTGGAAACCTCGGGAGAAGCGGTGGCCAACAGCGCCTCGACGGCAAAATCCTTCATCGAGATCAAGGCCGCGCCGGACGTGGCGGTGCCGCCACCTTCTCACCCCGCGCCGGAAGTCCCCGCCCACATCCCGCCCAAGCACCGTCCCGATCCGGTCGGCGCGCATGTCGGGTTCGCCAGCGGCAAACCAGCCCATGCCAGCCCCGCAGTGCGCCGCTTCGCCCGCGAGTTGGGCATCCACCCCGACGGAGTCGACCTGTCCCGCATCAGTGGCAGCGGCCCGCGCGGTCGGATTCTGAAAGAGGACGTGCAGGCCTGGATCAAGACGGAACTGGCCAAACCCACCGGCGAGGCCATCGGGCTGGGTTTCCCGCCGGCGCCGGTGATCGACTTCACCCAGTTCGGCGAGATCGACACCCAGCCGCTGTCGCGCATCAAAAAGCTCTCCGGCGCCAATCTGCACCGCAACTGGGTCAGTGCACCGCACGTCACCCAGTTCGACGAAGCCGACATCACCGACCTGGAGGATTTCCGCAAGTCAATGCTGGATGAGGCCGCCAAGCGCGGCGTCAAGCTGACGCTGCTGGCCTTCCTGATCAAGGCGGTGGTCAACGCGCTGCGCACCTATCCGACGTTCAACGCCTCACTCGCCGCCGATGGCGAGAGCTTGGTGCTGAAGAAGTATTTCCATGTCGGCTTCGCCTGCGACACGCCGGACGGACTGGTCGTGCCGGTGATCCGCGACGTCAACAAGAAAGACGTCATGGAAATAGCCAATGAGCTGACAGAACTTTCCGAACTGGCGCGCGAGCGCAAGCTCAAAATTGACGCCATGCAGGGCGGTTGCTTCACCATTTCCAGCCTTGGCGGCATTGGCGGCACGGCATTCACGCCGATCATCAACTGTCCGGAAGTCGCCATCCTCGGCCTGTCTCGCGCCGACTGGAAACCGGTGTGGAACAAGGCCGGCAAGACCTTCGAGCCACGCCTGATGCTGCCGCTGTCGTTGTCTTACGACCATCGCGTCATCGACGGCGCCGACGGCGCCCGCTTCACCAGCCATTTGCGGCTGATGCTGTCGGATGTGCGGCGACTATTGCTGTGATTCCCTTTGCCATCATTCCGGCGTAAGCCGGAATCCAGATCGACACCTGACTGGACCCCGGCCTTCGCCGGGGTGACGATCAAATTCGAATCAATGCGCCGACCTGATTGCCACCCATTCGAGATAGAACCATGAGCCAAAGCATCGAAATCAAAGTCCCCGACATCGGCGGTTTCAAGGATGTCGCCGTCATTGAAATTCTGGCCAACGTCGGCGATACGCTCGCCAAGGACGCCGCCCTGATCACCGTCGAATCGGACAAATCGGCGATGGACATTCCTTGTTCACAGGCCGGCGTGGTGGAAAAACTCTTGGTCAAGGTGGGCGACAAGGTATCGGAAGGCACGCCGATTCTGCTGCTGCAGTTGGTGAACAGGGAGCCGGAAGCGGAGAGCAGAACTGCAAACGAGCCTGCCACCGCGCAGAGCGCCGCCACCGCTCACAGCTCACCGCTCACTGCTCACGCTTCTGATCTCCACGCCCCGGTCGTCGTGCTCGGCGCTGGTCCCGGTGGCTACACCGCTGCCTTCCGCGCTGCTGACCTTGGCCTGAACGTGGTTCTGGTGGAACGCTATCCCGATCTCGGCGGCGTCTGCCTCAATGTCGGTTGCATCCCGTCGAAAGCGCTGCTGCACACCGCCAAGCTGATCACCGAAGCGGAAGAAAGCGCCGCGCACGGTCTCAGTTTCGGCAAACCGAATATTGACTTGGACAAGCTGCGCGACTGGAAAGCCAACGACGTGGTCGCCAAACTGACCGGCGGTCTGGCTCAACTCGCCAAGCAACGCAGAGTCACCGTCGTGCAAGGTGTCGCCCAGTTCAGCAGCCCCAACCAACTGCAAGTCACCGGGCCGGATGGCGCGGTGAAAACCATTTCCTTTGACAACGCCATCATCGCGGCCGGTTCGCAAGTCATCAAACTGCCGTTCCAGCCGGACGACCCGCGCGTGATGGACAGCACCGGCGCGCTGGCGCTGGCCGACATTCCTAAACGTCTGCTGGTCATCGGCGGCGGCATCATCGGTCTGGAAATGGGCACCGTGTATGACGCCCTCGGCAGCAAAGTGACCGTGGTTGAACTCGGCGCTCAGTTGGTTCCAGGTTGCGATGCCGATCTGGTGCGGCCGCTCGCCAAGCGCATGGAAAAGCGTTTCGAGAAAATCCTGCTGAACACCGGCGTAACCGGCATGGAGGCGAAGAAAGACGGTATCCACGTCACGCTGAAAGCCGGCGAAACCAGCAGTCACGAAGTATTCGACCGCGTGCTGGTCGCCATTGGCCGGCGTCCGAACGGCAAGACCATCAGCGCCGAAGCGGCCGGCGTGGCGGTGGACGAGCGCGGCTTCATCGCCGTGGACAAACAGATGCGCAGCAACGTGCCGCACATCTTCGCCATCGGCGACATCGTCGGCCAGCCGATGCTGGCGCACAAGGCTGTGCATGAAGGCAAGGTCGCCGCGGAAGTCATTGCAGGACACAAGGTCGAATTCCAGGCGCTGGTGATCCCGTCAGTCGCCTACACCGACCCGGAAATTGCCTGGGCCGGCGTCACCGAAACCGAAGCCAAGGCGAAAGGTCTGGCCTACGAGAAAGGCACCTTCCCCTGGGCCGCCAGCGGCCGCGCCTTGTCCATCGCCCGCACCGAAGGCATGACCAAGCTGATCCTGGACAAGGAATCCGGCCGCGTCATCGGCGCCGGCATCGTCGGCGTCAATGCCGGCGAGTTGTTGGCAGAAGCAGTACTCGCGATTGAAATGGGTGCGACGGCGGAAGACATCGGCCTCAGCATCCACGCCCACCCGACGCTGTCAGAGACAATCTGCTTTGCCGCGGAAATGGCCGAAGGCACCATCACCGACCTGCTGCCGCCGAGAAAAAAGTAGTCGGATTCTTATCAATCGAAACGACAAGGGCCGCAGATGCGGCCCTTGTCGTTTGCGGTCATTCACCCAGCCCAATTGGTTAAGCTAACGGCAATTGGCGCTTGACCTTCGTATTCGAAGGCGAGGATGCAATCCTGGTTGATTGCCAGGACTATCACTAGGAGAACACCATGGGACGCATGTTCAACCCACCTCACCCCGGCGAAACTCTGCGCAAAGACATCCTGCCCGCGCTCGGACTCACTGTGACAGACGCGGCCCGGCAATTAGGTGTCACCCGAACGGCCCTGTCCCGAATTTTGAATGGTCATGCCGGCATTTCTCCCGAGATGGCGCGCCGCATCGAAGCCTGGCTGGGTCCGGATTGCGGCGGTCGCGCTGAAGTATGGTTGGGGCTGCAAATGGATTACGGTCTCTGGCGGGCGGAGCAACGGCCTGCCCCGCTAGTGGAACGGGTGCCAGATTTGATGACGGCCTGAAATTGCCGCCCTTCAAGCAGGCGATTCCTCCAGCCTGGGCACGCTGGCTGGCGCAGGACGAGAATGGCACCTGGTGGGCTTACGAAGCCGAACCCAACCAGCAGCACAACGGCTGGTACGAGAACGAAGTCGGCCGCATTCAGCGTATTGGTGTGACCGCACCGCCAACGGACTGGCGAAGCATGCTGATCCGGCTGACTGGCGGCTGACTGCCACAAGAATCATCCGGGATTTATCAATAATCGGTATTGAAAAATGACTGTTGCGCGCCGACCCGGTGCGCAACATCATCCGCGCCTGACATCAGACAGCAGGAGACAGGCATGACCGACTCGTTCGCAGCGCAAGCGATCCCAGCAGGTGATTGGGACGCTCAGGTCGCCATTATCGGCGGTGGTCCCGGCGGCGAAGACTGCGCGCGCGATCTGGCCGATCACGGCATCAAGGTGGTGGTGATCAACAACGCGCCCTTGCCCGGCGGCGAATGTCTTTGGAGCGGCTGCATTCCCTCCAAAACCTGGCGACATGCCGCCGATGTCATCCGCGACCGCGCCAACGACCCCGACAAAGGCGTCGTCGGCACGCAATCGCCCAGCCTGGATTGGGCAACGCTGGAGGCGCATCGGAAAGGTATTCTGCAAACGCGCGGCGAACTCGCGCTGAAGACTGACAAGAGCGTCAAAATCGATAGCCGGCAGGGCTTCGCGTCGTTCATCGACGCGCATACCTTGAAGATCGTCGGCCCGAATGGCGCCGAATCGACGCTGAGCTTCGGCGCGGCGGTGATCTCCACTGGCGCGCCACCGTTCATTCCGCCGATCCCCGGCGCGCGCGAATCGATCACCAGCGGTGGCGTGCTGACCTCGGAAAGCATCTGGTCATTACCCAAACCACCGCGTCGGCTGGGCATCATCGGCGGCGGTGTGATCGGCGTCGAAATGGCGCAAATCTGGTACGACTTCGGCGCCGAGATCCTGATGCTGGAAGCCAAGGACCGCATCCTGGCGGAAATTGAAGAAGACATCGCCAAGCAACTCGGCGGCATCCTGGCTGGCGAATTTCCCATCGTCACTGGCGCGAAAATCCACGAAATCAGCGGCCAACCCGACAACATGCGGATCAAGTACAGCGATGCCGCCGGCAATCCCGGTGAATGCCTGTGCGACTACGTGCTGATCGCCACCGGCAAGCGGCCGAATACGGCCAGACTCAATCTGGAAGCGGCAGGCGTCGAACTCGACGGCGCAGCAATCAAGACCGATGCCACCTGCCGGACCAGCGCGCCGCACATCTACGCGGTCGGCGATGTCATCGGCGGCTACATGCTGGCGCACACCGCCGCCGCGCAAGGCCGCGTCGCCGCCCACAACCTGCTTGGCAAGCCTCTGGAATATCACCCGGAGCTGGATTGCGGCGTCACCTTCAGCCGCCCGCAAGCCGGCTTCGTCGGCCTCTCGCTGGCGCAGGCGAAAGCCCAGGGTATCGATGCGGTGGAAGCCAAGATGCCGCTGAACATCGACGCCAAAGCCATGATCACGCTGGAAACCCAGGGCATGATCAAACTGGTTGCCGACAAAGCCAGCGGCCGCATCATCGGTGCGCATTTCCTCGCCGACCACACCGACACGCTGATCGGCGCGGCAGTGATGATGGTGAGCGGCGGATTGACGCTGACCCAGGTTGCCCAGGCGATTTTTCCGCACCCGACGCAAACTGAAATTTTTGGCGAACTGGCAAGAAGGCTGCTGGCGCGGCTGCGACGATTGACCAAGTAGCGACGTAGGGTGCGCCGTGCGCACCAATTTACCGTTCATGGTGCGCATGGCGCATCCTGTCGCTGCCGGATCGCAAGCGAATCAACGGCGGGTTTCGCTTTGCGGCGATAATCGCGCCCCATGATCCGTCTAACTGCACTCACCCTCATTCGCGGCGCCAAGCCGCTGCTCCAAGCCGCCGACCTGACCCTCAATCCGGGTGAAAAAGTCGGTCTGATCGGGGCCAACGGCTCCGGCAAATCCAGTCTGTTTGCGCTGCTGCGCAACGAATTGCAGCCGGATGCCGGTGATGCGTTTTTTCCGGCTTCCTGGCGCGTCGCGTATGTGGCGCAGGAAACCCCGGCGCTGGACCGGCCGGCGCTGGATTACGCCATCGACGGCGACACCCATTTGCGTCGTCTGGAAGCCGAACTGGCGGAGGCGGAAGAAAGCCACGACGGCCACCGCATCGGCGACCTGCATGCCGCGCTGGCCGATGCCGACGCCTACACTGTGCGTTCTCGCGGCGAGCAACTGCTCACCGGCCTGGGTTTCTCGCATGACCAGATGAACCTGCCGGTGGCGAGTTTTTCCGGCGGCTGGCGAATGCGACTGAATCTGGCGCAGGCGCTGATGTGTCCGTCCGACCTGCTGCTGCTCGACGAACCGACCAACCACCTCGACCTTGACGCGATTCTCTGGGTGGAAGACTGGCTGAAACGTTATCCCGGCACGCTGATCATCATTTCGCACGACCGCGATTTTCTCGACGGCGTGGTCAACGTCATCGCGCATCTTGATGACCGCAAACTGAAACGCTACGGCGGCAATTACTCGCAGTTTGAAGTGCAGCGCGCGATCAATCTGTCGCTGACCCAGGCCGCGTTCGTCAAACAATCGCGCGAACGCGACCACCTGCAATCGTTCATCGACCGCTTCAAGGCCAAGGCCAGCAAAGCCAAGCAGGCGCAAAGCCGGATGAAGATGCTGGCCAAGATGGAAGAACTGGCCCCGATCCACGCTGCCGCCGCCTTCCAGTTCGAATTCCGGGAACCAGACCGCGCGCCCAACCCGTTGCTGGTGCTGGAAGACGTGGTCGCCGGCTACCACTCGGACGAGGGCGACAAGCCCATCCTCGCCAACATCAACCTCAACCTGCAGGTCGGCCAGCGCATCGGCCTGCTTGGCGTCAACGGCGCCGGCAAATCGACGCTGATCAAGACCATCGCCGGCGAACTGCCGCCGCTGATCGGCGAAGCGCACTGGGGCAAAGGCCTGGCGATCGGTTATTTCGCCCAGCATCAGGTCGAAATGCTGCGCCACGACCAATCGCCGCTGTGGCATCTGGCCAAGATCGCGCCGACCGTACGCGAACAGGAACTACGCAATTTCCTCGGCGGCTTCAACTTCCCCGGCACGATGGTTTCCAGCCCGATCGCCCCCTTTTCCGGCGGCGAAAAAGCGCGCCTGGCGCTGGCGCTGATCGTCTGGCAAAAGCCCAATCTGCTGCTGCTGGACGAACCGACCAACCACCTCGACCTGGAAACCCGCGAAGCATTGACCGTCGCGCTGGCGCAGTTCGAAGGCACGCTGGTGCTGGTCTCGCACGACCGCCACCTGCTGCGCGCCACCACCGAAGAATTCCTGATCGTCGCCGACGGCAGCCTGAAACCGTTCGACGGCGACCTCGACGATTACCGCGACTGGCTGTTCAAAACCAAGCTGGCGATTGCGAAACCCGCGAAACCCACCAAACCAGGCAAGGTTGAAGCGGAACCTGTTGTACAGATTCAAGCCGCGCCGGAACCCATCCTGAGCACAACCGAGCGCAAAGAGCAAAAGCGCCAGGAGGCGGAAGCCCGCCAACGCGCCTCGGCGCAGAAGAAACCAATCGAAACCCGCATCAAGCGCCTGGAAGAAAAAATGGCCAAGGCCAATGCGCGCAAGACTGAACTTGACGCGCTGCTGGCCGACCCGGCGATCTATGCGGAAGACAAGAAGGAAACCGTCAAAGCGCATCTGTTCGAGCAAGCCACACTGGCGAAGGAGCTGGAGCAACTCGAAGGCGAATGGCTGCAACAACAGGCCGAACTGGAAGCGCTGGGCATCTGAAGAACGGCACCGTCGTAGGTGCGAATTCATTCGCACTGCGCCCGTGACCATGTGGTCGTGCGAATGAATTCGCACCTACAGAAACGAGAAATGTGAACCCGATGCTGACCTCCGCCCTCGTCCTCGCCGCATTGCTCGCCACGCTTGCCGGCTTCAACTTCATCCTGCGCCGCAGACTGCGCGCGCCGCGCATCCGCGAGACCGCCAGCCTGGCGCAACATGGCATCACGGGGCGGGAAGACCGGCTGCCAACGCAACGCGGCAAACAGCTGTTCGGCTGGTTGCTGCCGGGCCACGCTGATGCGGCCGCCCGCGCTGTCGTCGTGCTGCATGGCTGGGGCGCCAATGTCGAAATGATGCTGCCGCTGGCGCGCCCGGTGCAGGCGGCCGGCTTCACTGTTTTGCTGATCGACGCGCGCAATCATGGCGCCAGCGATGGCGATACGTTTTCATCAATGCCGCGCTTTGCCGAAGACCTCGATGCCGCCATCGACTGGCTGAAATCCCAGCCGGAAGTTCTCCCCGGACAAATCGCCGTCATTGGCCATTCGGTCGGCGCCGCCGCCGCGCTGCTTTCGGCCTCGCGCCGGCACGATCTTTGCGGCGTTATCAGCCTCGCCGCCTTCGCCCATCCCGCTGTGATGATGCGACGCTGGCTGAGCGCCAAAAACCTGGCCTGGTTTCCGCTAGGTTGGTATGTGCTGCATTACGTGCAGCACGTCATCGGTCATCGCTTTGACACCATCGCTCCGGTGAACACCCTCCCCTGTGTGACCTGCCCGGTATTGCTGGTGCATGGCGCCGACGACAGCACGGTGCCGGTTGGCGATGCGCATGCCCTTTACGCCCGCCGGCGCAATGACGCGGTGAAATTACGCGTGCTGCCGGGCGAACATGATTCCACCGACGAACTCGAACGCCACAGCGATGAACTGATTGCCTTTCTCCACGGCGCGTTTCAACACGGAGAAAACCGAACATGAGCGTCGTCCGCAGCGTCATTCGCAGCCTCATTCGCAGCCAATTGGCCGATGTGCCGGCCTACATCACCCGTGATGGCTCCAGCATTCGTGAATTGATGCATCCCGCCGTGCAAGGTAACGCCAAACAAAGCCTGGCCGAAGCCTGCGTGCCAGTTGGCGGCGCAACCTTGCTGCACCGTCACATCGAAAGTGAAGAGCTGTATCACGTTATTGGCGGTTCCGGCCGGATGACGCTGGGCGATGAAGAATTCACCATCGCGCCCGGTGACAGCATCCTGATTCCACCTGGCACCACGCATTGCCTGCGCAACACTGGTGATGAACCGCTGCGCTTGCTGTGCTGCTGTTCACCGCCGTATCGGCATGAGGACACGGAAATATCGGAATCCGGTTGACGCGCCAAATTCATGCGCACACCATATGCGCATCTTCATTCACCCCTTTGCGCGGGAACCTGCCATGAACGCCATCCTGAAAAAGCCCACCAATCTCAGCCTGCGCACCGACCTTCTTGAAGAAGCTCGCGCGTTGGGCATCAATCTGTCGCAAACGCTGGAGGCCGCCCTGACCGCAGAAGTCAAAAAGTACAAGGAAAAACAATGGCTTGATGATAATCGTGCAGGAATCGAAGCCTACAATCGCTACATCGAGCAACACGGCCTGTTTTCCGACCGTTTCCGCACCTTCATGCGCGAAGACTGATGGCTCATCTCGATGTCTACCGCAACCCGGACCCCGTGAGCGGCAAATTGCTGCCTTTTGTGGTCGATGTCCAAAGCGATTTGTTGTCCAGCCTGTCCACTTGCATGGTCATCCCTCTCGCCCGCCCCGAAGCCATCGAGACCCTGCCCATCCTGCGACTGAACCACAAGGTCGACGTTGAAGACAGCACGCTGATTCTGCTCGCCCAAGACATGGCCCCGGTGCCACGCCGCATGCTGAAACATCCTGTGACCAACCTCTCCGCCCACCGCGACGACATCCTCGCCGCACTCGATTTCCTTTTCACCGGTTATTGAAAGAAAGAAACCCGATGGCCCAATACGTCATGTCCATGCTGCGCGTCAGCAAAATCGTTCCCCCGAAACGCCAGATCATCAAGGACATTTCGCTGTCCTTCTTCCCCGGCGCCAAGATCGGCCTGCTCGGCCTGAATGGCTCGGGCAAATCCACTGTGCTTCGCATCATGGCCGGGGCGGACAAGGAATATGAAGGCGAGGTGCAGCATCTGTCCGGCATTTCCATCGGCTATCTGCCGCAGGAACCACAACTCGATCCGGACAAGAGCGTGCGCGACGAGGTCGAAAGCGCCCTCGGTGAAGTGATGCAGGCGCAGCAAAAGCTGGAAGAGGTGTACGCCGCCTACGCCGAACCGGATGCCGATTTCGACAAACTGGCCGAGGAACAGGCGCGGCTGGAAGCAATCATCGCCGCCTCGGGTTCCGACGCCGAACACCAGATGGAAATCGCCGCCGATGCATTGCGTCTGCCGCCGTGGGATGCCGTCATCGGCAAGCTTTCCGGTGGTGAGAAACGCCGCGTCGCGCTATGCAAACTGCTGCTGCAGAAGCCCGACATGCTGCTGCTGGACGAACCCACCAACCACCTCGACGCCGAATCGGTGGAATGGCTGGAACAGTTCCTGGTGCGCTTCCCCGGCACCGTCGTTGCCGTCACCCACGACCGCTACTTCCTCGACAACGCCGCCGAGTGGATTCTCGAACTCGACCGTGGCCATGGCATCCCTTGGAAGGGCAACTATTCAAGCTGGCTGGAGCAGAAGGAGGCGCGTCTGGAAACCGAGAACAA
>JBBQQT010000124.1:0-11022 GCA_038215555.1 Burkholderiales bacterium | reverse complement strand
TTCAACGATGAATCGCGCCAGGTGGTCTTCGGGCAGCCAGTCTTCCACCGAGGGCGGCAGCAGGTACGGTGTCTTGCGGTCTACGGGGCGGAAGCGGCTCATGCAGGGCGATGTTTCGTTGGGGTGGCAGGATTATCGGGTATCAGGGGAAAGTCCGACAGGCTGCTAGGGAGTTGTGATCGAATGTCTTTCATGATCGGTTGCAGCCCTTCAGTAACGGCTCAAAGCAGTGGGCGTCTGCCGCCTGGCGGCCTTAGTCCTCGCCAACACCAACCTATTCGATGCGCTCTTGGCTTGATTCAAAAGCCAAGACGTTCACCGGCGCCAAGCAGTGTGGCGACACCCAGGATCGCGAAGATTGCCGCAGCAATGGCATGAATCATCCGCACCGGCATTTTGTTTGCGATCCGGTCACCCAGGAGAACCGCTGGTACATTAGCGATCATCATGCCGAGCGTGGTGCCGGCAACCACGGCAATCAGAGTGTGATACTGGGCCGCCAGGGCAACAGTCGCGACCTGGGTCTTGTCCCCCATCTCTGCCAGAAAGAATGCGACCAGCGTCGTGCCGAAGACGCCGAAACTCGCAAATTTGGCGTCGTCCTCATCGAATTTGTCCGGGATCAGTGTCCAGGCAGCCATTGCAATAAAAGAGATACCAAGAATCCAGCGCAGGGTTTCAGGTGCCAGCAGCGATGTGACCCAAGTTCCGAGCGCGCCCGCCAGTGCGTGATTCGCTACTGTGGCGACCAGGATGCCCATGACAATAGGTATTGGCTTGCGAAACTTGGCGGCAAGAATGAAGGCGAGCAATTGGGTTTTGTCGCCAATTTCAGCCAGCGCGACGATACCGGTAGAGATGAGGAAAGCTTCCATATCAAGACTCCTTGGCCGGATGAAAGACGCATTCCACATCACATCCCAGGCCATCCGGAGGCAATATGGTCAAAGGTCTTGCCAAGTTTGGAAACCGCTTACGCCATGACCGACTGGTCAAGTATGTTGACGCAAGCCCCTCCTGGGTTGGAGTGCGACTTCTCCCCAATGACGCGGCGGTGATACCGAAAATAATGGCCGGTAAACCGGCCATTATTGTTGGTGGTTGCCGCTCTTAGCGGTTGACGATATCACCCTTCATGCCGCCCAGCATGGCCATCACTTCGCTCTGTTCTTGTGCTGGCACATTGAACTTGTTCATGGTTTTCACCACGCTCTCTGCCATGGCGCCGAATTCGGCATCGCTGATTTTCATACCGGTATGCATGGTCTTCATGTCCATGCCCTTGTAGGCGCAGGGTCCGCCACTGCCCATGCACAGCAGGTCCACCATGTTGGCCTTGAACTGCTTGATGTTGGCCTTGGCGAAACGCTGATTGATACGGTTGTCTGCAGCTACGTTTGCGGACAGGTCGTCCACCACCGCAGTGATCGCCTCCTTGCCGCCGAGACGGTCGTAAAGAGAAGCAGTGGGTTTCGTCGGTGTCTGGCTACAACCGGTTAGAACCGTCGCGGCGAGAATCAGGACTGAGGTGAGGATGTTGATATTACGCATGGCAAATCTCCTAGGGTTGGGTGGGGGGAAAGCGCCCCCAATGTAGGGCGCATTCAACCGCCGCTCAGTGACTTAAGTGACTGAGTAATAAAGGTCACATAAGCCGAGGTAGCTCGGTATGGCGTCGGGAGCCAAGGGGTGAGCGCTTATGAGTAGATTGCGCAGATACGTTTTACCGTTTCCGTGCTTCAACGCAAAAAGTTCAGATTTCCAACCTCGGATTGCAAATAGGCCAACTTTCTACCGCGAAAGCGATTTCAACCCAGCCGCAATGCCATTAGCGCAGCAACATCGACGCGCGCTTTCAGCCTCGCGCAGAGCAGGTATAGCCCGGCCAGTTTGCGGTGAAGAAAGATCAGGTCAGCCGGGGGCGGCCGCCAGTGGCCTTGATCAAAGCCCATCGCGTAGGCTGAATCGCGCAAGCGCAAAGTCAGGTCGGCATTGCCGAAATCGTAGGCGCCAGCTTGGCGAGCCGGTTCGCCTGCCAGCATGAACAACTCGATCATCGCCTGTCGCCGTGCAGCGGAATCACTCTCCAGCAGATAGCCGGCGGCCAGCGCGGCAGCTTCCAGTCTTTTTGCATCGGCAGCGCAAGCGGCCGTCATTAGTTGCCGCACCTGGCGCATGCGTTCGGCTGAATAGAGGCGGGTCGCGCCGAAATCAAGCAGGCCGATACGACCCGATTCCGGGTCAAAACGGTAATTGGCGAAGTTGGGATCGGTCTGCACCATGCCGAACTGCATGAATTCGCGCAGCAGCAGATCGATCAAGCGGGTGGCGACGTGGTCGCGTAGTGCTTGCGGCCCGCCCGCCAGCGACTCCACCGGGTCGCCGGGCACGAAACTCATGCAGAGCACGTCGGAAGTGGTCAGATCTTCGATGACCTCGGGCAGCAGCCAATCCGCTTCATGGCCGAGCAACTCGCGAAACCGGGCAATGTGTTCAGCTTCCAGCGCGTAGTCGGCTTCCTGGTTCAATTGCTGCTTGGCCTCCTCCAACAGCGCGTCCATGTTCGCTTCAGCCGGCAGTAACGGCAGCAGGCGAAGCAGGGCGGCGACATTGTCGACATCGCTATCGATGCTGCGGCGGACGCCGGGATACTGCACCTTGATCGCCAGGCGGCGGCCATCCTTCAGTTGCGCGGCGTGAACTTGGCCAATCGAAGCGGCGGCAATCGGGGTGAAGTTGAACCTCTCGAAGCGGTTCTCCCAGCCTTCGCCCCATTGCGTTTCCAGCACTTCCGCCAATTGGCTGATCGGCATGAAATGGGCATCTTCGCGCAGCCGCGCCAGGATTTCGGTGAACTCCGGTGGCAGCAGTTCACCCGCTTCCATTGACAATAACTGGCCCACTTTCATCGAAGCACCGCGCAATCGCGCCAGTTTGTCGGTCAGGCGCGCGGCATTCGCCGGCGTCAGCAACATGGCGCGCATCTGCGGCAGTTCGCCGCGCACCGCCCGCCGCGCCCCTTCCGCCAGCATGCCACCCACCAGGCCGACGGCAAGGCTGCCCAGATGCAGCAGGCGACTGCCGCGATTGGCGGGAACGCGAGAGGTGGCGCGGGGCGGTTCGGCTGACGAGTCAGTCAAGATAGGTCTCAGCTTGGATTGAGGTTCAGATCGATGTTTAGGTCTGCATTGCCGGGCAGCGCGCACAAAACCTCAACCAGGGTCTTGAGCGCACGTTCTTCTCCACCTTGGTTTACTTGGACAAAATCATTTTCCGGCATCGGCGCGCCGGCCGACATCGGAATCGCCGAAGCCCGTCCGAGACCCGCCATGTGACCACCGTCAGTCACCAAGTAATAGCTGCGATATCGCTGCATCCCGTCGGCTGTCATGCCGGTCATCTTCAAGGTCATCATTTCCATCACGCTCTCCATTGACTTGAATTATCTTGGTGATTATTTTATATGTCATGGACAAATGTTGGACATATTTAATTCAATGACTGCGCCAAGCGTTCGAGATGCTGGAATAGGGGAGTATCGATTTCAATTCTTCTGGAGCCGTTGTCTGGGGCAAGGAAACAGTCTGTAACAACTCTTTACAGTCGCGAAACCAGACAGGAACAGACGCCGCCTAATCTGGAATCGTTGTCTAACCCAAGGAGTCAGATCATGAAAACCTCACGCTACGCAAGCATGCTTCTGCTGTCCGGCATCACCGCTTTCGGCAGCTTGGCGTCCGCCTCGGACGAACTGGCCGGTGCGCTTATCGGCGCGGGTACGGGCGCAGTCATCGGCAACGCCATCGACCGCTATGATGGCGCTGTCGTTGGTGGAATTCTTGGCGCCGTGATCGGTGTTGCGATTGCCGACAATGACAATGATCGTCGCCCGGCACATGTTCATTATGGCTATTCGTGGCCGCAGCATCGCCCGGCGCCGGTCATGATTTATCAACCACCGCGTGTGCGTTATGTGACGCAACCGGTATACGTGACGCAACACCATTATGTAAAAACTTATTCGGCGCCGTACTACTGGAAACATGATCGATTCGACCGCCGCGATCATCGTGACAATCGCTGGGATCGTGGTAATGACCGTCGTCATGATGGTCGTCACGATCGCGATGATCGGGATGATCGCGATTACCGCCGCAACTGGTAAGTCCGCCACCTTTTTATCCACTTTTACACTGCGCGGCCGAAGGGTCAGTTGCCGATTCAATAGCGTTGATCGGCCCGCAAGCGGAGCCTCCTAATCCGTTTTACCCAAAACAACGCATTCAAAAACGACTTGGCCGGGCAAGCCCGGCCAAGTCGTTTTCTGCAAGCTCGTTTTCTGCAATCCGCTGCAACCCGATCAATCTTCGGTCGATAGGCCGGCCGTGCTGTTGAAACCGGAGTCGACGTAGGTGATTTCGCCAGTAATGCCGGATGCCAGGTCGGAGAGCAGGAAGGCGGCAACGTTGCCGACTTCTTCGATGGTGACGTTGCGGCGTAGCGGGGAGTGCTTTTCGCCCCAGGCCAGGAGTTTGTTGAAGTCGGCAATGCCGGATGCAGCGAGTGTCTTGATCGGGCCGGCGGAGAGGCCGTTGACCCGGATGCCTTTCGGGCCGACGCTGGTTGCCAGGTAATAGACGCTGGCTTCAAGGCTGGCCTTGGCCAATCCCATGACGTTGTAGTGCGGCACCGAGCGGACTGCGCCGAGGTAGGTCATGGTCAGCATGGCGGCATTGCGGCCTTGCATCATAGGCAGGCCGGCTTTGGCCAGCGCGGTGAAGGAATAGCTGGAAATGTCGTGTGCGACGCGGAAGTTTTCGCGGGTGACGAAGTCGAGATAGCTGCCGTTGAGCGCTTCTTTCGGCACGTAGGCGATGGAATGCACGAGTCCGTCGAGGCCATCCCAATGTTGGCCGAGGCTGGCGAACAGGGCGTCGATTTCGTCATCACTGCTGACGTCGCAGGGGAAAAGCAGTGGGGTGTCGCCGCTGAATTCTTTGATCAGACCCAAGACGCGGTCTTTGACCTTGTCGCCTTGATAGGTGAAGGCCAGTTCGGCGCCTTCACGATGACAGCATTTGGCGACGCCATAGGCAATCGATCGGTTGCTGAGCAAACCGGTGATGAGAATCTTTTTGCCTGCGAGAAAGCCCATGAGACGCACCCTGGAAATTTGAAACGCGCGAATTATACCCACGCGGCTGCATCCGACTAATCATGGCGCTACCATCTCACGCTTTATTGAGTTAATTGCTGGAGAGTATCGGATGAGCGCAAAAATTATCGCGGTCGTGAACCAGAAAGGCGGCGCCGGCAAGACCACCTTGACCATGCTGCTGGCCGGCAGTCTGGCGGATCGCGGCAAGCGTGTTCTGGTGGCGGATGCCGATGTGCAGAACACCGCGCTGCACTGGTCCGGCATGGGCGCCAGCGCGGGCGTTGTTTTTCCGGCCGAAGTGGAAGATATGTCCGGCGAGGAAAACAAGTTGCACAAAGCGTTGCGCAAGCGCGTCGAAGAATTCGATTACATCGTCATCGACAGCCCGCCAGCGGCGACCGCACCGGTGACTGCGAGCGCTTTGCGTGTGGCGCATCTGGCGCTGGTGCCGGTGATTCCTTCGCCGCTTGATCTATGGGCTTCGGTGCGGATTCGCGAGGCAATCATTCTGGCGCGCAACAAGAATCCGGAACTGGAGGCGCGTTTGGTGGTGAACCAGATGCAGCCGAATACCGTGCTGGCGCGCGAGGTGCTGGGCATGTTGCCGGAGTTCGGCATTCCGATGCTGGCGGCCAGCCTGAAAAGCCGCACGGCGTATCGCCAGTGCGCTGCGCTGGGCGGCAGCATTCTGTCGCTGGGCAACCGGGCCGCGCTGGCGGTGATGGAAGTGGATGCATTACGGCGGGAAATCGAAGGCTTGTTGCGCGGACGTTGAAAGCTGATCAGATGACCACGACAACACTCGATTTCCTGCGCCACGGTGAACCTGTCGGCGGCAAAAAATATCGCGGCCAGACGGATGATCCGCTGTCTGAAATGGGCTGGGCGCAGATGCGTGCGGCGACCGCCGATGTGCAACCCTGGACCGCTCTGGTCAGTTCGCCGTTGAGCCGCTGCCGTGCTTTCGCGGACTGGATTTCGGAAAGCCTGGCATTGCCGGTGCAACTTGATTCGCGTCTGGCGGAAGTCCGTTTTGGCGTCTGGGAAGGACAGACCGCCGAGCAACTGAAGCAGCACGATCCAGACTGCATCTTCAATTTCAAGCGCGATCCGGTGGCAAATCGGCCGCAAGGCGCCGAACCGCTGGTGGATTTCCATGCCCGAGTCGCGGCCGCCTATGATGACATTCAGCAACGTCACGCCGGCCAGCATGTGCTGGTGGTGGTGCATGCCGGGGTGATTCGGATGGCGATGTGCCATGCACTCGGTCTGCCATTCGAGCAGGCTTATCGGATCAACGTGGGTTCCGCCGGCATGGCGCGCTTCAAGATCGAACACCGATCCGGTCAGCGGTTTGATTCTTTGATGTGGCTGAGCAAAGGCGGGTAGGAACGTTTTGCTTTAACCAAGTTGAGCGGCTGCGCCTGCATCAGCGCCTTGAAAACGCGCCTGATCCTTTTTGGTCGACTCTTGTTTGCTGATTCTTAAATTGGGTAATTCCCCTATTCGAGAACAGGTTGGGTTCCAACCGAGGTTTCCAGGTTTAATCAATACAAAACCCGCTCTTCAGGAGCGGGTTGATTGGGTAAAGAAACGGTTTGATTAGAGCGATTTCTTGCAGAAGTACCAGTCAACGCACTCGTGCCCTTCGCCCATGCGCGCTTCGGCGGCATCGACATCCTGCGGCGGCGGCACGATGACTTTGTCGCCCGGCTGCCAGCCTTCCGGGGTGGCGACCTTGTTGGCGTCGGAGGTCTGCATCGCGGCAACCAGTCGGACGAACTCGGCAATCGAGCGGCCGTTGCTCATCGGGTAATACACCATCGCACGCAGTATGCCGTTGGGGTCGATGATGAAGGTGGCGCGCACCGCCGAAGTATCCGAAGCGCCCGGCATGATCATGCCGTAGTCCTTGGCCACCTTCATCGACAGGTCTTCGATGATCGGGAACGGGATGTCGACGCCGAATTTCTCCTTGATGTTGCGCACCCAGGCGACGTGAGCGTAGTAGCTGTCGATCGACAGGCCGATCAGTTCGCAGTTGAGCTTCTGGAACTCCGGGTAGTACTTGGCGAAGGCCATGAACTCGGTGGTGCAGACCGGGGTGAAGTCGGCCGGGTGGGAGAACAGCACCAGCCACTTGCCCTTGTAGTCGGAGAGTTTCTTGATGCCGTGTGTGGTCTTGGCTTCGAAATCGGGCGCGGCTTCGTTGAGGCGGGGCATGACGGGAGCGGTACTCATTTCGGACATGATGTTTCCTTTCGTTTGGGTGGAGAGACTGCCTGCAACTCTTTATTAGAGTTTGCTGATGGAGTGCAGTATCTGGATTCAATGGCCTGCTGTGAAATTGATAATTTCAAAACAATCAATCTGTTTGGTAGATCGAAAGTTGGCCTGACGCTTTACAGGCGTAACAAAACTGACCATTTGCAGTACGCCCCATTTTTATTCGCGTGCTGTCTGTTTACTAGACTGCGTGGCCGCGTATGGAGTAGTGGTTGAACCTTGTTATTTGGGTGGGGAATCCATTACCTTCCCCACTGTTAGGTTGATTTCGCCTTGTTGTGAAGATCAGTACGCGAGTTGGATGGCGCTCTGCATGCCGCCATTCGGCAAATCAAAAGCGGCGTCGTTGAACTTGGGTGGGCCGGAAGGTTTGAAGTTGTTGCTCAAGCCGTAGCCCTCTTTCGGGAACATGCCAAAACGCAGGTTGAGTTTGCCGTCAGCATTTTCGTCGTGATAAGCAACCACCGCGTAGCGGCCGGGCGGCAAGCCCTGGAATGTGCCTTTGCTCTCGCCTTTGACGGCGGGTACCACCAGCACCTGGCGCGCTTTGTCTTCCTTGCGGAAGCCTTCTTCGCGTTCAAACAGCATCAACTTGACCTGGCCTTGATCGCTGCGAACGCCTTGCACCGTCAGCAAAATATCCGCCGCGCCGGCGGACCATGCCGCTAGCAATGAAAACAAGGCCAGGGTGCTGCGTCCGATGTTCATGATTTGCGCAACGCTTTGACCCAGGCTTCCATTGCTTCATTCGCAGGTTTCATGGGCGCTTCCAGGAAGCTGAGGACAAATTTGTCACCCATGTCGGCGACGCCAATTGAACGTGGACGTACCGCCAGCACCTGCGGATTGGGCAGAGCGAAGCCGAAGCAGAAGATCACATCCACCGCGCCGACGAGGCCTTCGACTATTTCGCCGCCGATTCCCTTGGTGTGTGCGTAATGGTCGAAGACGCCGATGAAGGCGACTTTTTCTTTCTCGGCAATCTTGCCTTTCAGATAGGCCACGACATCCTCAACCGTCTTGCAGTCGGTTTCGTTCTTGCCGATCTCGGCGACAAAGACCGGATATTTTTCCATCAGAAGTGTTTGTTTCAATGAGCGCTCCAGCGTCAGATATGCAGGGTTATATACAGGGTGGGGCAGAGTTGGGAGATCAGGTCGGCAAGCGTAACTCGACGACTGTCAGGCTGGGTTGATCATGATCATGATGATGCCCGTGGCCATGATCGTGCTCATGCGCTTCAGGCGCAACTTCCGGCAGGATGCCATTCAGCCAAGCAGTGATCGCGCTATCCGGATCAGTTTCCGAGGTTGCCAGGGCCAGAATGCCTTTCTGTTTCAGACGATTTTGCAGGCCGAAACCCATGCCGCCGGAAATCAGGACAGCAACACCATCGAGCGGATGCGGTTGATCATGTGCGCTTTCATGGAAGCTTTGCTCAAGCGTCAGTTCGAGCAGGTTTTTACCCTTGATCTCCTGCCCTTGGAGTTCATAAACCCAGAACTTGCGGCACTTGCCGGCGTGTCCGGTAATGGTTTTACGGTTCTGGCTGGTGACGGCGATTTTCATGATGTGGCTCGTTTGTTGGTTTGATGACATGTTGGTCGATGACTATCTCCAAGCAAGCATCACGCCAGTTCTGGATTCCGGATCAGGCGGCTGATTACATTCATGAAAATTTATCAACCTATCCATTGGTGGACAGGAATTACTAGCGTTTCTTGACATTATTGGCAGGCATGCAAGACATTATTGACATGTCCCCGCCTAAACCCGTTTTATCCGGCGAACTTCTCGCCCTGCTCGAATCCTTGCCTGAGCCACGCATTCTGGTCGATCCGGATTACCGCATTCTGTCGGCCAACGCGGCTTATCGGCACACCTTCGGCAACCCGGCCAAGATCATCGGCCGGACCTGTTATGAAATCTCGCATCACTTCGACAAGCCGTGCGATCAGTGCGGTGAATCGTGCCCGCGTCAGACCGCGATGCAGACGCGGCAGCCCAGCCGTGTGCTGCATCTGCATCACACGCCGCGCGGCCAGGAATATGTCGATGTCGAGCTGGTGCCGATTCTGGATAGCGCCGGCAAGCTGGTTTACTTCGTCGAGACCATGCGCTTTCTGCAAGAGAGCGGACGCCAACCTGGCGCGCTCGGCATGGTCGGCCATTCCGCGGTGTTCACCCGCATGCTTGACCTGATCAACCGGGTCGCACCGGCGATGACACCCGTGTTGTTGTTGGGGGAATCAGGCACCGGCAAGGAACTTGCCGCCCAGGCGGTGCATGACTTGAGTCCCCGGCGGGAGAAACCGTTTGTCCCGGTGGACTGCTCGGGCATGACTGAAAGCCTGTTCGAGTCGGAATTGTTCGGTTATGAAAAGGGCGCCTTCACCGGTGCTGGCCAGCGCAAGACCGGTCTGGTGGAAGCGGCCGCCGGCGGCACGCTGTTTCTGGATGAACTGGGTGATATTCCGTTGCATTTGCAGGTCAAGTTGCTGCGATTGCTGGAAACCGGGACGTATCGCCGGGTGGGCGGTGTCGAGATGCTGCGCGCCGATTTTCGCCTGGTTTGCGCCACGCACAGGCAGTTGGCGGCCATGGTCGAGTCGGGCGAGTTCCGGCGTGACCTGTATTACCGGCTTTCCGCTTTTCCGATTCATCTGCCGGCGCTGCGCGAACGCAGTGAAGATCTACCGTTGCTGGTGGCGCACTTGTTGTCCAGGCTGGCGCCGGAGCGTCCGCTGAAATTGGACCAGGCTTCGCTGGCGCGGCTGAAGAACCACGATTTTCCGGGCAACATCCGAGAGTTGAGAAATCTGCTCGAACGCGCCATGTTGATGGCGGACGGTGAACTGCTCAGCCTGGCCGATAATCTCCCATCAAGCGGCGCTGAAACCCCACACGCGGAAGCGGCGATTGTCTCGTTGGAAGAGGCCGAGCGCCGCTATGTGCGGCAGGCGCTCGAACAACTTGGCGGCGACCGCAAGCAACTCGCCAGCCGGCTTGGGATCAGCGAACGCACGCTGTACCGCAAGCTCTGAACCTGCCCATTTTTTCATCATGGTTGACCAATTCACCCAAGCCTCCCTATCCTCGCGACACTATTTCAGGAGTTGCTAATGAACACCGCTGTTTCCGATACAACCGTGAGTACAACCACAACTGCCCCCGCACCTGATCTTGCCAAGACGATGCACTCCATCATCCAGCGCATCGCCACTGGGCCGGAATTGTCGAAAGACATTTCCATGCAAGAAGCCAAGCTGGGGATGCAAGCCATCCTGGAAGACGCAATCGATCCGGTTCAGGCCGGCATTTTCCTGATTGCGTTGCGCATGAAGCGTGAAACCAACGAGGAATTCAAAGGCATTCTGGATGCGATTCTGGATGCAACCCAGCGCGTAACCGCCGATGTGGATGAGGTGGTCGATATCGCCGACCCTTACGACGGATACAACCGTTGCCTGCCGGCGGCGCCTTTCCTGGCGCCGCTGCTGGCTGAACTGGGTGTGCCGGCGATTTGCCAGGGACTCGAAGCGGTGGGGCCGAAATACGGGGTGACCGCACGCCATGTC
>JBBQQT010000123.1:0-11080 GCA_038215555.1 Burkholderiales bacterium | reverse complement strand
AACAGGTGCTGGAGTCGGGTGTGAAGATCGCGCATTGTGGTTGCCTGTTCGTGGTTGCCAGCGTGCTTCACCAGTTGTAGTCCGGCATGTCCCAGTCGTGGATGACCCGCTTCTGGTTGGATTTGTACCAATCGAATTTTTCCGCATACTCATTGGCGCCTTCGGCCTTGCCGGCGCGGATCAGTTTCTTCAAATCCTCGAAGCCGGCCAGCAGTGCTTCCGGACGCGGCATGCAGCCGACGATGTAAAGATCCACCGGCATGTAGTCGTCGAGCCGCTTGATGGTGTTGTAGGAATCCCAGTACATGCCGCCGTTGATGGTGCAGGAGCCAAGGCCGACGACATATTTCGGGCTCTGCATCTGTTCATAGGCACGGATCGCGCGCTTCAACGTCTTCACCGACAGGTAACCGGAAATCACCAGCAGGTTGGCCTGGCGCGGCGTCGGCCGCCACTGGATGCCATAGCGATAGGCGTCGAAGCGCGGCGTCATCAGCGGCCGCATTTCGATGGCACCGCAGCCGGTACCGAAGCCGAGTATCCACAGTGATTCGGAGCGCGCCCAGTTGAAGAAGTCTTCGACGATCTTGAAGTAAGCGCCATGCTGCACCGTCGGCAGCGCCTCGCAGTAATAATCGCGCAGCGGCTCGACTTCGAATTCGACGCCGTCCGGGCCTTTGACTACACGTTTGAGCAGTTCTGGTTTCATATCACACCCAAAGAATCGCCAGTACACCCAGCGGCACGGCCCAGATCAGGAACCAGCGGATCGATTGTTCGACGCGGAAGCGCGGGAAGCAGACGCCGACAAAGGCCGAGAACAGATAGAGCAGGAACACCTTGACGGCGAATTCCGGCCAACTGGTGGCGCCGCCGAAGAACAGGTTCATGTAGATCACCATCTTGGCGATCGGGAAGATCGCCCGGTTGGTCTGCATCAGCGCCAGATAGGCGGAGTGGTATTCGGTCGGCGGGCCGATGGGAATTTCCTGCGGCGCGATGACCACGTCGAACGGCGGCCGCATCATCGAGCCAAGGAAGGCGAGCATCGCTGCAGCCACCGCCAGTGGATTGGTGAACAACGTCCAGTTCATCACGCCGCCCTGCTGCGCGGCGACGATGTCGGTGACCGATAGCGTCTGGTATTGCAGCGCTACCGCGAATACCGCCAGCGCGAACGGCAGTTCGGCGACGCTGACCTGCGACAGGCCGCGGGTGATGCCGATTGCCGCGTGCGGATGGCCGCTTTCGCCAGCGCCCAGCGCCATGCCGAGGGTACCGAAGAAGACGAAATAGAGCGCCAGGATCAGATCGCCGGCGAACGACAGGTTGGAGAACATGTACGAGCCGTAGATGGTCGGCACGAACAGCAGCAAGCCGATGCCGCCGGTCAGGCGGAACACCGGACCGAGGTAGAACATCACGCCGTGGGTGATGGAAGTGCGCTGGCCGTAGTTCTTGATCAGATCGACATAGTTCTGCCAGATCGGAATGCCGTGACGGCGGCCGGCGCGGGCGCCGATTTTCTGGATCAGCGCGCCCAGCAGCATGCCGTAATTGAACACGATGAACACGGTCAGCAGCGCGTAGGGGATTTTCATCCAGTCGAAGCTCATGGCTGGACTCCCATGCCAAACAGATAGACGATGATCACGAAGGCCAGCAGATGGAACGCGTAGGTCTGGCCGTTGCCGGTGTAGAAGCGCCGCGCCAGATCGCCGGCGGTATGCAGCAGATCAGTCATGCTCGTCCAGAAAATTGTCACCAGCGGCAGGGTCAGGAAGCCCAGCGCCTTGCGGTAGGGGGCGAAGAAATTCCACGCGAAGTGGGTGGTTTCCGGCCGGAAGGGACGTTCGGCGGAGAACACGATGTTGAATTGCTTGACCTTCTGTGCGCGGCGGTTGACGAACAGCAGCCAGGCGAACAGCGTCATGAAGATGACGCCGACGATGATCATGATCGCCACCGGATTCCAGTAGCCGAACTGGCTGGTGATGGTGCTGCCTTCCCAGACCAAACCGCCGTTGGGGAAGAAATTGTTCAGATAAGCGTCGACATGGCGCAGTACCAGGCCGGGTACCACCGCTACCACCATCAGGATGGCGACATAGATCATCTGCGGCAGCACGATCCAGAACGGGGCTTCCTTGACGCGCCGGAATTCATCTTTCAACTGGCCGAGGAAGATGGTGTAGATCAGGCGGAACAGGTACAGGAAGGCGATCGGGCCGGCGAGGAAGATGATCACCATCGGCAGCCGCGCTTCGGCGGTCAGGATGGCGTTGTAGAAGATCCAGCGGCCACCGAAACCGGACAGCGGCGGTACCCCGGAGACGGCGATGATGCCGATCAGGGTGGCGATGAACGACAGCGGCATCAGCGTGATCAGGCCGCCCATGCGGTACATCTCGCGCGTGCCGGTGCGCTTGGCAACACCGCCGATCGACAGGAACAGCATCGATTTGTAGACGTAATGGTTGATCACGAACATCAGCGCCATCAGCCAGCCCAGGTGATTCATCAGCGCCAGTCCGAACATTGCATAACCCATCTGGCCGATCGAGGAGTAGGCCAGCAGGCGCTTGGCGTCTTCCTGGAAAATCGCCAGCAGATTGCCGATCAGCGCGGTAATCGCGCCGATCCAGAGCATGACGTTGATCAGGTCGATACCGTAGAAGTCCTGCCGGCCCATGGTCAGCAGCAGCACGATCAGGCCGTACAGGCCGGCTTTTAAAAGAATGCCGGAGACCATCGGCGAGACATCGGTTTCCGCCTCGGCGTGGGCGCCGGGCAGCCAGATGTGCAGGCCGATGGCGGCGGTCTTGGTCATGAAGCCGATCGCCAGCAGCAGGAACACCCACGGCGCCAGCGGTTGCACGAGATCGGCCAGCTCTGCCAGCTGGAAGTGCGGCGCGCCCTGGGTCGCCAGCGCGAAGGCGGCCAGAATCAGGAAGGCGCCGCCGAGCGAGAACAGGATGTAGGACAGCGCGTGCGGTTCGGAATGCTTGCCGCGCAGAATCAGGAAGTAGGAGCCGACCGTCAGCAGTTCCCAGGCGACGAAGAAATCAAACGTGTCGGTGGCGCGGATCAGCATTGCCAGGCCGGCGAACATCAGCATCGCCGACGGATAGAAGCCGCTGCGCTGGCCGTGTGCATGGTAGCTGGCGAGCAGGGTCAGCGAGCCGCCGATCAGGAAGATCACCGCGAAGATCATGCGCAGCGGGTCGTACTCGGTATAGGTCAGGTAGAACCAGGCCAGCAGGCCGGCGATCGCCAGGCTGTTCTTCAGCCAGACCGGTAGCGGGTCGAGTGCCAGGAAAGTCAACGCGAACAGCAACGGCAGCGCCAGCAGCATGTTGCCGCGCTCGAATTGCAGGCCGGACAGTTCGCCCCAGACAAAGCTCAGGGCCCAGGCGGCGGCGAGGGCGACTATCACTGCGAACGTGGAGTTCGACGCGACATTGACAGCCTCGGCTGGCGCTTCGCGTTTCATGATGTAGCCGAACCAGCGGAACAGATAGCCGGCTTCGAGCAGCGCACCGAACAGGATCAACCCGAGCAACGCGATGCGGCCTTCGCCGGCGAGCAGGTGGACCAGTTCCCATTTGGCATAGAAGCCGGGGAACGGCGGCAGACCGGTGAGCATGCAGATGAAGCTGACGAAGGCGAAGATCAACACCGGATGGCCGCGCAGCGCCGCCCAGGTTTCGAGTCCGCGCGTGGCGATCAGCTCGGACAACCAGAACAGGCCGGCCTTGGCCACCGCATGCGACAACAGCAGGCCGCCGGCGATGTACAGCGTGTGCTCGCCCAGTATGTCGCGCTGACCAAGCACCGCCAGGATCAGGCCGGTTTGCGCGATCGACGAATAGCCGAGCAGACGCCGGTCATTGCGTTGCGGCAGCGCCAGCAGGTTGGCGGCAACGAAGGTGACGATGCCGATGCCGGTGGCCATGTTGTTACCCCCGGGGAACCAGGCGTCACCGCCGATCAGCAGCAGCTTGTCGACCGCGAACAGCGCGGCGGCGCCAGTGGCGGCGGAGAACAACGCGGAGAACGCCGGATGCGCCGACTCGTAGATGTCCAGCGCCCAGCCGTTGGCCGGGAAAGGTTTCAATTCTGCGACCACGGCGATGAAGATCAGGAAGAACGCCAGACTGAATGCTTGCGCTGCGCCGCCGCTGAGCAACGGCGCGGCAGCGGCCATGCCGTCGATGTTGAGCGTGCCGGTGGCGTGGTAGGCGAAGATGATGCCGATCAGCAGGAAGATCGACACGAACTGCGACACGATCAGATATTTGAAGCCGGCCGCCAGCGCCTGGCCGTCGTATTTGGTGCCGTTATTGGTGTGTTCGGAAAGCAGCACCAGACCGGCGCTGGCAATCACCGTCATCTCGAAAAAAACGAACAGATTGAACAAGTCGCGGGTCAGCACGATGCCGGACAGCGCCATTACCGCCACCAGCCAGACCGCCATCGCGCGGCGTCCCAGCGCCAGCAGGGTGTCTTTCAGCGCCAGCGCCGATAGCAGGCCGACGAGATTGATCAGCAGGGTCAACGCCGCCTCGGCCAGGCCGATGCGCAAATTGATGGCGAACGGCGGTTCGGTACCGGCGGTGAAGATTTCCACAGCGGCGGTGTCGGTACTAGCGAAGGTCCACAGCCAGCCGGCGGAGATCCAGCTCATGAAGGCCAGCGTCACCAGCGTGATGCCGAACGCGAGGCCACGCTGCTGCTCTTTCAGCAGCCCCATCAGGAAGGCGGCGGCCAGCGCCGCGGTGATGATGTGCAGGGCGCTTACCATTTCAATTCCGTCAATTTGGCGATGTCGAGTGTGTGCTTCCGCTCATGCAGTTTGAGCGCGTAGGCCAGCATCAGCGCAGTGACGCCAAGGCCGATGACGATGGCAGTGAGCACCAGCGCCTGCGGCACCGGATCGATGATGCGCGCCACTGCATCGGCCGCCGGCACGGCGACATCGAGAATCGGCGCAGCGCGGCCGCGCATGTGGCCGACCGCCACCAGCACGATGTTCACCCCGGTGTCGGCGATTGTGAAGGCGACGATCATGCGCAGCAGGTTGCGCTGGGTCAGCGCGCCGTAGAAGCCGATCAGGATCAGCACGAAGCCGGTGGCCATGGCCATCTGGGCGAGGCTGATGCTCTGCATCATGATTCCTCCGATTTTTCGGTTTTGTACGATTCCGACAGGCTGGCCAGCATCGAGGAGAACTCGGCGCCGACCTTCAGGCCGATCAGCGAATAAATGACCGGAATGACGCCGGCCGAGAACAGTTCGCCGAGCCTGCCGATCGGCAGCAGGCGGTTATCAAGGAAGCCGCCGGCAAGCAGGATGCCCAGCACGCCGATGCCAACGAACAGCAGTCCTGACAGCGATTCCAGCACCGAGATCAGTTGGTGGCTGAACTGTTTCAGCGGATCGGCCAGCAACAACAGCAGCATGCCGGAGGCGACGATGGCACCGCCTTGGAAGCCGCCGCCGGGCGTCAAATGGCCGTTGACGAAGACATACACGCCAAGCAGCAGGATCAGCGGCGTCAGCGCGCGGCTGCCGGTGCTCAGCAGTTCGCTCACTGGTGCGCGCGGTTGCCCAGGTGCATTGCCTGGTGCGTTGCCCAACATTTGGCCTTGCGCCAGCACCAGGCCGACGATGGCGGCGGAGATGAACAGCACGGTGACTTCGCCAAGTGTGTCGAGGCCGCGATAGGTGACGACGATGGCGGTGACGATGTTCGCTGCGCCAATGTCCCCAGCGGTGCGTTCAGCGTAATAGCGGGCGGTCTGGTTGAGTTCGCTGTCCGGCACGTAGCCGACCAGCAGGCTGGCAAACAGCGCGCCGACAGCAAACAGCAACAGCAGGGCGATGGCGCGCTTAATCATGTTGGTTAGCCTCGGTTTCAGCGTCGCCCTGCCCGGCACCGCGAATGCGCGCCAGCACAAAGAAGAACAGGAAGGTGGTCAGGCCGCTGCCGATCGCCGCCTCGGTCATCGCCACATCGGGCGCGGCGAGAACCAGAAACAGGATCGAGGCGACCAGACTGACCAGACCAGCGGCGAGGATTGCGATCGGCAAGCGTTTGGCGCGAATCGCCATCAGCGCCGCACCGATCATCGTGATGCACAGCACCAGGGTGATACCGAAGATCAACGGACTCATCGGGTTCATGTTCGATCTCCCCGCTGTTCTTCGGCCAGCCGGTCTTTAGCCAAAAGATCGACCCCGGTCAGCGGCGATTTATCCGCGCCGCTGCGATGCGCGGCGCGCGCCAATACATGCGACGAAAGCGGGTTGGTGAACAGGATGAACAGGCCGATCAGCAACAGTTTCAACGCCCAATCCGGTTGCAGGCAAGCGATGCCGGCCAGCGACAGCAGCGTACCCAGCGTGGTCGCCTTGGTGCCGGCCTGGATGCGGTTGAACACGTCCGGCATGCGCACCAGTCCCAGGCCGCCAAGCAGCAGGAAGGCCGCGCCGGCGACCAGCAGAACGCCACCGAGCAGCGCAAGCAGCGTATCCATCACAGCCCCCGCTCAAGATAACGGGCGATGACGATCACCCCGAGGAATGACAGCAGCGCGTAGACCAGCGCCACATCCAGATAGATGCCGCGTCCTTCCAGCAGCGCCAGCAGCGCGATGGCGGTGATGCCGATGATGGTCAGCACATCGAAGGCGATGACTCGGTCGGCAGTCGATGGGCCCTTGAGGAAACGGAAAAGGGCGAGCAGGAAAGCCACTCCGGTCAACGCCGCCGCAAGGTAAATCAGGAATTCGAAAATGAAAAACTCAGCCATACATAACCTCGAGATAGTCCTCGAAACCCGTGACGATGGCGGCGGTGGCCGCTTCGATATCGGCCGACTCCACCGTCACCCAGTGGATGTACAGCCATTCACCGTCGATATCAACGGTGAGCGTGCCCGGCGTCAGCGTGATCGAATTGGCCAGCAGTAGCCGCCCCATGCGGCTTTTCAGGCGCGTCCGTACTTTGACGATGCCGGGGTTCAGCGGCAGGGCGGGGGAAAGCACAATGCCGGCAAGGTTGAGGTTCGACTTGACCAGTTCCTTGGCGAAGAAGAATACATAGCCGACTGCCGCCAGCAGCGCGGGCGGGGTCGTGCGCAATTCCGAGATGACGGCGAGACTGTTGCGGAACAGCAGGGTGATCAGGAAAGCCGTGATCAGACCGACCACCAGGACATCCTTGGCAAACGAGCCGTTCAGCAGAATCCAGAACCCGAACAGGGTCGCAAACAACATCGTCATATTGCGCATCGTGTTATCGCTCATTGTGGTCATCTTCCGGCCCTTCTATCCGGGCTGACACCCCGGGTAACCGGCGCAGCGTCCAACAAGCTCGATAACAGTGCGCCGCCGCTCAACAACGGGGCATCGACTTGTCTCTGGTTCAGGCTGGATGTGGTCAATTCAGGAAACCTCCGATACGTTGCCCGATACGTTGCCCGAGACCGGCATCAGGGCTGCCGTTGACGTGCTCCAGACCCCTGCCAGAAGCCTGTGGGATGCTGTTGGTCAGCCACATGCCAGCAGTGGATACCAGCACACAGATGCGGGTGGAAGTCGGGGTGGGGGATGAGGCAGGCAACAGAAACTCGGTTTTGAAAAAAGAGGCGGAAAGAGGCGGAAAGAGTCGGAAAAACGTGGCGGCGGGTTTGTTAAGCACGCTTCGTGCCAAAGCCTGGTGAAGTAGTTGTAATGGTATTTCTTGTGTGTTACCAGGGAATGAATACCCGCGAGGGGCGGCAGGATAACAGAGGCGTCGGGCTGCCACTACCTGATCGGGCTTCGGAATTTTCCGTAAATTGAAATACCTGGTTCGAGAAGTCAGCGAGAAATCAGAACCGGTGTCAGCCGCACTGTCAGCCCTGGCGTCTGTACTTGCTCAATCTGTCAGCGCCGAGAAATCACCGAAAATCTGATACTCGCCAATCAAGTCACCTCGCAGCTTGAAGATGTTGGCGAACGGGACGCAGAGTTGGCTGCCGTCGAGGCGGGTATAGGTGACCTTGCCGTGCATGATCAGATTGTCCCCGGTTTGCCAGAATTCACTCACTTCGTGCTGCAGGCTGGCGAGGCTGGCAAAGAATCCGGCGATTGCGGCTTGTACCTGTTCACGTCCATGTAACGCTGGCGCATTGGCGAAGATGAATTCGACATCCGGACTGAGAAAACTGGTAAATGCCTGTGCGTCACGGGCATCAATGGCGTTGAACAAGGCGGGCAATCGAGCTGGCATGGGTTTCTGCATGATGAATGATGAAGTGATTCAGACTTCGTTCAGCCGAGTCCGGTGACGGGAAGATAACAGAGCTGGGTTTTCTGCCGGTTGAAAACGTATCTGGCAGAACGCGCTCAACGCGGGTAACAACTGCTTACATCTCGTTATGCGCTGGACACGCCAGGCCAACAATTGGCGTTCAAAGTGCGCCACATCCTGCACCGAATGGTTCGGCACCAGGACCACCCTAAGGAGCATCACCATGAAGATCGCAACCACCCTGAAGACTTTGACCCTGATTGGTTTGACCAGCTTGACCCTGGCCTCCGGTGTAAGCCAGGCAGATAACGGCTTCGTCTATTACGAAAGAGCGCCGATGCCCAGACCTTGGGCGGGCAATGCGCAGCATGCCAATCCGTGGATGGTGAATCCGGCCTATCAGCAGGCGCGTATCGCTGCCGAGATGAAGGAGCGTCAGATGCAACTGGATCGACGTCAGGATAGGCAGATGGAGCGCATCCTGAATGGCATGGAAAACGGCAAACTGACCATGCGTGAGGCGGTCGACCTGCTGCGCGAGCATGTGGATATCGCCAATATGAAGCGGCAATTCATCAGCGACGGACGTCTCGGCCCACGTGAACTGGTCATCCTTGAAAAACGTCTGGACGAAGCGGCTAATCGCATCATGATCGAAAAGAAAGACCGCGAAATAGTCGTTCAGATCGATCGCCCGGGTGATCGGGATCGTCACGATGACACGCCGCGTTATGGCGATTACGGTCGCCGTTGAACCTTGAAATCGCAGTTGAACGCTTCTGGTCGCTTGATTTTTGTCTAGCGGCGTTAGATGTCCAGACTCTCCGACCAGATCAATGCGTTGACGTGGGCTAGATTGATCTCGTCGGCATCAATGCCGATTTCGGCGGCGCTGGTGGCGATGGCTTCCTGGTCGAAGTGCTCGCAGGCCAGCGCCAGATTGAGGTAAGGCGCGTATGGGCCACTGTGGTCGACCAGAACATCGATCACTGGCGGCGCCAGATGCAGGCCGGCCAAGGCTTGCTGCATCGGGATGTTGAGGAGTGCGTCAAGCAGCGAAAAGATGCCGACAATGAACAGCGAGTCGCTCTCGCCGCGTTTCAACTTGTCACGCCCCAGGCTTTCAATGAAGCGCGCCCGCACCAAGGCGCTGCGCAACAGCGACTGACTACGCGGGTCGGTTTCCCGGCTGGTGAACAGCAGCAGGGTCAGCCAGCGGTAGATCTGGTCATGCCCAAGCAGAATCAGGGCGTGGCTGATCGATTCGATGGTCCGTCGCATGCCGATGGCGGGCGAATTGATGTAACGCAGCAAACGGTAGGTCAATGCCGGGTCGAGCTTGAAACTTTTCTCGATGACCGGGAATTCAGCCTGATTTTTCGCCAGGTTGAGCAGTTCCATTACTCGCATGCTGCTGCTGTCGAGTCGATGCGAGCCGGAGACTTGCGGGTATGTGTAGTAATAGCCCTGGAACAGATTGAAAGAGAGCTTGCGGCAGGCGGCAAAGACTTCCGGCGTATCGACCTGGGTCGCGATCAGCAGCGGTTTTTTTTTGCTGCCGGTATCCAGGCTGCGCACGACCTGCGCGGTTAATCCCATGACATCGTAGCGGGTGGTGTCGAAGCGGATGTAACGACAATACCCGGCGAGTTCCTGATTGTTGCCCGGGTCGTCGAGCGCCAGTTGCAGGCCGTCATGCGCCAGTTGTTCGGCGCGCGCGATCAAGTTCGGGGAACTGCGATGCGAGTGAATCGCAATCACCACCTGGCTTTTTGGCAGCTGTTCCATCAGCGGACTGAGCAAGGTTTCCGGAGCGACGCTGAGGAAGGTCTGCTTGTCGCCCAGCGCACGCTGGTAGGCCAGGTCGATCGTGCTCGCCAGCAGCCATTCATCTTCCGCTTGCCGCCGCGAAGCCACGCCTGGCAGCGCATCGTCGACGAGGGCTGCGGGGTCGCGCCGTTTCAGTTCATAGCCAACGATGCCGTGTTCGTTGGTCAGAATCGGTTGTCGGGTCAGGAAGCGTTGCAGACGGGCAATGCCGTCGACCGGATTGGGCGTCGCGGCGATTTTCTCGCTCATCTGTCAGGCACCTTTTTGAAAGTGCTCGAACACGTTGTTCACCGCGCGATCGATGAGTGACACGTTATTGATGACTTGCGCACGCGCATCGCGAAACTTCGCCGCCAGGCCCTGCGAATTGATCGACACCGCGCGTTGGCCGAGGCGGTTGGTGAACAGGTAAGTTCCCTGCAACGGGCTGATCCACGCCAGTTTGGCGCGCAATGCAGTGCCGTCATCCTGTTTGAATTCGATCCAGACGCCACGTTTCAAATCTTTCACCATGCTTTCGAAATGGCTGTCCTGCGGCTCGTCCCAAGCTTCGCCGCGTACCCCGCTGATGGTGATTTCCTCCAGGTCGGAAGCTTCTTCCTGCGCGCTGGCAATCTCCTGCAACAAGGCCGCGTCGGGAATGATGGAATCGGTGAGGGCGGGAATATCTTCGAAGTCTTTCGGCCCGAAGATCGGCGTTTCCTGCAATGGAATGTCAGTGACATCGACTGCCGTAAAAGCGGTCAGCGTAGCGGCAACGCTTTCATCCTGCTCGCCGCGGAAGCCGGCTTTGACCGCGACCGCATGGCACTTCACCAAATCCGAGAAAAAGGTATCACGCACTTCTTTTTCCAGACTCAGGGCCTGGATGCCGTTGTCCAGGCGTTTGAGCAGGCGTGGCAGCAATTCGATCAGTTTGCGGCGTTCGTCCTTGTCGGTTTTTGGCGTCAGG
>JBBQQT010000122.1:0-11112 GCA_038215555.1 Burkholderiales bacterium | reverse complement strand
AACCGTACGCGAACGACTCCTCCGTCAATGGCGCGGCGCGCCACCCACGACGCGCTCACCGGCCTGCCCAACCGCGCGCTGATCCGTGAGCGCCTGGCCAATGCCCTGCAACGCTCGCGCCGCAGCGGCCTATTGGTGGCGCTGTTGTTTGTCGATCTCGACGGCTTCAAGCTGATCAACGACACCCACGGTCACGAAGCCGGCGACTTTTTGCTGAAAACCGTCGCCAGCCGCCTGATCGAACAAGTGCGAACGGGCGACACCGTGGCGCGGTTGGCCGGTGACGAGTTCGTGGTGCTGTGCGAGCAGGTCGAACAGCCCGACACCATCTCGGTGCTGGCCGAGCGCATCAACGATACCCTGCGCCTGCCGGTCGAATTCGCCGGCACGCCGCTGTTCGTCACCGCCAGCATTGGCGTCGCCATCGGCAATGGCAGCACCCATGCCGCCGACGACCTGCTGCGTTATGCCGACACCGCCATGTATGCGGTGAAGGCAAAGGGCCGCGACGGCTGGCAGTTTTTCAGCGAAAGCCTGCAAGATCAGGCCAGGCAACGGCTGGTTATCACCAACGGCCTGCGCACCGCGATCGACAACAATGAACTGTCGCCGCGCTTCCAGCCTCTTGTCGCCGCCGAGAGCGGCCGCATTGTCGGCGCGGAATTGTTGCTGCGCTGGCAGCCGGTCAGCGGCGAGGTGTCGCCCGCCGTGTTCATCCCGATTGCCGAAATGACCGGCTCCATCGGTGCGATCGGCGCCTGGGTGTTCCGCCAGGCCTGCCTCGCCGAGGCCGCCTGGCGCCAGCGCTGGGGCGCACAGGCGCCCTACATTTCGGTCAACGTCTCGGCACGGCAGCTCGACGATGAAACGCTGGCCGATAATTTCGCCGCCATGCTGGCCGAAACCGGCGCCAATCCGGCGCAGTTACTGCTCGATCTCACCGAAACCTCGCTGATGGCCGATGTCGAGACCAATCTGCGTGTGTTGCGGCGCCTGGCCGATCTCGGCCTGCGCGTGGCGGTGGACGATTTCGGCACCGGCTATTCCTCGCTGGCGCAATTGACGCGGCTGCCGGTCGATGTGCTGAAGATCGATCGCGCCTTTGTCGATGGCATCGACAAGAGCGCGGAAAGCCGTGCCGTCATCCGCGCCATCATCGGCCTGGGCAGATCAGGTAGGCACGCTACTGGTCTGCGCGTTGATCGCTGCGACGATTTGCCGGTTCGTCAGCCGTTTATGTCCTACGCCTGGTCAGGCTGTGTTGGTCGGACTGGGGTGGATGGTGCTGACGCTGGTGTTCGAATTTGGCCTGTTCCATTTCATCGTCGGTCACCCGATGTCCGAATTGCTGGTCAATTACTAGCTGGCCGCCGGGGGGTTGTGGCCGCTGGTGTTGTTTGTTCACGCTGCTGATTAAGCCCCGGCTGGCGGCGCGACGCCAGTTCCAGCCAGCAGTGCCGGCTGCCGAAACTGCGAAGGATCTGCAGGCGGCGCACGGACTGGCGGAGAAGTATCTCCGCACGATCGACCAGGAGGAGATTGCCGGTCTGCCACTGCGCCAGTACCAGGGCGAAGTCAGCGTAGTCAACACGCCGGCGGCGCTGGTGGCAGCGATGCGGGACATCCGCGACACACGCGTCGTGGGGTTCGATACCGAAACACGCACTGCCTTCGGAAAGGGAGAAAGTTATCTGCCTTGCCTGATGCAGATCGCCACGGCCAGCCGGGAGCATCTGCTGCAACTGGAGCAGGTCGATTGTGCGAAGGAGATGGCTGAACTGATGGGCAATCCTCGCATCATCAAGGCTGGCGTGGCGCTGGCGGGCGATGTCGGGCAACTCAAACGCCTGTTTCCGTATGAAGCGGCAGCATTGGTCGGCCTGGGCCACATCGCGAAGCGGCACGGTAATCATCAGACCGGCCTGCGCAATCTATCGGCGTTGCTTCTCGGCTGGAGCATGGCCAAAGGCGAAAAAAACCACGAATTGGTCGACGCCGCAATTGAGCACGGGCAGACCGGCTACGACGCCACCGACGCCTGGGCCAGCCGCGAGCCGTATCTTAGTTTCGAAAAACTCGGGTTGGCCGCAAGAGCGGAAGCTTGATCGAAAAATGAAATTCGTCTTCGCCACTTGCGTGGCAAAGACGAATGGCTAGTACCAGACCGCTTCGCCGAACAGGGATCAGGCGAAACTGTCGGCGAACATGCTTTCTGCCCAGGTGAACATGTCCTCGAAATTGTCGCCGTTGGCGCTGGCCGCTTCGCCAAAACTGCTTTCCACCCGCTGCATCAGACCGGTCTGGCTGTTGTACTGATAGTTCACCGTGAGCCAGGATGCGCTCTTCGAGGTGATCGGGCTGTAACAGGCGGAGGCTGTGACCGGATTCGGGTCCGGCGCTTCACCATTCAACGCACGCACGATGGCATCCGCACACACCTTTGCTTGCGAGTTCGCCATGTGGCCGGATTTCGGCTGCCCGGTCGCCTGCGAATCGCCGATCACGTGGATCTCCGGGTACAACGTGCTGCCATAGGTGAGCGGATCGACGGCTGCCCAACGACCGGTTGCATCGTTGGCCAGGCCGGCGTCAACCACCAGTCTGCCGGCTTTCTGGTTGGGAATATAGTTCAGCACGTTGCCGGTGAAGGTGCCCGCGCTGGTGACGATGCGTTTCGAGGCGGAATCGATCTCAGTGACATTGGCGTTGGGGATGTATTGGATGATCCCTGCATACGTTTGATTGAACGCGCGTCCGAAGCCATCCGGTTCGGCGGTGATGCCGGGATTGGCGTCCAGTACGATGACCTTTGTGTTGCGACGTTTGCGTTTCAGATAATCCGCCACCACGCAGGCGCGCTCGTATGGTCCGGGGGGGCAACGATAAGGCGCCTTGGGTACGGTCATGACGAAGGTGCCGAAGTTCGGCACAGCGGCGAGCTGTTTCTTCAGCAGCGTGGTTTGCGGGCCTGCCTGCCAGGCATGAGGAGTCATTTCCGTGTTCCAGTTGCCGTCGGCTGGCATGAAATCGATGCCTGGCGCAAGGACCAGATGGTCATAGGGCAAGTCAATCACGCCATCTTTGGTTTCCACGCCAACGGTCCGTCCGTTGGGATCGATATCGATGGCCTTGCCTTGAACGAGATTGACCCCGTGCTTTTGCACCAGCGAGGAATAGCCGATGTTGATGCGGCCCATGGAAATTTGCCCGGTGACCACCAGGTTGGACAGGATGCAAGAAATGTGACTGGCGTTTGGTTCGACCAAAGTCACATCTACATTGCCACCCCACATCCGGATGTATTTGGCGACAGTTGCCCCGCCGAAACCGCCTCCGCAAACCACCACACGCGGTGCAGTCGTGGCGGCGCTGACCGCACGCGGCAGTATGGCCATCATCGAAGCCAGGCCGGCCAGTTTGAGAAATTCACGTCTATTCAGTCTGCTCATGTCGTTCTCCCCAATTAGTCTGTGTTGCGTTTGTTTTTGACGCTGGTTTTCGTCGTGCCGCTGACAGTGTTTGCGGCTGCATTCGACTGACCCGCGAGATAGTTGGCGATATCCAGCAATTGAGCATCGGTATAGCCGCGAGCCTGTTTGTCCATGATGGATTCAACGCGCCGATTTTTCATTTCCAGCAATTCATGGAACAGTTCGCCAGCGCTTTCGCCATCGATATCGTCGAAGCCGGGACCGGAGCCGTTGGTGCCATGGCATTGAGCGCATTGCGAGGCGAGCAACTGGCCGGCGGGCGGGGCGGCAAGGCTGGTTTGGGAAAAGGCAAGCAGTACGGCGATGCCGGCGAGCAGCGGCGGTGATTTGTACAGTCGATTCATGGGTTCACCTCTGATGGTTTGTGGTTGGCATCCGGGGCGGACAAAGAAGCGTCTTAGGCCCGAGATGTTTTTTACGATACGTGGGATAAATGCACACGTCAATGATGTGCTTGTGAAATATGTCATAACTATCGTTTGTAAATAAATAGATACGTATTGGTTGTATGGTTTGGTTGTGTGAATATTTCATTCGCTTGATATACTGAAACGATGCAAATGCGTTTTTCTCTGATTCCTCCCATTTCGTTACTGATGGCCGTTCGCCGCGTGCTCAAGCCGCTGGTCCGGTTGCTGGTAGCGCATGGAGTGGGTTTTCCGTTCTTCGCCAATCTGGCTAAATCGGCGTTCGTCGAAGTCGCGTCGCGCGGTGTGCTGGGCGATGATGAAAAGGTCACGGACAGCCGTGTCAGCCTGTTGTCCGGCGTGCATCGCCGCGAGGTCAAGCGTTTGCGTGCTGAGGCCGTTGAACCAATGGTGCCGTCCTCTGTTTCTCTGGGGGCGACCCTGGTCGCGCATTGGTGCGCCAATCCGACATTCCAGGATGCGCAACATCGCCCGCGTTCACTGGACAGACTTGCGAGCAAGGGGGGTGAGCAGTCTTTCGAGTATCTGGTCGCCAGCGTCAGCAAAGATATCCGTTCGCGTGCGGTTCTCGATGAGTGGCTAAGTTTGGGAGTGGCGCGTTTGGATGAGCAGGATCGGGTGCATCTGCTGGAACCTGCATTCGTCCCGGCACAGGGGTTCGACGAAAAGGCGTTCTATTTTGGCAAGGGAGTTCACGATCACCTGGCCGCCGCCGCGCACAACTTGTTGGGGGAGCATCCCCCTTGTCTCGACCGGATTGCCTACTACGACGGCCTGACGCCCGAATCGGCCGCCAAACTACGCGATCTTGCACGCGAGCTGTCTGCTTCGGCCATGCTGGAGATCAACCGGCGTGCGCTGGAACTCCAGACCATGGATGCCGAGCGAGAAGATGCGGTCACTCGGGTGACCTACGGGGCTTATTTCCTGTTGGCGCAGGATGCTCAACGCCAAGGCGAGAGGACGTCGTGATTCGGGCCCTGCTTGCCTTCTGTCTTGCCACCTTGTTGGTTGGTGGTGCGACGGCAAATTCGTGTCTGAACGGAGGCGCCCCGACGCCGGGTAGCCTTGATGGCACCGGTATGGGGGGAACCGGGCATGGTGGAGACGGCTCCGGAATGGGCGGCACTGGACGCGCGCCGGGCAGCGATGGCAGCGGCATGGGCGGAACCGGCGCCAAGTCTGAAAACGGTGGTATCGGCGGTACCGGGGTGGTGGGTATCATCACTGGTTTTGCGAGCATCTGCGTCAATGGCGTGGAAATCCACTACGACGCTTCTACGCCGGTGGTTCGCGATGGTGATCCTGCCTCGTTGTCCGATCTGGCAATCGGGCAGTTGGTATCGGTAGTGGCGGAAGGCGAGGGCGATTCTCTGCGAGCGCGCGGAATCGGATTGCAATCCGCTCTGGTCGGCCCGGTTTCCTGGGTGTCTGAAGATGGCCGTTCGCTGGTGGTGCTGGGACAGAGAGTGCGGCTCGATTTTGCGGGTACGGCGTCCGATCAGGCCGAAGCACGTCCGCCCGCGGCCGGGGAGATGCTGCGCATCAGCGGCGTGACCGATGCCTCCGGCGACCTGCGTGCGACTCGTGTCGATCGCACTAAGCCTGGCTCAGTGGTCATGGTGACCGGGCAACTCGATCATGCTGCTGGCAACATCGGTCGTATCGGCGGTTTGATCATCAAGGGTATCGGTAAGGCGCGTGCCGGTGATTGGGTACGTATCAAGGGGCAGGTCGAAGCTTCCCTATTGCGTGTAAGCAAGATCGAAGTCAACCGCGTCGTCGATGTGCCGGCCAAGGTGGATCGGTTGATCTTGCAGGGAGTCGTGCATAAAGTCGCCTCCAACGGCGAGGTATCGCTGGGCTTTGCCAAGGTGCGTTTCGCGCCGCAGGAGGCCAAGCGACTCTCCAGTGCCAAAGGACAGTGGGTTCGCGTGCAGGCAACACCGCAGGCGAATGGCAGCCTGATCGGCCAAAAATTCAAACTGGATGCCCCTAAAGGCAGTCAGAGCAAGCCAAATCCAATTGGCAAGGCCACAAAGCTGGCTGCGCAGCCATCGGGGACCGACACTGCAACCGATGCTGTCAACATAGCCCCGACGGTAGATTCGCTAGTGGAAACTAGAGCCGTGATTACCGATTCCACAACTGTGGTGACACCGATAGAAATCCTTCGCGTGGAACAGGTAGAAACCGTTACGGTACTGAAGTCGGAAAAGCGGGATATGCCCGAGAAGTCCGAGAAGTCCGAGAAGTCCGAGAAGTCCGAGAAGTCCGAGAAAGCCGAGAAGGTCGAGAAGGTCGAGAAAGCCGAGAAGGTCGAGAAAGCCGAGAAGGTCGAGAAAGCCGAGAAAGCCGAGAAAGCCGAGAAAGCCGAGAAAGCCGAGAAGGTCGAGAAGGTCGAGAAGGTCGAGAAAGCCGAGAAGGTCGAGAAGGTCGAGAAAGCCGAGAAGGTCGAGAAAGCCGAGAAGGTCGAGAAGTTGGATAAAAGGGAGCGTCCTTGATTCGCGTGATTGGAGGTCACGGTGTGAGCGCCGTCATATCCGTAATGCTGTTGTACCAAGCGCCTGCGTCGGTCTGTGCGGCAGACGGCGCGTTCACGTTCGCAACCGGATTCGATTACAGCCAGGGGACTTTTGGCGATGCCGGAAGCACGGTCACTGTCTCAATGCCTGTGGTTCTGAAATATGAAACCGGGCGATCCTCCTATAAGTTGTCGGTGCCGCATATTAGGGAAACTGCGCCATCAGGCGGCAACGTGATCGGTGTGGATGATTCGGGAAATCCGATTACCGATGGCGTCGGGCCCAGATCTTCAGAGCTGGGTCTGGGGGATGCCGTGATCGGCTGGACTTACGAGCTCGTGGAGCGGCCCTGGCATGGTGTGCTCGTCGACGTTACCGGCAAGGTGAAATTGCCTACCGGGAACAAGGCCAAGGGGTTCAGCACCGGTAAAGCCGATTACACGCTGCTGGCGGATGTGTATTTCCCGGCCGGTGCCTTGACGCCGTTTGCCGGTGCCGGATATCGGGTCACCGGCAATCCGGATGGACTTGCCCTGCGCGATATCTGGCTGTTCAACGTGGGCTTGGGCTACAAACTGTCCGGCCGCAATAGCGTGGGTGCAATGTACGACCTGCGCCAAGCTACGCGCCCAGGGTTCGACGGTCTGCGGGAGCTGACCGTGTATTGGGTGCACAAGCCCTTCAAGACATTCAAGATTCAGACCTATCTGATGCGGGGGTTTGGCAATACGAGTGCGGAGTTGGGCGGCGGGTTGGTCTTGTCACGCATTTTTTGAACGGGCGCTTGACCGCAAGCTTCCCTGAGGTTCCCTGCAGGTTCCCACATGCCGGCGCGATTCGCGGAGAATGCGATGTCGCAAGGAACCGCATAACGAGAACCAAATCATGAAAACAGACGTACCACAGACGATCTACCTGAAGGATTACACCGCCCCCGCGTACTGGATCGACACCGTCGATCTTGATATTGATATTGAAACCGATGGCGCAACCATCGCCTCCAGGTTGAGCGTCAGGCGCAACCCGGATGTCCCGGCGCAGTCGCTGGTGCTGGATGGCGAAGCGCTGGAAACTTTGAGCGTGCAGGTCGATGGCGCCGACTGGCCGCACACCATCACCGATACGACGCTGACGCTGGCAGCGTTGCCCAATGCCTTCACTTTGCAGACGCGGGTGCGTATCAAGCCGGATGACAACACCACGCTGTCCGGTTTGTACCGTTCCAAGGACGGCTATTTCACTCAATGCGAGGCGCAGGGCTTCCGCCGCATCACTTGGTTCCTTGATCGTCCCGACGTGATGTCGATCTACAGCGTCACGCTGCATGCCGACCGAGACGCGTTGCCCGTACTTCTGGCGAACGGGAACCCATCCGCGGCGGGTGAAGAAGGTAATGGCCGGCATTGGGCGCGCTGGGTCGATCCGTTCCGCAAGCCGGCTTATCTGTTCGCCGTCGTCGCCGGCAAGCTGGATGTGCTGCGCGACACCTTCGTCACCGCTTCCGGCCGCAGCGTGCAACTCGCGATTTACGTCGAACCGGGCAAGCTGGACCAATGTCCCCACGCGATGGCGGCGTTGAAGAAATCGATGCGCTGGGATGAAGAACGCTTTGGCCTGGAATGCGATCTCGACCATTACATGATCGTCGCGGTTGGCGACTTCAACATGGGCGCGATGGAAAACAAGGGCCTCAACATCTTCAACACCAAGTACGTGTTGGCGCGCGCCGATGTCGCCACCGACATCGATTTCGAGAACATCGACCGCGTCGTCGCGCATGAGTATTTCCACAACTGGACCGGCAACCGCGTCACCTGCCGCGACTGGTTTCAACTCTCGCTGAAGGAAGGCCTGACTGTGTTCCGCGATCAGGAATTCGGCGCCGATCTGCATAACCGCCAGACTGCTCGCATCCGCGAAGTGCGTGGCCTGCGCGCCGGTCAATTCCCGGAGGATGCCGGCCCGATGGCGCATCCGGTGCGGCCGGCCAGTTTTGTTGAAATCAACAATTTCTACACCAGCACCGTGTACGAAAAAGGCGCCGAGGTAGTGCGCATGATCCAGACCCTGATCGGCCGCGAGGGCTTCCGGCGCGGCATCGAAGAGTACTTTCGCCGCCACGACGGGCAGGCGGTGACCTGCGAGGACTTTGTCGCCGCCATGGCCGCTGCCTCCGATTTCGACTTTGCGCCGTTCATGCGCTGGTACGAGCAGCCAGGTACGCCGCATGTTGCGGCCGACAGCGCCTACGACGCGGCAACCCAGCGTTATCGCCTGAGTTTTCGGCAAACCAACCCGCGCGCCAGCGACGCCACGCCTTATCTGATTCCGATCCGGATCGCGCTGTTCGATACGGCCGGCAACCTGCTTTCCGGCAGCGAGCAGACTTTGCTGTTGACCAAAACGTCGCAAGAATTTCTCTTCGACGGCATCGCGGCTGAGCCGGTGCCGTCATTGCTGCGCGATTTTTCCGCGCCAGTGACCCTCGACTACGCCTACACGCCGACGCAACTGGCGTTGTTGCTGGCGCACGAAACCGATCCGTTCAATGCCTGGGAAGCTGGTCAGCGCCTGGCTTCAAGGCTGATTCTTGATGCAACCGAGGCCATCGCGGCGGGCAATGCGCCGGTCTGGCCGGAAAGCTTTGTCACTGCCGCGCGCCGCCTGTTGCAGTCGCACGCCGAGCGTGGCGCGGCGTTCGTCGCTGAAACACTCACCCTGCCCGGCGAAAGCACGCTGGCCGAGGCGCTGGACGTGGTCAACCCGGAAGCGCTGCATGCCGCGCGCAACGGCCTGCGCCGCCATCTCGCCGAACAACTCGCCGGCGAATTGAATGAACTGTATGTCGCGCTGGCACCAACTCAGCCCTACATACCGAGCAGCGCGGAAGCCGGTCGACGCGCGTTGCGCAACCTGTGCCTGGGATATTTGCTGGAACTCGACAATGAACCGGTCAATGGGCCGGTACGCCAACTGGCGATGCAGCAGTTCCGCAACGCCGGCAACATGACCGACCAGTTCGCCGCGCTGGTCGCACTGGCTCAGACCGCCTGTCCAGAACGGGAAACGGCGCTGAGCGAGTTTTACCAAAGCTGGCAGCACGAAGCGCTGGTGGTGGATAAATGGCTGGCGGCGCAATCCGGCAGCGGCTTGCCCGACACGCTGGAGACGGTCAAACGCCTGACTAAACATCCGGCATTCGACGTCGGCAACCCAAACAAGGTGTATGCATTGATCCGAAACTTCGGCGCCAATCTGGTGCGTTTCAATACCGCTGCAGGCTATGCCTTCCTCGCCGAGCAGATTCGTGCCATTGATGCCCGCAACCCTCAAGTGGCCTCCCGCCTGGCGCGCTGCTTCGACCGCTGGAAGAAGTTCGATGCTGATCATCAACATCACGCCAGATTGGCGTTGATCAGTATCCGCGAGCATCCGGGACTGTCGCGCAATGTGTCCGAGGTGGTGCAACGGTCGTTGCTCGAAGTCTAGAAGACTGTCGGATTGTGGAATCGTCGGCTGCAAACCGTCCGCAGTCGGGCGAACAATTATCGACGCTTCATGACGGCCTGCCTGGAAGGGCGGGAGTACAGCGTCAGGTAAATGCCTGATCAACCCTGGCAGTGAGCGAAGTCAACGGTCTGGGCCGAAAGGCGAGCCGAAGACACACGGTAGGGTGCGCCGCGCGCACCGATTCGAGTCCAATGGTGCGTACGGCGCACGCTACATAATCAATGGTTTACGATGTGTTTTTTGAGAGCCAAGCTCTCCATGTGAATCAGTTGCGGTCAAGTTTGGCCAGGTTCCGGGTCAAAACCGAGACGCCGCTATGGTGTTCTGCGCAACTGGCGCGCAATTGAATGCGTCAGGGGCAGTCCGATAAAGGCAGTGAAAACCGGCAGCATGGGATGATTCTTGTCTCGAATCTCCTTGAAAGCCTTGCCCAGTCATGAATCAAACCAGACGGAATATTTTGCGCGGCGCAGTCTCTGGCGGCGTGCTCGCGGTAGCGGTCGGCGCCGGGTTGTTGCGCGCCGGCAATACCTCGGCTGCGATTGTCGATAACAGTTTGTTGCAAGTGCTGCGTCAGATGAAGGCCAGCAAGCCGACTTTGTCAGACGCCGTGAAACTGAAAGCCCCCGCGATTGCGGTTGATGGCGCGTCGTTCTTCATTGAATTTTCCACCGACTTGCCAGATGTCGACACGCTGGTCGTGCTGGTCGATGAGAATCCGCAGCCTTTGATCGCGGCATTCCAGATTACGCCTGAGGTCGAGCCGTCAATCGTGACCCGAATCAAGCTGTTCAGAACCGGGAATATCCGGGTAATCGCCCGCAGCGGCGGTCAGTTTTTCATGACTGAAAGCATGGTCAAGGTGACGGTTGGCGGTTGCGGGGCAGGTCTGAATTGAACCTGGCAACCTGTCGGACTTTCCCCTGATCCCCGATAATCCAGCCCCCCAACGAAACATTGCCTTGCATGAGCCGCTTCCGCCCGTAGACCGCAAGACACCCTACCTGCTCCGCCCTCGGTGGAAGACCGGCTGCCCGAAGACCACCTGGCGCGATTCATCGTTGAAGCCATGGAGAGGATCGACCTCTCTGCCCTGACCCGTGCCTATGCCGGGCGAGGCAGCGCCGCCTACCATCCGGAAGTCATGCTCAGCCTGCT
>JBBQQT010000121.1:0-11191 GCA_038215555.1 Burkholderiales bacterium | reverse complement strand
GAGCACGACGCCGACGATGTTCTTGCCGATGTCATGCACATCGCCCTTTACCGTCGCCATCAGAATCTTGCCCTTGGCGCGCGAACCCTCGGACTTGGTGGCTTCGATGAACGGCAGCAGATGCGCTACAGCCTGCTTCATTACCCGCGCCGATTTCACCACCTGCGGCAGGAACATCTTGCCGGCGCCGAACAGGTCGCCGACCACGTTCATGCCATCCATCAGCGGGCCTTCGATAACCTTCACCGGATGATCGAACAACAGCCGCGCTTCTTCGGTGTCTGCCACGATATGGCTGGTGATGCCTTTGACCAGTGCATGTGTCAGCCGCGCCAGCACCGGTTCATTGCGCCAGGCCTGTTCTTCGACGGCGTCCCTGTCCTTGCCACCAAGCTTGCCCTTAACCGTTTCGGCGAAGCTGACCAGACGGTCGGCGGCATCCGGGTTGCGGTTGAGCACGACGTCTTCCACCAGCACGCGCAACTCGGCCGGGATCTCGTCATAGACGCCGAGTTGCCCGGCGTTGACGATGCCCATGTCCATGCCGGCCTGGATCGCGTGATAAAGGAAAACCGTGTGGATCGCCTCGCGCACCGGTTCGTTGCCACGGAATGAAAATGACACGTTGGAGACGCCACCGGAAACATGCGTGTGTGGCAGGTTCTGGCGCAGCCAGCGTGTCGCCTCGATGAAATCGACGGCGTAATTGGCGTGTTCCTCGATGCCGGTGGCAATGGCGAAGATGTTCGGGTCGAAGATGATGTCTTCCGCCGGGAAGCCGACCTGCTCGGTCAGCAACTGGTAGGCGCGGGCGCAGATTTCAGTCTTGCGCGCATAAGTATCGGCCTGGCCGGCTTCGTCGAACGCCATGACGATGACCGCCGCGCCATAGCGGCGCGCGAGCTTGGCGCGTTCGAGGAATTCGGCCTCGCCTTCCTTCATCGAGATCGAGTTGATCACCGCCTTGCCCTGCACACACTTGAGGCCGGCTTCGATGATCGCCCACTTCGACGAGTCGATCATGATCGGCACGCGCGCGATGTCCGGCTCGCTGGCGATCAGATTGAGGAAGCGCACCATCGCCGCTTCGCCATCCAGCATGCCTTCGTCCATGTTGATGTCGATGATCTGCGCGCCGGACTCCACCTGCTGGCGGGCGATGGTCAGGGCTTCATCGTAGTTGCCGTCGATGATCAGGCGCTTGAACTTGGCCGAACCGGTGACGTTGGTGCGCTCGCCGACGTTGACGAACAGGCTGTCTTTGCCGACGGTGAATGGCTCCAGGCCAGATAAACGCAGCGCCGGCTCGATGTGGGGCGGCACGCGTGGCGCGCAACCCGCCACCGCGTCCGCCATCGCCTGGATGTGTTCCGGCGTAGTGCCGCAACATCCGCCGACGATGTTGAGCAGGCCGGAACGCGCCCATTCGCCGATCTGTTCGGCCATTTGCGCGCCGGTTTCGTCGTAGCCGCCAAAGGCATTCGGCAAGCCGGCGTTGGGGTGGGCGGTGACCAGGCAATCCGCCTTTTGCGATAGCTCGTCGATGTGCTGACGCAGTTCGGCCGCGCCCAGCGCGCAGTTGAAGCCGAACGAGAAACAGTCGGCGTGGCGCAGCGAATTCCAGAACGCTTCCACGGTCTGGCCAGACAGGGTGCGGCCGGAGGCATCGGTGATGGTGCCGGAAATCATCACCGGCCAGGTTCTTCCCACGTCATCGAAATATTTCTTCACCGCGAACACCGCCGCCTTGGCGTTCAGCGTGTCGAACACGGTTTCAATCAGCAGCAGATCGGCTCCACCCTTGACCAGGCCATCAGTGGCTTCGTAATAGGTGCTGACCAGTTGATCGAAGGTGACGTTGCGGAAACCGGGATCGTTGACATCGGGCGACAGGGTCGCGGTGCGCGAGGTCGGCCCCAGCACGCCGGCGACGAACCGCGGCTTGTCCGGCGTCGAATATTCATCCGCCGCCGCGCGCGCCAGCTTCGCGCCCTCGTTGTTGATCTCCCAGACCAGCGCTTCCATGCCGTAATCGGCCATCGAAATGCTGTTGGCGTTGAACGTGCAGGTTTCCAGAATGTCGGCGCCGGCGGCGAGGTACTGGCTGTGGATTTCGCGGATGACTTCCGGCTTGGTCAGCAGCAACAGATCGTTGTTGCCCTTCAGATCGCTCGGCCAATCGGCGAAGCGCGCGCCGCGGTAATCCGCCTCAGTCAGGCCGTAACGTTGGATCATGGTGCCCATCGCGCCATCCAGAATCAGGATGCGTTGACGAGCCAGGGCGAGGAGTTCAGCGGTACGATCAGACATGTTGGACGCGGCCGACATAAAGGGCGGCCATTATACGAAAGCCCGTACGAAAGCCCGTACGAAAATTCCCCAATAAAAATCAGTTACTTACGCGAGGAGATCGCATGAAACACCTGACCCCGAAAGAGTCTTTCGAGTTTGTTCAAAAACAGTCGGATGCGGTTTTGATCGACTGCCGTTCGGAATTCGAATTTCTATTCGTCGGCCATCCGGTCGGCGCCATCCTGATCGCCTGGTACGAGGGCATCAACTGGGACCTGAATCCGCATTTCCTCGGCCAGGTCCGCATGGCCGCCTCGCACCATCGGCCGGTGATCCTGATCTGCCGCTCCGGCAACCGCTCGAAGGAAGCCGGCGAGTACCTGGAACAGAACGGTTTCAGCGACGTTTACAACGTGCTTTACGGCTTCGAAGGCGAACTCGACGACAACCATCAACGCTCCACCCACAACGGCTGGCGCTTCGACGGCTTGCCGTGGGAGCAGTGCTAGGCCAGCAACGCTGCGACCTGCTTCGCCAGTTCGGCGCGTTTGCCGGTTTCACCTACGCCCAGGGTGAACCCGTTCAGCGTGCCGGCCGGGCTTTCGTGCAAGGCGCGGATGCCTGATTCCGTCACTTCGATTCGCCAGTCGCCCTGCGCGTTCTGCAGCGGCGGCAATACCGCCAGCGGGTATGCCGTGGTTTTCACCATCACCGGCATTGCCGGATAACGCAGCGCCGCCGTCTCGCCGGTCAGGATCGCGGCCAGCGTACGCACCTGGATCAATAAGGGCTGGACATAGGGCAGGACGTGGCCTCCGACTTCGGCGCAATCACCGATGGCGTAGAGGTCGGGCAGGTGGGTTTGCAGATGACGATTGACTACGATGCCGCGCTGAGTCTTGATGCCGGCTGTGTGCGCCAGATTCGTGCATGGTCGTAAACCGATCGCGGCAAGTACCAGGTCAGCGGCCAGTTGGATGCCATCGTCCAGGGTCAGGCCGCAGCCCGCGGAAGAGCGCTCGACCTGCTTCGCATTGCGGCCGAAATTCCAGGTCACCCCGAGTTTTTCCAGCGGCCAGGGGCCGAGATGCACCACGCTGACAGTATGGCCGGTTGCCGCCAGGTCGTTGGCGAATTCAGGGCAGTACGAAATCGGCTGTTGTCATCAATGTCATTCACGCTGATCACGGCTTCTGCGCCACTGCCAGTCAGTCCGTGCGTGAACGGATCGGCGTCGAGCGCCAGTACCAGGCGGTCATAGGCAATCGGGCCGGTATCGCTGCGTAATGTCCGAGTTGCCAGGTCGATAGCGCTGATTCGGCTATGGGTCAGGATGCGCGCATTGAATTTAGCCGCAGCCTGCTCCGCGGTTTCGCTGGACAGTTATTCTGCTGTTCGCCCCAGCGCCAGTGCGTTGGACAGATTGGGCTTGCTGTAGACGCGACCATCATCGGCGGTGATCAAGGTGACCGGGGTGTTCGGGTCGCGCTTGCGGAATTCGCGGAGCAGCCCGGAACCGGCCATGCCACTACCAAGGATGACAAGGGGATTCATGACCTTCGCGTGGCCTGGCCTGCGAGTGGTGAACGTTAACGGTTAACGTGAAACACACAGTCCCGTTCGCCCTGAGCTTGTCGAAGGCCCCATGATCGAAGAGCCCTTCGACAAGCTCAGGGCGAACGGTTTCATGATTTGGGGTGACGACTCAGGTCATGAAAGTTAGCGGTGCTTGCATCCAGCCCGGCAAGCTCGGTGTGGCCCCGGTTCGAAATTCAGGGTGGGTGCATTGACCAAAATTATTGTGCCAGTTGTTATCAGAATATTGCAATTCTCTAATATTCTGATATAAAGACGTAAACGTCTTTTGAGTGGCTGGAAGAACGACAAAAGACCCAAAAAACATGGATGGAGCGTTCAATGACTTGCAGCAATTCGATATCCGCCACTTTTTCATGGCACTCATCGCGCCCAACTGGATTTGCGGCAGTTTGCTTGCGGTCGCGGCAATATCCGCGTTAACGACCCAGTTGATCTGTCTGTAGCCGACTTGATTGGTCGCTACTTCGGCAGGGCATCTCACCTGCCGATTCAAGTGTTAACTGAATGACTGCCGTTGTGAAATTCGTGGAAGGGATGTGCATGACCAGACTGCCGCTATCTACAGCACTGATTCCGGAGACCATGAGTCGGTTGGCCTATTTCGAAGGGTGGCCTTCCGATGTGCTTGATCGTCTGGCGCTGGGGGCAAAAATGATCAGCGTGCAGAAGAACGACATGTTGGCGACCAAGGGCCAGATGCTGGACCATCTGTATGTCTTGGTCAGCGGTCTGGTTCGCTTGTATATCCCGTTGCCCAACAATATGGAACGTGTCGTCGCTTTGGTGCATCAGGGCGACAGCCTGGGCGAATCGTGTCTGGTGCTGAATCAGGCATGTCCGTTGCATGCCGTTGCCTGCAAGGGCAGCCATCTGTTGGCGATCGATCCGATGGTGTATCGCCAGGAGTTGGGGCGGCATTCCATGTTGGCCAGCAAAACACTGGAGAGGGTAGCAAGGCGGTTGATGGAAACGCTGCGCGATATGGAAATATGCGCACAACGCTCCAGTGTCCAGAGGGTCGCCTGTTTCCTGATGCGTCACCAGCCGTCGCCACACACCACAGCATTCAAGTTTCAATTGCCTGCGCGAAAACAGGATATCGCCGCCAAACTCGGGTTGACTCAGGAGACCCTGTCCCGAGTGCTCAGCTTTCTCGACAAACAAGGCTTGATTCAGATGAACGGCCCGGTGATCTGCATTGAAGACGGCCGCAAACTGAATGAGATCACCAGCATGCGCGATCCGAAAGATCAGGACCCACGCGTGTCTTTTTGATGTTGGTACAAAATATTTGTAGTTACTAATGGTTCGTTTGAGGCGCTTGCAAAACCGTGCAATCGAGCTGGATGTTCTGCTGAGAGGCAGATTGAAAAGAGGTGGGCGCCGCCCGCGTGGGCGGGCATCATTGGTTTTCGGCAGCACCGTCATCGAAGCACGGGAACGGCCGATGGCCACGGTCGTGCCAACCCCCGAAACCGTTCCTTCCCCGCCCAAGCGCCGCGGCCGCCCGAAGAAGGGCGAGGAACGGCCCAAGGAACCCACTCGGATCGAGCGGCAGTTGAACATGGCCACGCTGCGCGTCCGGCGCCTTGCATCACATCCCACATCCAGATTATTCACGGACAGCCCCTAAGCCGAAAAAGGCAAGCTGGTGCAGGGCCTGGGGAAAAGAAAGCGGCGGCAAGGTACCTGGAAAATCACCGACAACAACTTTTGCACCCAGTTTCCGACCGAACCCGAGTGTTGCACCAAGTTGATGCCGTCCGACTATGGTGAATATGTCCGCATCAAGGATGACGGCATGGTGACCAACACTTTCAAGAAGTTCTACAAAGGCAATGCCTACAAATATTGATTGACGGTGGTTGAGCCTGATGAAACCCGCCGCGAGGCGGGTTTTTTATTGGTGGGAGCCGCGCCCTGTTTCCGCCCAACGAAATTCTGAAACTTCCGGGCTAAAATCGTCGTTTTCCAGAATTTGAGCGCCATTGCCATGTTTTCCTCCAGCCAAAGCATTGCCAGTACCGATCCCGAACTGTGGGCCGCCATCCAGAGCGAAAACCACCGCCAGGAAGAGCATATCGAGCTGATTGCTTCCGAAAACTACGTCAGCCATGCCGTGATGGAAGCGCAGGGTTCGCAGCTGACCAACAAATACGCTGAAGGCTATCCCGGCAAGCGCTATTACGGTGGCTGCGAGTTCGTCGACATCGCCGAGCAACTGGCGATTGACCGCGTCAAGAAAATCTTCGGCGCGGAAGCCGCCAACGTGCAGCCCAATTCGGGTTCGCAAGCCAATCAGGCGGTGTTCATGGCCTTCCTGCAACCGGGCGACACCATCATGGGCATGAGCCTGGCCGAAGGCGGTCATTTGACGCACGGCATGAAGCTGAACATGTCCGGAAAATGGTTCAACGCCGTTGCCTACGGTCTCAACGAGAAGGAAGAGATCGACTACGACCGCATGGAAGCGCTGGCGCATGAACACAAGCCGAAGCTGATCATCGCCGGCGCATCTGCTTACTCGCTGAAGATCGACTTCGCCCGTTTTGCCAAGGTCGCCAAGGCGGTCGGTGCGATTTTCATGGTCGACATGGCGCACTACGCCGGCCTGATCGCCGCCGGGGTTTATCCGAACCCGGTGCCGCACGCCGATGTGGTCACCTCCACCACCCACAAGACCCTGCGCGGTCCGCGTGGCGGCATCATCCTGATGAAGGCCGAGCACGAGAAAGCGATCAATTCGGCGATCTTTCCCGGCCTGCAAGGCGGCCCGCTGATGCATGTCATCGCCGGCAAGGCAGTGGCGTTCAAGGAGGCAATGAGCAAGGACTTCAAGCATTACCAGGAGCAGGTCGCCGCCAACGCGCTGGTGATGTGCAAGGTGCTGATCGAGCGTGGCCTGCGCATCGTTTCCGGCCGCACCGAATCGCATGTTTTCCTGGTTGATCTGCAAGCCAAGAACCTGACCGGCAAGGACGCCGAAGCCGCCTTGGGCCGCGCCCACATCACGGTCAACAAGAACGCCATCCCGAACGACCCGCAGAAGCCATTCGTCACCTCCGGTATTCGCATCGGCACGCCGGCGATGACCACGCGCGGCTTCAAGGAACTGGAAGCCGAGAAACTCGCGCATTTGGTCGCCGATGTGCTCGACGCGCCCAACGATGAAGCCGTCATCGCTCGCGTGCAGGCGGAAGTCGGCAAGCTGACGGCGGCGTTTCCGGTGTATGGAAAGTAGCGAGTTGCAAGTGGCAAATAGCCAACTGCTGCCACTAGCGACTAGTTCACCATGAGATGCCCCTTTTGCGGCGCGACTGACACCCAGGTGGTGGAAACACGCCTGTCGGAAGACGGCGTCAGCATTCGCCGCCGTCGTCGCTGCAACGCCTGCGACAAGCGTTTCACCACGTTTGAAACCGCTGAGGTGCGATCTCCGGCGGTGGTGAAACAGTCGGGTGAACGGCAGGAATTCAGCCGCAACAAATTGCGCGAAGGTTTTCGCCGGGCGTTGCACAAACGTCCGGTGCCGACCGAATTGGTCGATCAGGCGATCGATCGCATCGTGCACAAGGTGCTGGCCCTGGGCGAGCGGGAAATCAGTTCGCGCATGATCGGCGAGTTGGTGATGAATGAATTGAAGCGGCTCGACAAGGTCGCCTACATTCGCTTCGCTTCGGTTTATCGGGCGTTTCAGGACATCGACGATTTCCGCGATGCACTGCTTGAAGTCGATAAATAGCCACGTGTTCAGCGCCGAAGACCACCGCCACATGGCCAGCGCGATGCGTCTGGCCGAGCGCGGACTATTCACCACCACCCCGAATCCGCGCGTTGGCTGCGTCATCGTCAATGACGGTGTGGTTGTCGGTGAGGGCTGGCATGAGAAGGCCGGCGGGCCGCATGCTGAAGTGCATGCCTTGCGCGCTGCCGGTGCGCGGGCAAACGGCGCCACCGCTTATGTCACGTTGGAACCATGTAGCCACCACGGCCGCACGCCGCCCTGCGCGAATACGTTGATCGACGCCGGTGTTGCGCGTGTGGTTGCCGCAATGCGCGACCCGAATCCGCAGGTCGCCGGGCAAGGTCTGGAGTTGTTGACGCTGGCCGGGATTGAGGTTCAGGTGGGTTTGCTGGAAAGCGAAGCACGCGAACTCAACATCGGCTTCATTTCGCGCATGACGCGGGGACGGCCTTGGCTTCGATTGAAAACCGCGTCTTCGCTGGATGGCAAAACGGCGCTGCTGAACGGCGCCTCGAAATGGATTACCGGTGCCGCCGCGCGTGCCGATGTGCAGCGCTGGCGAGCCCGCGCCTGCGTCATCCTGACCGGCAGCGGCACGGTGCTGGCTGACGACCCGCAGATGAATGTGCGTGAGATTTTGGCAAACGATGCAGAAACGCCGCGCCAGCCGCTGAAAGTCATCGTCGATAGCCGGTTGAGCACGCCGCCGAGCGCGAAGATATTGCTCGGCGGCGCCTTCATCGCTTGTGCCGAGGCGGACTTTTTGCGACGTACCGCGCTGGAAGCCGCCAGCGCGCAGATCCTGGAAATTCCCGATGCGCATGGTCGCGTCGATCTGGCCGCGTTGCTGCAAGAGTTCGGCCGCCAGGGCATCAACGAAGTGCATGTGGAAGCCGGCGCGACGCTGAATGGCGCGCTGCTCGCTGCCGGGCTGGTGGATGAGTGGATTTCGTATCTGGCGCCGGTGACGCTGGGGCATGCCGCGCGCGGCCTGTTCGATATGCCGGCGTTGACCGAGATGGCCGGGCGGCGGCATTTCAGCCTGCTTGATATGGTTCAGATTGGTGCGGATTTTCGTCTGCGCCTGCGGCCAGTTTGAAAATTATGGAATTGGAATCAGCGTGAAAATCAACCGTAACCAGGTAGTCACTCTCAAATATCAAGTCAGCGATCGGGACGGCGAAGTGGTCGATGCCGGGCAGGAACCGCTGGTCTATCTGCATGGCGGTTATGGTGGTCTGTTCGATGCGCTTGAGGTGGCTTTGCAGGGCAAGTCGGTCGGCGATACCTTCAGCGTCGAACTGACCACCGAGCAGGCATTCGGCGAATACGACGCGGATCTGGTCAGTGTCGAGCCGCGTGATGCATTCCCCGCCAATGTCCAGGTCGGCACCTCGGTTGAACTGGATGCGGAAGATGGCGAAACCCTGTTGTTCAAAATTACCCACATCGACGGCGACAACGTCACGATCAACGGCAACCACCCCTTGTGCGGCCTGGATCTGGTGTTTTCCGGCTTGGTAGTGGCGGTGCGACCGGCCACCACGAAAGAAATCGCGCGCGGCGAAGTGAATTGATTCGCCGGTTGGCGGCAGCTTGCCGCTGGCCTGGATTTCCCTTGCATCGCCCAAACCCCTAAAATGCTCGCCTTCGTGCGCCAGTGAAACGCGCTGGCCGTCTCTTCTTAGCAGGTGTCTTCCATGTTTACCGGCATCATCCAGGCCGTCGGCCATATTTCCCATTTGACTGAAAGTGCGAGCGGTGATGCCCGCGTGACGGTTGCCGCCGGCGGACTTGATCTGTCCGACGCGCAACTTGGCGATTCGATTGCCTGCAACGGTGTCTGTCTCACCGTGGTCGCGAAAACCGCTGACAGCTTTGGGGTCGATGTTTCGGGGGAAACCTTTTCCTGCACCATCGGTTTCGCGCCCGACGACAAAGTCAATCTGGAAAAAGCCATGCGTTTGTCGGATCGGCTTGGTGGCCATCTGGTCTCTGGCCATGTCGATGGCGTCGGCGAAGTCATCCAGTTCGGCCCGGTATCTGATCAAGCCGACGGCAGTTGGCGGCTCGATATTCGTGCGCCGGAAAGCATGGCGCGCTATCTGGCGAGCAAGGGTTCGATTGCGGTGAATGGCGTTTCGTTGACGGTGAACAGCGTGCAAGGCGCAGAGTTTTCCATCAACCTGATTCCCCACACGCTGGAACAGACCATGCTGAAGGATTTGCAGACCGGGACGCGGGTCAATCTGGAAGCCGACATGCTGGCGCGTTACGCCGAGCGCTTGCTTCACTACGTTAACCAACAGGACAAAGACTGAGATGAAACTACCCCCACGCTCTCTGCGTTCACTGCCCCCCGAGGGGGCCGTGTCATTACCTTGGGACGGCCCGGCGGTACTGACATGAGCCTCGCCCCGATCGAAGAAATAGTTGCGGAGTTGAAGGCTGGCCGCATGGTCATCCTGGTGGATGAGGAAGACCGCGAGAACGAAGGTGATCTGGTGATGGCCGCCGAGCATGTGACGCCGGAAGCGATCAACTTCATGGTCAAGCATGCACGCGGCCTGGTCTGCCTGACCTTGACCGATGATCGTTGCCGTCAGCTTGGTCTGAAGCAGATGGTGAGCGACAACCAGACACCGCACGGCACTGCGTTCACGGTTTCGATCGAAGCCGCCGAAGGCGTGACGACCGGCATTTCCGCCGCCGACCGCGCCATCACCATCCAGGCGGCGGTGGCCAGAAATGCCGTTCCCGCCGACATCATCCAGCCTGGCCATATCTTCCCGCTGCGAGCGCAGGAAGGCGGCGTGCTGGTGCGCGCCGGACATACCGAAGCCGGTTGCGACCTGGTCGGCATGGCGGGTCTGGTGCCGGCCTCGGTGATCTGCGAGATTCTGAAAGAAGACGGCACCATGGCCCGGCTGCCGGACCTGCTTGAGTTCAGCAAGGAACACGGCCTGAAGATCGGTGCGATTGCCGACTTGATCCATTACCGTGCCGCCAATGAACGGCTGGTGGAACGCGAAGGCGAGCGTTTGATCACGACGTCGTTTGGCGAATTCAAACTCGGGGTGTATCGCGACAAAATCAGCCGCGCCACCCATCTGGCGCTGAGCATGGGCGAGATTCATGCCGAGGTTGAAACGCTGGTGCGCGTGCATGAGCCGGTTTCGTTGATCGATGTGCTGGATATGGGCGGCAGTGGTCATGCCTATTCCGTTCATACCGCGCTGAGGCTGATCGCCGATGCCGGCTGTGGTGTGCTGGTGCTGCTGCATCGCCCGGAATCGGCAGATGAGCTGGCCGCCCGCGCCTTGCCGACCGAAGCCGTGCCGCCGGCGCGCAAATTCGATCTGCGCAACTACGGCACCGGCGCTCAGATCCTGCGTGATCTCGGCGTCGGCAAGATGAAACTCCTCGCCACACCGCGCAAGATGCCCGCTATGGACGGATTTGGACTGGAAGTGACTGGTTATTTTGAACAAGGAAACTGACATGGCCCACTACGAAAAAATCAACGAAATTCAACCCAATGTCGATGGCAAGGGC
>JBBQQT010000120.1:0-11223 GCA_038215555.1 Burkholderiales bacterium | reverse complement strand
TCCGGCCGCCGACCTGTCTGAGCAGATCTCCACCGCCGGCAAGGAAGCCTCCGGCACCGGCAACATGAAGTTTTCGATGAACGGCGCGCTCACCATCGGCACGCTGGACGGTGCCAACGTCGAAATCCGCGAGGAAGTCGGGCCCGAAAACTTCTTCCTGTTCGGCCTCACCGCCTCCGAAGTCGAACGTGTCAAAGCCGAACACTATCGGCCGTGGGAGATCTATCAGCGGCAGGAAGAATTGCGCGGCGTCATCGACCTGATCAACAACGGCATGTTCTCGCACGGCGACGGCAGCCTGTTCCGGCCGATCATCGACCACTTGCTCAGCCGCGACGAATACCTGCTCTGCGCCGACTTCGCCAGCTATATCGCCTGCCAGGACGCGGTCAGCCGCACCTACGCCGACGAACGCGCCTGGACCCGCATGTCGATCCTCAACGTCGCCCGCATGGGCAAGTTCTCCTCCGACCGCACCATCGCGGAATACTGCCGCGAGATCTGGCAGGTGGAACCGGTGAGCGTGAAGGTGGCGGATTAAGTGGCGTAGGGCGGATGAGCGATAGCGATTCCGCCCTACGGCAAGCCAATCACAAAGCGCTGCTTGCCGGAAACCGTGCGCGGGATTTCGTCCAGGTAGTTCACTTCCAGCCTCACGTCTGAGCCCATCGCCTGGCGGATTTTGTCGATCAGTGCGGCCTGCATTTCGCTACTCAGTTTTTCGCTGGCCACCAGATTCAGCACGATGCGATCCAGCGCGTGCTGTACCCATTGGTATTGGCGAATCTGGGTCTGGCCATCAAGCATTCGGTTGAACACGCCGGGATGGATGCGCTGGCCGGCCTGGCCGCGAATCCAGTCGTTCTGTCGGCACATCCCCATTTCCATCAGTGGAAACGGCGAGCCGCAAGCACATTCGCCGTCCAGCAGACGGCCGGAATCGCCTAGCTTGTAACGAATGAACGGCATCAGCCGATTGGTCAGTGAGGTCACGATCAGCTGATCGTCACCATTGATGCGCTCCGATTCCAGCATAACCAGGTCGGCGAATACATGCAGGTTGCCGTGGCGGCATTCCCAGGCAATGTTGGGCACTTCGCGGCAGCCGTATTGGTTGAATACTTTGCAGTCGAATGCCTGCTGCATCAGGTCGCGCTGGGTGTCGGTGAGGACTTCGGCGGTGGCATAGACGCCAATCAGGCTGCGCGGCATTTTCAGTTTGCTGGCGAGGATGAAGCGCGCCAGTTCGCTCATCGCCGAGGCATAGCCGTAAAGCAGCACCGGCTTGTAGGCTTGAATGAAATGCGCCCACTCCAGCAGTTTTGCCGGACTGAACTCGGTCGCGGCGAGGGTCTTTTCGCCAGCAATCCAATCGGACCAGATTGCACCCCAACCCGCACCCCAACCCGCACCCCAACCCGAGCCAAACACCCCGCCCGCCGCCACATCCTGCCGCGCGCCCCAGAAATTCAGCACCTTCTGCCCCGGCCGCCAGCCCGACATCATGAAGCCGCGCATCATCCCGGCGCGCATCAGCTCGTGCTTGGCCTCGTCGTACCAGAACGCCAGCGGCTTGCCGGTGGAACCGCCGGTGTGGCCAAGCTTGACCTGGCTGCGACCGGCACGCGGTTGGCTGTCTCGCGCCAACAAATCATTCAACCGTTCACGCACAGCGTCCTTTTCCAGCAAGGGAATCAACTTCAACTCACCAGGAGAAAAATCAATGCTTTCAATATCGTCATCCCGGCGATCACCCGCACTGGACCCCGGCCTGCGCCGGGGGGACGAATTGACGATGTCGCGCAAACATTCTGCGTAATACGGCACGTTAGCGGCGGCAAAAGCGACGATCCCGGCGAAGTCCGCCTGCTGTTTGCGTAGCAGCTGATCCCGATTCAACGCCTGATTGCGCAGCAGGATTTCAAGCTGGGCATAGCGTGCGGGATAGCGTCGTCGATGAAGCCAGTAGCGGAGTGAAGGCAACTTTGATGTCCTCGGATATGCGGACTGAGCGGGGCGAGCAAGCCCCGCATTGCAAGCGCAAGGCGGTTGCGTGGGCCGGTGGAAGCAGTCGGCCACGAGCAGACCTTCAGGTTGATCGCCTTGAAGGATTCTTGTTCGGCCATTGCGCCCATTCTGCTTGAAATGATGTCAGTCATTCGCCAATGACTGCTTTCCCTGACTCAGAGTGAGCCACCCGACTAGGAAGTGGCCTTTGAACTGCTGATCATTGGCCGACCGTTTGATCTCCCCAGATTGCAAGGTGTCTGCGTCGTCTTGATGCTTCCTTAATACGGACCACCCTGGTCTTCGCCTTTTCTTGATTCCAGTTGATCTAGTGTTCAGGTCGTAGTGATTTGTTTCAACCGGCATCCACAGGAGGCTTCATGGACCTGATCTATCTCTTCGCCCTTCTGGCGTTCTTCGCCGCTACCGCCGCGCTGGCGGTGGCCCCCGGCCTGACGCCTTTCACCGCTGATGAATCCACGAGCAAGATCACCGGCCAGTTCCTTCCAGCCGACCTTGCGGCAGATGAGGTTGATAACTTTGAAAGTGCTCCTGTTAAACAACCAAGCATTCAAGGTGTAAATTGAATCAAGTGTGGATACCTTTCCTGGCGGATAAAAAATCCTGAGTTATGGCTCGAAAAAGCTGACATTGGCAACTTGCTGGTTTTTTACCGAACGTCCCTTATGGCCGTGCAAGATTCATTCGATGCGGCCCGCCTGGATGGACGCACTGGTGTTGAAACCCGACACTCAAACCACTTCTCCATCGAGTGACTCACTCAGGTAAATGCCGAGCCAGGCCCTTCGACAATGGATTCTGCAAATATTATTGCGCCTGTGCCGGCCGGCTTGGACTGGGATGACGGGCTAATCTTTTTTCACCCTTTGAACGCTTCCGGCGAGTCAAGATAAGCCTGTTCTTCCGGTGTGCTCTTGCGGCCGAGGATGGCGTTGCGATGCGGGAAGCGGCCGAAGCGGCGGACGATGCCGCGATGGTGTTCGGCGAAGCGCAGGTTGTCGATGAGGCCGGCGCGCTGGAACAAAGCGACGGACTGGTCCTGGTCGGTCAGGTTTTCGCTGTGCATCAGAGGTATATAAAGGAACTGGACGCGATCGCGCGGCAGGCGCTGGTCGTCGCCGCGCGTGACGGCTTGCCGGGCCACCGCGACGGCATGCTGTTCGGTTGCGAATGCTTTGGGTTTGCCGCGAAACATGTTGAGCGGCAGTTGGTCGAGGATGATGGTCAGCGCCAGCGCGCCGTCGGGCGTGTCGCTCCAGGCATCGAGTTCGCCGTTGGCGGCGCGCTGCCAGAGGGCTTCGTAGCGTTGCCGAATCTCGTCGTCCAGGGCGGGCGTCGAGGCGAACCAGTGCTTGCTCAGGCGCGGCGAGTACCAGTATTCCATTACGTCCTGAATGTCTTGGGCTTGCGTCATGGTCCGGGCTCCAGTCAGGGGTGGATGATTCCAAAATTCTCGTTTCGCCTCGTATAACCCAACTTGGGGGTGATTGCCAGGCCGGCACAGCCTCGGCGAGAGAACCCGAGATGCCACCGGTGTGTTGCAATGGCATCTTGATCGGGCGCCGGATTCAGGTAAGCGACAGGCGGCAAGCGGCAAGCTGTAAACAGCAAGTCTCAAGCTGCGCACCCTCCTGTGACAAGCAGTGCGCGCGGCGCTCCCTGTCGGACTTTGCTACGCCCTTCAGCTTTCCTGCCGATGACTTCGCTAACATGATGCATTTCGATACTGAACGGCAATGCATCACCGAATCCCGCCATGCTGCGCAGCCATCTGGCCGAGCGCGATCTTTTCGAGCGACATGTTGCCTGCCGCTGCTGGCAGAATTCCTGCTTTCTTATGAGTGGCATGCTATGTCAATGCGACGTCTGCCCAAGCGTCCACGTTTTGAGTGAGAGATTGAAATGAGTCAACAAGCGACCGTTGTGCGACCAGGCAAACCTTACCCGCTAGGCGCCACCTGGGACGGAGAAGGGGTGAACTTCGCGCTCTTTTCCGAACATGCGGTAAAAGTCGAGCTCTGTCTGTTCGATTCTCGCGGCCGCCGCGAAACCACGCGCATCGAATTGGGCGAGCAGACCGATCTGGTCTGGCACTGTTATCTGCCCGGCGCGACACCCGGCCTGTTGTATGGTTACCGCGTCCATGGCCCTTATCAGCCGCAACGTGGGCACCGCTTCAACCCGAACAAGCTGCTGCTTGACCCCTACGCCAAGGCGGCGGTGGGAAAGCTTCGCTGGAGCGATGCGTTGTTTGGTTACAAGGTTGGGGCGAAGCAGGAAGACCTGTCGTTTGACTGGCGTGACAACGCGCTGGCGATGCCGAAATGCAAGGTCATCGACCCAGCCTTCGACTGGGAGGACGACCGCGCGCCGGACACGCCATGGAACGACACCCTGATCTACGAGATGCACGTCAAGGGTTTCACCGCGCTGCATCCCGACATCCCGGCGCCATTGCGCGGCACCTACTCCGGCCTGGCCAGCGCGCCGGCAATCGAGCATTTGCGGCGCCTTGGCGTGACAGCGGTGGAGCTGATGCCGGTGCATTACTTCGCCGACGACCGCCATCTGGTGGAGCGGGGATTAAGCAACTACTGGGGCTACAACTCGCTTGGATTTTTTGTGCCGGATCGTCGCTACGCTGCGACCGACGACCCGGTGCGCGAATTCAAAAACATGGTCAAGACGCTGCACCGGGCCGGCCTCGAAGTTATTCTCGATGTGGTCTACAACCACACCGCCGAAGGCAATCACCTGGGCCCGACGCTGAGCCTGCGCGGCATCGACAACGCCGCCTATTACCGACTGACAGCGGCCAATCCGCGTTTCTGCATGGATTACACCGGCTGCGGCAACACCCTCAACATGATGCAGCCGCGGGTGTTGCAGATGATCATGGACAGCCTGCGCTACTGGGTGCAGGAAATGCATGTCGATGGCTTCCGCTTCGATCTGGCGGCGGCGCTGGCGCGGGAACTGCACGATGTCGACCGGCTCGGCGCCTTCTTCGACATCATCCACCAGGACCCGGTGCTGTCTCGCGTCAAGCTGATCGCCGAACCCTGGGATCTGGGTGAAGGCGGCTATCAGGTGGGCAATTTCCCGGTCGGCTGGACGGAATGGAACGCTAAATATCGCGACGCCTTGCGGGCTTGCTGGAAGGGTGAAGGCGGCTTGATCGGTGACCTCGCCTACCGTCTTACCGGATCGAGCGACCTCTACGCGCACAACGGCCGCCGGCCCTACGCCAGCATTAATTTCATCACCGCCCACGATGGCTATACGTTGCAGGACATGGTCAGCTTCGAGCAGAAGCACAACCAGGCCAATGGCGAGAAAAACCGCGACGGCGAAAGCAACAACCTGTCCTGGAACTGCGGTGCCGAGGGTGCGATCGACGACCGGGACATCCTCGCCCTGCGCGCCCGGCAAAAGCGCAACTTCCTCGCTACGCTGTTTCTCTCGCAGGGCGTGCCGATGCTGCTGGCGGGCGATGAAATGGGGCGCAGCCAGCAAGGCAACAACAATGCCTATTGCCAGGACAACGAGATCAGCTGGCTGAACTGGCAACTGCAGCCGGAAGATGAAGAACTGCTGGCGTTTGTCCAGTTCATGATCAGCGTCCGCAAAGCGCATCCGATTTTCCGGCGCAGCAGTTTTTTTCAGGACCAGCGCCTACGCGGCAAAGTCAAAAACATCATGTGGCTGAATCCGGATGGACTCGAAATGGGCAATGACGAATGGAATCAGGGTTTTGCCCGTTGCCTTGGCATGTACCTCGCGGGCGACGCGATCGGCGAAGTCGACCGGCTTGGCAATCCGGTTTGCGACGATGATTTTCTGCTCATGCTGAATGCCTCGGCGGAAGATATCCCCTTCACCTTGCCCGGCTTTCGTTCACGCTCACGCTGGCTCACCCTGGTCGATACGAGTTTTTCCACTGGTCAGGCGAACATCAAACGCTATGCACGCGGCAGCGCCTACCCCCTCCAGGCGCGATCCCTGGTCCTGCTGCGACAGCCAACGGACTGACTGGATTCGATCGAAATCAATGGCTTGCTGTGGCAAGCCCCGGTATCAACTCCTGAACACGTCTCCACTCAGCGGGTCGATGATGCGGGACGGGCGTTTGCGCTGGCCGATATGGCCTGGAAGGGCCCATACGCCAGTGCCGAAGGTGCGGCTGCAGGCGGCGGCGGTTTTGAGTGCGTGTTTGCCGGCGTGGTTGGCGCTGGTGGAGACCAGCGCCATGCCGAGGTGCCGGCAGAGGCGCGCGGTTTCCTGATGCGCGGTCACTCGCACCGCGAGTTTGCCGTGCGCGCCGCGCAACCAGCGCGGGCAATGTTGGGTGGCGCTGAGCAACAGCGTAATCGGTCCCGGCCAGCATGCATCCAGACGCGCGGTCAGCGAGGCGGGTATCGGGTCAAGGTAGCGGCGGAATTGGTCTGGATTGGCGCCGATCAGGATCAGGCCTTTGTTTTGCGGCCGCCGTTTCAGCTTCAGGATGCGTTGTACCGCGCGTCGGTTGGCGGGGTCGCAGCCGAGGCCATAGCAGGATTCAGTGGCGTAGGCGATGACGCCGCCGCGCTTGAGATAGGCGCGTAGGCGTTGGATATCGGGCAACGGCGTGTGCAAGGAGGACATCACGGCGCTCTTTTAACGCCGCGAAGGATTATTTTTTCTTGCGACCGATCGCGCGCCAGCCGATGTCGAGCCGCATTTGGCGACCGGCGAAGTCGATCGCCTTGGCGGCTTGGAAGGCCCGCGTCTGCGCCATTTTGACGGTGTCGCCGAGGGCGGTGACGCACAACACGCGGCCACCGGCGGTGACCACTTGATCGGCTTGCAACGCGGTGCCGGCATGGAATACATGGACGTCTTCATTGCCCGTGATGCTGCTATCGGTCAACCCGGTGATCGCATCGCCCTTACGCGGATTGTCCGGATAGTTGGCGGCGGCCATCACGACGCCGAGGGCAAAGCGGCGATCCCATTCGGCTTCAATCTGGTCCAGCTTGCCATCGACAGCCGCTTCCAGCAGCGTCACCAGATCGGACTTCAAACGCATCATGATCGGTTGGGTTTCCGGGTCGCCCATGCGGCAGTTGAATTCCAGCACCTTGATCTGGCCTTCCGGGCTGATCATCAGGCCGGCGTAAAGGAAGCCGGTAAACGGCGTGCCTTCCGCCTTCATGCCGGCGACCACTGGGCGAATCACTTCGCGCAAGGCTTTGGCGTGAATCTCCGGGGTGACAACGGGGGCCGGTGAGTAGGCGCCCATGCCGCCGGTATTGGGACCGAGATCGCCATCAAGCAGGCGTTTGTGATCCTGGCTGGTGGCAAGCGGCAATATGTTTTCGCCATCGACCATGACGATGAAGCTGGCTTCCTCGCCGAACAGGCATTCCTCGATCACCACGCGCGCACCGGCTTCGCCGAAGGCGCCGGGTTTGTCACCTTCAGCCAGCATCATGGCGACGGCGGCATGCGCTTCTTCGAGTGTTGTCGCGACCACCACGCCCTTGCCGGCAGCCAAGCCATCGGCCTTGATGACGATGGGCGCGCCCTGGGCATCCAGGTAGGCATGCGCGGCGGCGGCATCGGTGAAGGTGGCGAACGCGGCGGTCGGAATGTGGTGGCGGGCCATGAACTGCTTGGCAAAATCCTTCGAACTTTCCAGTTGCGCAGCGGCTTGCGCCGGGCCGAAGATTTTCAGGCCGGCGGCGCGGAACGCATCCACCACGCCTGCCGCCAGCGGCGCTTCCGGGCCAACCACCGTGAGCTGGATGCCCTCTTTCAGCGCGAACGCAACCAGCTCAGGGATTGCCGTGATGGCGACGTTTTCCAGACCTTCCTCGGTCGCCGTGCCGCCGTTGCCGGGCGCGACGTAAACCTTCTGGATGCGCGGCGATTGCTTGAGTCGCCAGGCCAACGCATGTTCGCGTCCGCCGGAACCGATGACGAGGAGTTTCATGGCTGAATCCGTTTATACCGTGGTGAGATGTTTTGGGCGTGCCGACGGCGTGCCATGCAGCATGCCGGCGACGCTGATGTCTTCATCGACCTCAGGCCAATGCACGCCTTGACCTGAACCTATCAATTCATAGTGTGCACGCTGCGCCGGCGTCGCTTCGGAAAGCCGCCAGGACCAGGCCAGTGGCACACTGATCGTGCGCCCGTCGCTGAGTGACGCAGCGATACTGTCTTCTGTGACAGCGACAGACATCACACGCGGAAATTCGTATTCAATGGCCACAGTGCTCATGCCAAGCCTCCATGAGTAGATAGTGTTGTGCGGCGACCCACTTCCCGCTTACATGAATGTGAGCAGGTTCGTTACAGTCGAAACTGTAAAAGAAACAACGGTAAGGACCTGAAATATCCCTGACAGTAGGCATGGTCTGAATCAGTCGGTGGCACGTTAAAACTTGAAATCACAGAATGAGATTTCAAGTCAGACGTGTCATCAATGCCGGAAATGCCGCACGCCGGTGAATACCATCGCAATGCCATGTTCGTCGGCCGCCGCGATGACTTCTTCGTCGCGCATCGAACCGCCCGGTTGAATCACCGCCGTGATGCCAGCCGCCGCCGCGTTGTCGAGGCCGTCGCGGAACGGAAAGAAGGCGTCGGAGGCCATCACCGAACCCGGCACCACCAGGCTGGCCTGTTCGGCCTTGATCGCGGCGATGCGGGCGGAGTTGACGCGCGACATCTGGCCGGCGCCGACGCCGATGGTCATGCGGTCCTTGGCGTAGACGATGGCGTTCGATTTGACGAACTTGGCGACGCGCCAGGCGAACAGCAGGTCTTCCATTTCCTTCGGCGTCGGTGCGCGCTGGGTCACCACTTTCAGCTCGCCGTGCAGCAGGATGTCGGCATCCTGCACCAGCAAGCCACCGGCGACGCGCTTCATGTCCATTTGCGGAACAGAGCCGGACATGCCCGCCGCCGGGCCGCCCCAAGACGGGCATTGCGCCCCCTCGGGGGGCAGCGAAGCGGGGGGGCTATTCCAACTCCCGCATTCCAGCAAGCGGACGTTCTTTTTGGCGGCGACTGCTTCGGAAGCTTCCGGGCTGACTTCAGGCGCGATGATGACTTCGACGAACTGGCGTTCGACGATGGCCTTCGCGGTCTCGCCATCGAGTCGGCCGTTGAACGCGATGATGCCGCCGAAAGCGGATTCCGGATCGGTCTGATAGGCGCGGTTGTAGGCGTCGAGCAGGTTGTCGCCGTAGGCCACGCCGCACGGGTTGGCATGCTTGACGATGACGCAGGATGGCGCGGCATCGAACAATTTGACGCACTCCAGCGCAGCATCGGTATCGGCGATGTTGTTGTACGACAGTTCCTTGCCCTGAATCTGACGACTGCTGGCGATGCTGCCGACCGGCGCGTTGGCTTCGACGTAGAAGGCGCCGTGCTGGTGCGGGTTTTCGCCGTAGCGGCAGGTCTGCGCGCGACTGAATTGCAGGGTCAATTTCTCGCCGAATTGGTCTTTGCCGCCCTCGGCGTTGAGCGAAGTCAGGTAGTTGCTGATATGGCCGTCGTATTGCGCGGTATGCGTAAAGGCTTTCTTCGCCAGGTTGAAGCGAGTGGCATCGCTTAACCCGCCATTGTTCGCACCCATTTCTTCGGTCAATGCGGCGTAATCGGCCGGGTCGGTGACGATGGCGACATGTTTGTAGTTCTTCGCCGAGGAACGCACCATCGCCGGACCGCCGATGTCGATGTTCTCGATGGCGTCATCCAGCGTATGCGGCTTCGACACCGTTTGCAGAAACGGATACAGATTGACGCAGACCAGGTCGATGTAACCGAGGCCATGTTCGTTCATCGTCTCCACATGCGCGTCGTTGTCGCGCACCGCCAGGATGCCGGCATGAACTTTCGGGTGCAGCGTCTTCACGCGGCCGTCGAGCATTTCCGGAAAGCCGGTGAATTCGGAGACATCTTTGACCGGCAAACCGGCGTCACGAATGGCTTTCGCGGTGCCGCCGGTGGAAAGGAGTTCGACGCCGGCACTGGAGAGCGCGCGGGCGAAGTCGATGAGGCCGGTTTTATCGGAGACGGAGAGAAGGGCGCGTTTCATTTTGGTGAGCTGTAAGTGGTAAGCGGGGAGCAGTGGAGGGAGCAGGGAGCAGTGGCAGTGGCAGTGGCAGAGTTTCCGTTCCCCGCTTACTGCTCGCCGCTAACTATTTGATGCCATGCTGCTGCATCTTCTTGCGCAGCGTGTTGCGGTTGATGCTGAGCCAGTCGGCAGCGCGGCTCTGGTTGCTGCCGGCGCGGTCGAGGATGACTTCCAGCATCGGTTTTTCGACGCATTTGAGCACCATGTCATAGATGCCGGCCGGCGGTTCGCCATCCAGGTCCTTGAAATAATTGATCAATTCGCGGCGCACGCAGGCGGCGAGTTCACTTTCGTCGATCATCGGGGAATCCATGGTGCTTAGGTCCGGGTATCAATCATGCCGCTGCGCGCTGTTCCGGCGCGGCGTCGAGATAAATCAATCGGCTGGAGCGCTCGCGCGTGCGCCAGAAAAAATCGTTGACCGCTTCTAGCTGGGCATGCGTGCCTTCGATCTGGTTCATGGCGTGGCGGAAGCTGGCGGAATCGGTCAGGCCGCGTGTATACCAGGCGATATGCTTGCGCGCCATGCGGCTGCCGGAAAGTTCGCCGTAGAAACGATAGAGATCGTCCAGGTGCGCCAGCAACACATCGTGAATCTCGGCCACTTCCGGCGCCGGCATGCGCTCCCCATGCGCCAGAAAATGGCTGATTTCGCGGAACAGCCAAGGCCTACCCTGGGCGGCGCGGCCGATCATGATCGCGTCGGCGCCGGTGGATTCCAGTACGAAGCGCGCCTTCTCCGGGGTTGTGATGTCGCCGTTGGCGATGATCGGAATGCGCGCCTCGGCCTTTACCGCCGCGATGGTTTCATATTCGGCGTCACCGCTGTAACCGCAGGCGCGGGTGCGACCATGAATCGCCAGCGCCTGGATGCCGGATTCCTGCGCGATATGCAGGATTTTCAGCGCGTTGCGATGCGATCTGTCCCAGCCGGTGCGAATCTTCAACGTCACCGGCGTCTCCGGCACCGCTTTGACGACGGCTTCCAGGATGCGGGCGACCAGCAGTTCGTCCTGCAACAACGCGGAACCGGCCATGACGTTGCAGATTTTCTTCGCCGGGCA
>JBBQQT010000119.1:0-11376 GCA_038215555.1 Burkholderiales bacterium | reverse complement strand
GATCACCGAGGCCATCCGCCAGATGATCTCCGAACGCAAGCAGGGTGAGGGGCCGCGCTACAGCAATGTGCCCGCCGGGGATGCCACGCCGCTCTATCGCCTGGCGGTGCATCTCGGCTACAGCCCGGAAAAGCTGTCCAGGACCTATCTGCCGCTGATCGACTACCTCAACCGGAGCGTCCCCGGGGTTCGCTTTGAACTGGAGGCCTCGCGCGATTTCCCGGCCTACCAGGCCAAGATTCGCGCGCGTGAGCCCGAGTTGCTGTTGCCCAATCCCTGGGAAACGCTGCAGGCCATGAAGGCGGGTTACAACGTCATCGCCATGGCGGGCGATGCCGAGGACTTCAAAGGCCTCTTCGTCGTGCGCAAGGAAAGCGGCATCCGCAGCGCGGCCGACCTGAAGGGCAAGGTGGTGAGCTATCCCTCGCCTACCGCGCTGGCCGCGTGCATCATGCCGCAGTACTTCCTGCATAGCCGGGGTATCGACGTTAACCGGGATATCGACAACCGCTACGTCGGCTCGCAGGAATCTTCCATCATGCACGCCTACCTGAAGCAGGCCGCTGCCGCAGCTACCTGGCCGACGAGTTGGCGTTTGTTCCAAAAAGACCATCCCAAGAAAGCCGCCGAACTCAAGGTCGTTTGGGAAACGCCTCCCCTCATGAACAACGCGCTCATGGTTCGGGATGATGTCCCGGCGGCTGTGCGGGAGCGCGTGCGTCAGTCCTTGTTTGATCTCGAACACGGCTCAGAGGGCCGCAAGATACTGGCCGGCATGGAAACTGCGCGCTTCCACGCGGCCAATGACGCTTCCTACGAACCCGTGCGCAAATTCATCGAACGCTTCGAGCACGAAGTGCGACTGGTGGAGAAATAATGATGCTCGACAAGATGCGAACCTTGCTGTTCGGCAGCTTGCGCCGTCAACTCATCATTGGCGTAGCAGTGTTTCAGGCGGTGTTCTTGACGTTGTTTATCTGGCACCTGACCAGCCGGCAACAGGACATGCTGCTGGATCAACAGGTCGGTCATGCCAAGGCCTTGGCGCAGAGCATCGCCACCGCTTCCGCGAGCTGGGTGGTGGCGCGGGATGTGAGCGGCCTGCAGGAAATCATCCAGACGCAGGAACGCTATCCCGAGTTACGTTTCGCCATGCTGCTGGATAGTCGAGGTGCCGTCCTGGCCCATACCGATGCGCAATATCTGGGCAAATTTGTCACCGATCTGCCGGCCCGGCTGGAACTGACCCTCTTCAGCCAGTCGCCGACGCTGGTCGATGTCATCAGCCCGGTCATGCTTGCCGGGCGGCATGTCGGCTGGGTCCGCATCGGCGTCGGCCAGAAGGGGGCCAGGGCGCAACTGGCCAAGGCCACGCGTGATGGTATTTTCTATGCACTGGCCGCCACCCTGGTCGGCGCGCTGCTGGCCGGCCTGATGGCCATCCGCCTGACGCGCAGGCTTGATGCCATCCAGGCAGTGGCCGACTCGGTGCAGGCTGGCGCGTCAGAACGGCGAGTCGTGCTGGAAGGCACTGACGAGGCGGCACAACTCGCCCGCCAGTTCAACTTCATGCTGGATACCCTGGCGCAACGCCAAGAGGAAGCCCTGGTCTCTCGCGATGCGCTGCGCGAGAGCGAGGCGCGTTTTCAGAGAGTCATGCGCGGCGCCAATGATGGCCTCTGGGATTGGGACATGCGGACCAACCAGGTCTTCTACTCGCAGCGCTGGAAAGCCATGCTCGGTTACCACGAAGACGAGCTGGAACCCGATCTCTCGACCTGGCAGCGCTTGGCGCATCCGGACGATGGCCTGCAAGCCATGGCGATGATCCAGGACTATGTCGCCGGCCAACGAGATAACTACGAGATCGAATACCGTATGTTGCACAAGGATGGCCACTGGGTACACATCCTTGCCCGCAGTTATCTGGAACGCGATGACGCGGGCAAGCCGCTGCGTTTGGCCGGCACCCATGTCGATATCAGCGAGCGCAAGTCGCAAGAAGCCCTGCTTCTGCAGGATCGCGAGCAACAAACCGTCCTGCGGGAAATGCTGGAGGTCGTGGTCAAGGGCGGCTCGCTGGAGGAAACGCTGGAACATTGCCTGTGCCGGCTGTTGGCGGTGTCCTGGCTGCTCATCGATCCCAAAGGCGGCATCCTGCTGCTGGAGGATGACCGCCAGACCTTGCGCATGACGGCGTTCCACAACCTGTCGCCAGAGATCATGTCGCTTTGCGCCCGAGTGCCGCTCGGTCTGTGTCACTGCGGCGTCGCCGCCGCCAGTGGCGAGATGCAATTCTCCCGTTGTGTGGATGATCTTCACGCGATCAGCTATCCCGGCATGGCGCAGCATGGACATTACAACCTGCCGCTCATCTCGGAAGGCGAGGTGCTCGGTGTGATGGTGCTCTACCTGCCGCATGGCTTCGAGCGCGATGAGGTGAAGGAGCAATTCCTTCGCTCCATCGCCGATATTTTGGCCGGTTTCATTTGGCGCAAGCAGGCGGAATCCGCTTTGCAGCGCATGAATGAACAACTGGAAGAGCGGGTTCAGTTGCGCACCGTTGAACTGTTGGGCGCCAAGTTGGAAGCGGAGCGCGCCAACAAAGCCAAGTCCGAGTTCCTCTCGCGCATGAGTCACGAGCTACGCACGCCCTTGAATGCCATCCTCGGTTTCGGCCAACTGCTGGGGCTGGAACTCAAAGACAACGAACAGGCGGATAACGTGCAGGAGATCCTGCATGCCGGACATCACCTGCTGAAATTGATCAATGAAATTCTGGATCTGGCGCGCATCGAGTCAGGCAAGCTGACGATCAGCCTGGAGCCGGTCAACTTGGCAGCCATCGTGCGGGAATGCCTGAATCTGGCGCAACCGCTGGCCGAAGCGGCCGGTATGCGGTTGTTGCTGGCGGATTGCCCTGACCACAGCGTCATGGCCGACCACACCCGGCTCAAGCAGGTGTTGCTCAATCTGCTGTCCAACGCCGTCAAGTACAACCGCAAGCGGGGTAAGGTAATCATCGCCTGCGTAGCCGATGGCGACAGCATCCAGGTTCGCATCTCCGACACCGGCGCCGGCCTCAGCGCCGAACAGCAGGCGCGCCTGTTCGTGGCCTTCGAGCGGCTGGATGCTGACAAGGCGGCCATCGAGGGTACCGGTATCGGCCTGGCCCTTTGCAAACGCTTGATGGAACTGATGCAGGGCGAAGTCGGTGTGGAAAGTGCGCCAGGCAGAGGCAGCACTTTCTGGATCCGCCTGCCAACTGCGCTGAGTCACGATGACGAGGCCATCCAGACACCACCCGCCTTGCGCGGCGACCTTAGTCCCGACATTGCGACCGACCGGGCGGCCAGCCGGCGGCCTCGGGACATCCTGTGTATCGAAGACAACCCGGCCAACATGCGCCTGATCGAACGCATCCTGGCGCATCGTGATGACATCCGTTTGCTCGGCGCCAGCGCACCGGGTCTGGGACTGGAACTGGCATCGACGCACCGTCCGGCGCTCATCCTGCTGGATATCAACCTGCCCGACATGGACGGCTACGACGTGATGCAGTGCCTGCGGGAAAATCCAGCGACGCGCGACATCCCGGTGGTGGCGATCAGCGCCAATGCCATGCCGAAGGATCTGGCGCGCGGCAAGGCGGCGGGCTTCATGGAGTACCTGACCAAGCCGCTGGAGGTAGACAGACTGTTGCGGCTGGTGGACGATGTCATTGGCAAGGTCATGCCGAATGTTGTCGAAAAGCCAGATCAATCTGATTTCACAGAAGGGCGCTCAGATGAATGAGGAGATAACGGAATTGCACACCCCCCGGCTGGGGGGGGCGGAGTGCTTGGCAGCGAACATCCTGGTGGTCGACGATGAGCCGGCCAATGTGAAGCTGCTGGAGCGGACGCTGCGCACCTTCGGCTATCTCGACCTGAGATCCACGACTGACCCGCGCAGCGTGCTCGACCTTTATCAACAGCACGCTTTTGACCTGATCATCCTCGACCTCAACATGCCCCACATGGATGGCTATGAGGTCATGCGACAGTTGCACGCGCTCGGGCGCGATGACCTGCCTCCTATCCTCATCCTCACCGCCCAGCACGACCAGGAACACCGGGTGCGCGCCCTGAAAGGCGGCGCTCACGATTACGTCACCAAGCCCTTCGCAGTGGATGAATTGCTGGCGCGGGTGCGCAACCTGCTGCAGGTCCAGCTCTACCACAAGTCCATGCGGGGGCGGAACCAATGGCTGGAGGAGCGGGTACAAGAGCGTACCCGCGAGCTCTACGACACCCGCCTGCAGATCGTGCGCCGACTCGGCCGGGCGGCGGAATTCCGCGACAACGAAACCGGTCTGCACATCTTGCGCATGAGCAAGATGTCGGTGGCGCTGGCAGAGGCGGCCGGCTTGAGTTCGGAAGCGTGCGAATTGCTGCTCAACGCGAGTCCGATGCACGACATCGGCAAGATCGGCATTCCCGACCATATCCTGCTCAAGCCCGGCAAGTTCGAGCCGCACGAGTGGGAAATCATGAAGACCCACGCCACCATCGGCGCCGAGATATTGTCGGGGGACGATTCCGAATTGCTTTCAATGGCCCGCATCATCGCCCTGAGCCATCACGAGAAATGGGATGGCAGCGGCTATCCGTATGGGCTGGCAGGGGAAGACATTCCGCTGGCAGGGCGCATCGTCGCGCTGGCCGACGTATTCGACGCGCTCACTTCGGAGCGGCCCTACAAGAAGGCCTGGAGCGTGGATGCCGCGATGGAATACATGGACGCCAATCGGGGCAAGCATTTCGATCCGCGCCTGGTGGACCTGTTCCGGACGCGGTTGCCCGACATCCTGGCGATCAAGGATAAATTTGCCGAACCGGCTTCACTTGCTGACCGGCAGGAATTCGCCTTTGCGCCGCCTGCCCGAGACTGAACTTAGGGCTCGTTAATGAATAACCTGAACATTCTGGCTGCGCCATCGGGCGCGCGGCTGCGTTGCCGGTTGCTTGCAGGGAGTAGCCATGCGGCGCAACCGGCGCCTTGCAGCACATCCCGCTAACACACCCATAATCGCCCATGTTATTCATTAACGAGCCCTTATTGTTTCGCGCCAGCGGGAAAAACGGGTTTCAACAGCAGGTTTCTGCTATGCCCAAGGCAAAGTGGACTACATCCCCGGCATCATCCCCTTCATGCCGCGCATCATCTTGGCGAGGCCTCCTTTGCCCATCGACTTCATCATTTTCTGGGCTTGTTCGAACTGCGCCAGCAAACGATTCACATCCTGCACCTGAACGCCTGAGCCAGCGGCGATGCGGCGTTTGCGACTGGCTTTGAGCAACTCAGGTTTGCGCCGTTCGAGTGGCGTCATGGCGTTGATGATGCCTTCGATGCGGCGCATCTGGTTCTCGCCCTGCGCCAGTTCGCCAGCGCCAATTTTGTTGGCACCGGGCAGTTTGTCGACCAGCGATGACAGGCCGCCAAGTTTTTTCATCTGCTGCATCTGCGACTTGAAGTCTTCCAGGTCGAAGCCCTTGCCGCTCTTCAGTTTCTGAACCGCCTTCAGCGCTTCGTCCTTGTCGACCGAACGTTGCGCATCTTCCAGCAGCGACAGCACATCGCCCATGCCCAGGATGCGGCTGGCCATCCGCTCCGGGTGGAAAATTTCGATGCCGTTCAACTTTTCGCCGACGCCGACCAGCTTGATTGGTTTGCCAGTGACCTGGCGAACCGACAAGGCCGCGCCACCGCGGGCATCGCCGTCGAGCTTGGTCAGAATCACGCCAGTCAGCGGCAGCGCGTCGTTGAATGCCTTGGCGGTATTCACTGCGTCCTGGCCCTGCATGGCATCGACCACGAACAGGGTTTCGATCGGCTTCAACAGCGAATGGATATGCTTGATCTCGTCCATCATCGCTACATCGACATGGAGACGACCGGCGGTATCGACGATCAGCACATCGAACAGATGCTTGTGCGCATAGTCGAGCGCGGCGAGCGCGATGTCGGCCGGTTTCTGATCTGGCGATGACGGGAAGAAGTCGGCTTCGGCTTGCGCCGCCACCACCTTCAATTGCTCGATCGCGGCCGGACGATAGACGTCGCAACTGACCACCAGAATCCGCTTCTTGCCGGCTTCGCGGATCACCCGCACCAGCTTGCCGGTGGAGGTGGTTTTACCCGCGCCTTGCAGACCCGCCATCAGGAATACCGCTGGCGGCTGGCAGGCAAAGGACAGCGGCGCCGCCTGCTCGCCCATCAGCGCAGTGAGTTCCTTGTGCACGATGCCGATCAGTACTTGGCCCGGCGTCAGACTGGTCATGACTTCCTGGCCGAGTGCGCGTTCCTTCACCTTGGCGATGAAATCGCGCACGACAGGGAGTGCGACGTCGGCTTCCAACAGGGCGACGCGGACCTCGCGCAGTGCGTCCTGGATATTGGCCTCGGTCAGGCGGCCTTGGCCGCGCAGGTTTTTGACAACGCGGGAAAGTCGGTCGGTCAGATTGTCGAACATGATGAGATAGGCGCGGAGCGATGGGATAAACTGCAGCAGTCTAACAAATCAGCCGCGTCCGACCATGCTGGAAACCCTGCTCTTCATTGTTTGCGCCCTTGCTTATTTCGGTTTGGCCACCTGGTTCTGGCCGGGGCGCCCCGGTTGCTGCCGAACCGACTGGTTGCCGCGGCTGCTGCCTGTCATGCCTTTGTTACTGCACCTGTACCTGCTGAATGAAGGCGTTTTTGGCGGCGAGGGCATTCGCATCGGGTTTGCGACTTCGATTTCGGCAGTTGCTGCGTTGAATGTGCTGATTTATGCCGCCGCCTCATGGCGCTACCATTTGGCTGGCGTGCACGGATTTGTCCTGGCCTTCGCCGGTCTGGCGGTGCTGGCCGAGGCGATCTCACCGATGCCGCATACCGCCGCGCACAGTGCGCTGCCGGTATTCAAACTGCATCTGGCAATGGCTTTTGCCGCCTACAGTTTGTTCACCATTGCGGCACTGCACGCGGGGTTGATCGCGTTGGCGGAAAAACATTTGCATCGTGCCGTACCGCCGACCCTGGTTTCCGGCTTGCCACCCCTGCTGACCATGGAAAAACTCCTGTTTCGCATGATTCAGGCCGGTTTCCTGTTGCTGACCTTGACCTTGATTACTGGCGTTTTCTTTTCCGAAGAAATCTTCGGCAAGCCGGTCACGTTGAACCACAAAACCGTTTTCGGCATTGCCTCCTGGTTTATTTTTGGCGGCCTGTTGCTGGGTCGACAGGTTTACGGCTGGCGCGGTCGTACCGCAATTTACTGGACGTTATCCGGTTTCATGAGCCTGATGCTGGCTTATGTCGGGGTCAAGTTCGTGCTGGAAATCCTGCTCGGGCGGTATTGATTTTTTTATTTTGTTGAAAGTCATGCCATTGGTTGAAATGAGCTAGCGCTGGCTTGGGTCGTTGCGTAATCTGCGGCCACACTTTCGTCGCAACCATGAGGTCATGCAATGTTCGGCAACTCAAAACGGCTCGAAGCCGAAATCGACTCGTTGCGCGCCACGCTGGCGGCAAAAGAACGGGAACTTGCGCTGGCGCGGGAGAACAACCAGCAAATTGCTGCGAAAGCATCAAACGGCGCAAGTGAAAATGCGCTGCGAGAAAACTACGACAAAGGCTTGTTTCAGCGTTTCCTCAGCTTCAGTCAATCGATGGCCGATTGCCAGACATCAATGGGCGGTTTGGCGGCGGCAATGAAGAAGGAGGCGGAAATCATTGACCAGACGGCGGATGCCGCCACGGTGAATGCAACCGCCGTGCATCAGGTCAACGAGAACGTGCAGGTCATGTCGAGTCGTTCGCAAGATATCTCCAAAATTGTGGATCACCTCAATTTGCGCGCGTCCCAGATTGGCGGCATCGTTGGTCTGATCAAGGACATTGCCGATCAGACCAACCTGCTTGCCCTGAATGCCGCCATCGAGGCCGCCCGCGCCGGCGAGCAGGGCCGCGGTTTTGCTGTCGTGGCGGATGAAGTAAGGAAACTGGCCGAGCGCACCGCGGGTTCGACAGCCGAGATCTACAGCTTGGTGAAAGCGATTCAGAATGAAGCTTCGCAGGCCAAAAAAGCAATCGAGATCACACCTGAGCAATCTATGGCGTTCAGTCAGGACGCGATTCGCGCCGACACGGCGATGAGCGAATTGCTCGCAATTGCGGAAGGCAATCGGGCCACCATCCGCTTCCGGGCGCTGCGTTCATTTGTTGAAGTGGCCAAGTTCGACCACCTCATTTTCAAAATGGAGATTTACAAGGTGTTGATGGGCTTGTCGGACAAGAAGCCGGAGAATTTTGCCAGCCACCACGAATGCCGCCTTGGGAAATGGTATTACGAAGGCGATGGCCATGACTGCTTCTCGAAACTGAAGCCTTATCAGGCGATCGAGCCGCCACATGTACATGTTCACTTGCACGGACGTACTGCCGTCCAGGCGTTTTACGCGGGCGACCTGGACCTGGCGTTGAGCGAGGCGGACAAAATGGAATCCACCAGCCGTGTCGTGCTGAAAGAACTGGAAAATCTGGCATTTGTCGGCGAACAGGACAACTGCGTATTGACACACTGAGATTGACGCACTGCGGTTGACGTACTGGGTCTGGCCAACAGGCGCCGCATGGTTCACGCCTCGTTTTTGGCTTCCAGTTCCTCCCAGCGCGCCAGCAAAGTCAACAAGTTGTCTTCAATTTCGGCGCTTCGGGTGTTCAGCTTGGCGGCTTGAGTGTGGTCGGCATAAACGGCCGGGTCGGTCAGTTGACGCGCAACTTCGGCTTGCTCGTTTTCCAGTGCGGCGATCTGCTGCGGCAAGGTTTCCAGTTCTTTCTGCTCCTTGTACGACAAGCCGGATTTCCGTGTTTTGGCTACAACTACCGGCGGTGCGGATTTGCCAGCAGGCTTTGACGCCGGTTTGTCTGCGGCGGCTGTGGCTGCTGTAGCCGCTGATACCGTTGCCACCCGATCACGCCAGCCGAGCCAGTCCGAATAGCCGCCGGGCAATTCAAGTAATTGACCGGGGTTGCCAACACTTCCGGCAAAGACGATGGATTGCGTCGCCACGTTGTCCAGAAAAGCGCGGTCGTGCGACACCAGAATCACGGTGCCGGCGTAGTCCTGCAGCAGTTGTTCGAGTAGCTCCAGTGTGTCGATGTCGAGGTCGTTGGTCGGCTCGTCGAGCACCAGAATATTCGCCGGACGCGCGAAAAGGCGCGCCAGCAACAAGCGGTTGCGCTCGCCGCCGGAGAGGGAGGACACCTTGGCGCGGGCGCGGTCGGCGGGGAACAGGAACTCTTCCAGGTAACCGATGATATGTTTCCGCTGGCCGCCAATTTCGACGTAATCGGAACCCGGCGCGATGGTTTCGATCAGCGTTTTTTCATCGTCGAGCTGGTTGCGGAACTGGTCGAAATACGCCACTTCCTGGCGCGTGCCACGCTTGATGCGGCCTGCAGTCGGTTCGATTTCGCCCAGGATCAGCTTGATCAATGTGGTCTTGCCGGCGCCATTCGGGCCGATCAGGCCAAGCTTGTCACCGCGCAGGATGCGGGTGCTGAAGTCGTGGATCAGCACCTGGTTGCCATAGCCGTGGCTGACGTGATCGAACTCGGCAATCAACTGACCGGAACGTCCGCCGGCATCGAGCGCAAAGCCGACCTGGCCGAGCCGTTCGCGCCGTGCCGCGCGTTCACGGCGGAGCGACTCCAGGCGAAGAACTCGGCCTTCGTTACGCGTACGGCGCGCTTCGACCCCTTTGCGGATCCAGACTTCTTCCTGCTTCCAGAATTTGTCGAACTTGCGGTTTTGCGCTGCTTCCACTTCCAGTTGTTCCGCTTTCTTGATCTGGTAAGCCGAGAAATTGCCCTGGTACTGGCGCAACTGGCCGCGATCCAGTTCGATGATCCGGTTTGCCACCCGGTCGAGAAACGCGCGGTCGTGGGTGATGAACAGCAACGCGCCGACAAACTCGGCCAACTGGTTTTCCAGCCATTCGATGGCGTTGAAATCAAGGTGGTTGGTCGGCTCGTCGAGCAACAGCAATTCCGGTTCTGAAGCGAGTGCCCGCGCCAGCGCGACCCGCTTCTTGTTGCCGCCGGAAAGCGTCTCGACCAGCGCATCGGCAGGCAGGTCGAAGCGGGCGATGACTTCCTCCACCCGGCTGTTCAGACGCCAGACATCATGCACTTCCAGTTCGTGCGACAAGCGTGCCAACTCAGCCATTGCGTGGCTCTCACCACTGGCAGCTTCATGCGCGGCGGCGTGATAAGCACTCAACAACCCGTGCGCTGGCCCCGCGCCAGCGGCAACAGCTTCGAAAACCGTATGGCCGGCGGTGAAAGTGGGCTCCTGCGCGACAAACGCCAGGCGCAAATCGGGCTTGCGCCAGACTACGCCATCATCGGCATGAATCTCGCCGGCAACCACCTTCAGCAGGCTCGATTTGCCAGCGCCATTGCGGCCGATCAGGCCAATGCGTTCGGATTTGTCGATGACCAGGGAAGCGCCGTCGAGTAGCGGCCAATGGCCAAAAGCAAGAGAAACGTTATCTAGGGTGAGGTAAGGCATGCAGGCTTATCAACGGGCGGGCTTGTGCCCAAAAAAGAAAAACGGGCGGTTGGACCGCCCGCAAGTAATTGGCAACGGTTCAGATTGAGCCGTGTTGCTGGCCAGCGTGGGTGTGCTCGTAGTGGCTTTGGCAGGCAATGCAACGGGTCGCCACCGGGTTGGCGATCAGGCGCGCGACGGGAATCTCGGCATCACAGTCGACGCATCGGCCAAAATCTTCATCGTCAAGCCGCAAACGTGCGCTTTCCAATGCTTGCAGAGCGCGAACTTCATGATCCAGTCGCGCCGCCGAAAGATCACCCAGGGTCACCGCCAGAGCTTCATCGGCACTATCTCCCGAAGCTCGGCCGAGGACTTCGGAGAATTGCGTCTGGCCGCTTTCTTCCATGGCGGCTTGCATCGCCTTGATCAACTTGCCGCGTTGGGCTTCCAATGCGGTGCGGATATCTGCTCGGTTTTGTTGGGTGAGATAGCTCATGACAGCTCTTTCTGATGGGTTGCGGGGAATGCTTTGATTATTGGCCTCTGAAGAGGGGGGGACAAGCTCAATATTCATGCCCTGACTCGCTTCTGACGCATCGATGGCACGGGAATTTCGACAAATCAGGCTGCGTGTGTGAGTTACGTGTGTGGGTTAAAATCCGCGCCGCTTTCAAGCGCAATCTACGTTCGTCGTCGTATTGTGCCGGTTCTCAGCCATGCCCCCGTAGCTCAGTGGATAGAGCATCCCCCTCCTAAGGGGAGGGTCACACGTTCGATTCGTGTCGGGGGCACCA
>JBBQQT010000118.1:0-11653 GCA_038215555.1 Burkholderiales bacterium | reverse complement strand
CATCGAGAACTTCATGTTGCCGGTGCCGGAGGCTTCCTTGCCGGCGGTGGAAATCTGTTCCGACAGATTGGCGGCGGGATAGATATGGTGCGCAACCTTGACGTTGAAATCGGGGATGAACACCACTTTCAGGCGGCCGGCGACATCGTGGTCGCGGTTGACCACCTCGGCCACCGAATTGATCAGCTTGATGATCAGCTTGGCCATGTGATAACCCGGTGCCGCCTTGCCGCCAAAGATGAAGCTGCGCGACTGAATCTCGCTGCCGGGGTTGCGCTTGATGCGGTTGTACAAGGTGACGATGTGCAGCAGGTTGAGCAGTTGACGCTTGTATTCGTGGATGCGCTTGACCTGTACATCGAACAGGCTGGCGGGGTCGAGCTGGATGCCGAGGTTGGCATCGACGTAGCGCGCCAGGTTGTTCTTGCGCTCCAGCTTCACCGCGCGCCAGCGGGCCTGGAAGGCGGCATCGTCAGCGTAGCGTTCAATTTCGCGCAGGCGATACAGGTCTTTGCCCCAGCCTTCACCCAGCGTCTCGGTCAGCAAATCCGCCAGGCCGGGGTTGGACAACATGATGAAACGGCGCGGCGTGACGCCATTCGTCTTGTTCTGGAATTTCTCCGGCCAGATGTCGTGGAAATCCTTCAGCACGGTCTCGGCCAGCAGGCGCGAATGCAGTTCGGCAACGCCGTTGATGGCATGGCTGCCAACGCAGGCCAGGTTCGCCATGCGGACATAGCGCGGCCCGTTTTCATCGATCAGCGACAGGCGGGCGATGCGGTCCGGGTCGAACGGATAGCGCAGGCGCATGTCGTCCATGAAACGGCTGTTGATGATGTAGATGATTTCCAGATGCCGCGGCAGCACACTTTCGAACAACGGCAACGGCCATTTTTCCAGCGCTTCCGGCAGCAGTGTGTGATTGGTGTAGGCAAAGGTCTTGCGGGTGATGTCCCAGGCCGTGTCCCACGCCATGAAGTGGACATCGACCAGCAGGCGCATCAGTTCGACGATGGCGATGGTCGGGTGGGTGTCGTTGAGCTGGGCGGCGTATTTTTCGTGGAAGTTTTCCAGCGGCTGGCCGGTGCTCTTGTAGATGCGCAACATGTCCTGCAGCGAGCAGGAAACGAAGAAATACTGCTGCAACAGACGCAGGCGCTTGCCCATCTCGGCTTCATCGTTCGGGTAGAGCACTTTCGAGATCGTCTCGGAACGCACCTGGCGCATCACCGCGCCGACGTAATCGCCCTGGTTGAAGGCCTGGAAATCGAACGCTTCCGCAGCCTCCGCCGCCCACAGACGCAGCAGGTTCACCGTGTTGACGTCGTAACCGAGGATCGGCGTGTCATGCGCGATGCCGCGAAACGTTTCATGCGGCATCCAGCGCACCCGCGTCTGGCCGTGCGCATCGGTGTACTGCTCGCTGCGACCGCCAATGCCAATCTCGTACACGATATTCGGCCGCCGTACTTCCCATGGATTACCGTAGTGCAGCCAGGTATCGGTGGTTTCTACCTGCCAGCCGTCGCGGATCTGCTGAGCGAAAATGCCGTATTCGTAGCGGATGCCGTAGCTCATCGCCGGCACCTGCAAGGTGGCCAGCGAATCCATGAAGCAGGCCGCCAGACGGCCAAGGCCGCCGTTGCCGAGGCCGGGGTCTTCTTCCCGCTCGATGATGCTGGCTAGATCGAGCCCCAGTTCCGCCAGTGCCAGGCGCACGTTTTCGGTAATACCCAGATTGAGCAGATTGTTGGCCAGATGCGGGCCGGGCAGGTATTCGGCGGACAGGTAGCAAACCGTGCGACAGTTTGATTTGGCGTAGGTCTGCACCGTGTTGACCCAGCGATGCAGCAAATGATCGCGCACAGTATGCGCCAGCGCCTGGTAGAGATCGTTCGGCTTCGCCACTTCCAGAAAACGGCCCTGGCTATAGAACAGGTTATCGAGGAATGCCCGCTTCAACGCCGCAACCGTTTGTCCGGTGCGAATGTTTACAGTGGTGGCGGTTTCTGCTGTCTGACCGGCAGGGGTCTGACCTGACGTTGCTGCAAGCTTGGCATTGGGCATGGTTTTGAATCCTGTCTCGGGTCGTGGTTGCGGGTTGTGGTGCGGGTCGTGCTTGCGTTGCGCGATCGCTATTGGTCGGGTTACTCAAGCGCCTTGCCGAGCGCTGTTCTGGCGACGCCATCGGCCCAGCTGCGATAACAGTTGCGGCCGGATTTTCTGCTGGATGCGCGCCAGACGCAGGAAGTGTTCGATCAGACGCGCGATTTCACCCGAGCTGCTGCGGCTCGACAGAGGCGCGGCGGTTTCGCCCCGCGCCATGTCCTGCATGGCTTGATCAAACTGTTGCAGGAAGCGGGGTCTCAGGTTCATGGCGAGGGGTTGTTTGAGGACAGCAGATGACATCAGGACGGGTTTTTATTGGTTAGAAAAATTTAGCCGAATTGTCGACGCGTGCACTCCTGGGTGCCAGTGCTTAATTCAATCGATACGATTGCCAACACGAAAACCGCCCCCCATATTGGCTTGAATCTTTAACCTTGAACCCTCTTCCGCGAGCGCAGCTATGACCGACCCGATCGCCACCACGCTGGCCTATCACGCCCGCACCAAACATCATCTGGCGCGCTACGCCAACGGCCCGGCCGGGCTCGATTGGGACGCCCAGCCGGCGGCCTTCCGGCATTGGGCCGAGGCCGCGAAGCAGCTTTTGCCGCGCGAGATTCAGATGGCGGACATCGCCTGGCCGCAACTCGATCAAGCGCGCCCGGCGCAGGATTTCACTCCGGCCAGCCTGGGTTCCTTGCTGCGTCTGTGCGCCGGCATCACCGCCTGGAAGCAATATGGCGCGAGCCGCTGGTCGCTGCGCGCGCATCCGTCATCCGGCAATCTGCACCCCACCGAAACCTGGCTGATCAGCGCCGGCGTGCCGGGTCTGGCGGATGGCCTGCATCACTATCAGCCGTTCGATCACAGCCTGGAAAGACGTGCCTGGTTGGATGCAGCGCCGCCGGAGATGCCCACCGTCTGGCTCGGTTACAGCTCGATCGCCTGGCGCGAAGCCTGGAAATACGGCGAGCGCGCGTTCCGTTATTGCCAGCTCGACATGGGCCATGTCCTCGCCGCGCTGGCCTACGCCGCCGCGTTGCATGGCTGGTCAGCGCGCCTGCTGAACCTGTCGCCGGCCGAGACGGCCGCGCGCCTGGGGGTGGATCGGGCAGCGGATTTTGCCGGCGTCGAAGCGGAAGAAGCGGAAGTCATCGTGGCCTTGCAGCCCGACGTGGCGGGGTCAACAGCGTTGCCGCCGGCCTGGACGCACTGGGCCGGCCAGCCCGGCTTGCTCGACCCGAAGCCGATGTATGACTGGCCGATGATCGAGGAAGTGGCGGTGGCAACGCGCGGTGGATTGCCGTGGGGTTCGCGTGCGGACGCATCCGCCGCGACGCAGGTTGCTTCACTTGCCGAGACCGCCGCTACCCAGGTCATCCTGCAACGCCGCAGTGCGCAGGCATTCGATGGCGTCAGCGTCATGCCGCACGCTGTTTTTCGCCGCCTGTTGGCCGCCATGCTGCCGGGTGGTGCGCCGGTCTGGCGTTTGTGGCCGCATGCGCCGCGCGTGCATCCGGTACTGCTGGTGCATCGCGTCGAAGGCATGCAACCCGGTTTGTACGCGCTGCCGCGTTCCACTGCGGCGCTGGCGGACTTGAAACAGACCCTGCCGGACCTGTTCACCTGGAGGCTGGCCGACACCGAACTGCCGCTGTATCAATTAATGGCGGCGAAGGTCGAGCGCACCGCGCGCACGCTGTCCTGCCATCAGGACATCGCCTCGCAGAGCGCCTTCGCGGTGATGTTCATCGCTGAATTCGACGCACCGATCCAGGCCAACCCGACCGCCTGGCGGCATCTGCACTGGGAAGCCGGCATGCTCGGCCACTGTCTGACGCTGGAAGCGGAAGCCGCCGGCTGGCGCGGCACCGGCATCGGCTGTTTCTTCGACGACGCGGTGCATGAAGTACTTGGTTTGGGGTTGGGTGAGGAAAACACCCGCTATCAGGTGGTTTATCACTTCGCGATCGGCATTCCGATCGATGACGCGCGCCTGACCACACTGCCGGCTTATTCATGAACCGAACAAGCACAGTTGAAATGCGTGTAGGTGCGAATTTATTCGCACTTGAAGCATTGATTGTGCGAATAAATTCGCACCTACAGATCACTGTGCAATGCATTTCATCGTTATGAATCACATGCCTAAAATTTGCGTCTATTGCGTCTATCCGACGGAGCCCCGACATGGTTGACCTGACCACCGAGTACCTCGGCCTCAAACTGAAAAACCCGCTGGTGCCGTCCGCCTCGCCACTATCGCGCAACGTCGATTCGGCGCGCGCGCTGGAAGATGCCGGCGCGGCGGCGTTGGTGATGTATTCGCTGTTCGAGGAAGACCTGCGCAGCGATGCCGTCGACATGGAGCGCCGTCTGATCGATCAGGCCATCGCCCAGGCCGCGGCGGCCGGCATGCATGGGCAGAATTTCCGCTATCGCAGCGGACTTGATCTGTATCTGGAACAGATTGAGGCACTCAAATCAGCGCTGGAAATCCCGGTCATCGCCTCGTTGAATGGCGTCGGCATGACCGATTGGGTGGCGGTTGGGCGGCAACTGGAACAGGCCGGCGCCGACGCGCTCGAACTCAACGTCTATTACATCGCCGCCGATGCGGCGCAGACGCCGGAAAGCATCGAGGGCCGCTTTATCTACCTGCTCAAGTCGCTGCGCGAGGCGGTCTCGTTGCCGATCACGATGAAGGTGACGCCTTATTTCTGCGCACTCCCCTCGTTCCTGCAAAAACTGGAAGCCAATGGTGCCGGCGCGGTGGTGCTGTTCAACCGCTTCTTCCAGCCCGATATCGACCTCGACACCCTGTCGCCAACCGACCAGCACCTGCTCTCCGGGCCGAACGAACGCCTGCTGGCGATGCGCTGGATTTCACTACTGTATGGCCGCGTCGGCCTGAAACTGGCGGCCAGCGGCGGCGTCTACACTTGGCAGGACAGCGTCAAGATGCTGCTCTCCGGCGCCGATGTGGTGCACCTGACCAGCGCGTTGCTGCAACATGGGCCGGACCGGCTGAGCGAAATCCTGGCTGGCATCAGCGCCTGGATGGAAGAAAAAAACTTCGCCACGCTGACCGATTTTCGCGGCAGGCTGAGCCAAAAAACCTGGACCGATACCTCGGCGCTGACCCGCGAAGGCTACGTCATGCTGCTCGACAACTACGCCACGCCGGCGGGAGCGGCCTGAGATGCCGGCGCGCAAACAATTGGCTGAGGCGGCGGAGTTGGCGGAGATCAAGATCGACATCCGCAAGGAATTGCTGACCCAGTTCGACATCTTCAAAACCCTGCCGCCGGAAGACCTGGAAGAAGCGATGCGGGCGGCGCATGTGCGGCGCGTCGCCAAAGGCGCGACGCCATTCAACACCAACAGCCCGTGCATGGGCTTTTCGATGCTGCTGGCCGGCTCGATCCGGGTCGTCAAACTCGGCAGCAACGGCCGCGAAGTCGAGCTTTACCGGCTGCAACCGGGCGGCAGTTGCCTGATTTCATCGAGCTGCATGCTGGGCAAGGCGAACTACTCGGCCACCGCCATCGCGCAGACCGACCTGATGATGCTGACCATCCAGCCATCCACCTTCAAACAACTGCTGGCGCGCAACGAAGCCTTCCGCGAATTCGTGTTCAGCCAGTTCAGCCAGCGCCTCGCCGACCTGATGCTGCTGGTCGACGCCATCGCCTTCCAGAAGCTGGATCAACGCCTCGCTGCGCTGCTGCTGGAAGAAGCGCCCGAACTGAAAACCTCGCACGCCAAACTCGCCGACCGCCTCGGCACCGTGCGCGACATCGTCGGCCGCCTGCTGAAGAACTTCGAACAACGCGAACTGGTCAGCCTCGGCCGCGAACGCATTCGCGTGCTGAATGCCGAAGGGCTTAAGAAGTTGTCGGAACGGCAGGGGTGAGCATCGCTCACCCTCCGAAAACAGCGATGCCGATCGCCGCCAGCAATAGCGCTCCGCCAACGGCGGTGGCGACGGTCAAGGTTTTCACTTTGTTCCGCAACTGAACCAGTTCGGCTTGCAGGTTCTCGCTGGCAGACGGTGGCACAAACGGTGGCACAAACGGTGGCTCAGACGGTGGCGCAGACGCTTCCGCGACAACGCGTTGTGTATCCACAGCAGGCTGGAGGTTGCTGACGGTTTCCGCGACCAGCTGCTGCAACCGCGATTCACTCAGGCGGTCGCGCAGCTCATCCAGCTCGGCCGGCATGGCCTGTATGTCTGCGCTTGCCACGGAAACACCCCCTTCGCTGACCCCCTCCGGCACGGCAGCGGCGACTTGCTCGGCCGCACTCAGCGTTTCACGCAGCTGCGCGATGCTTTGATCAATGCGTTGTTCAATGCGTTGTTCATACCCCGCCTGCGTCGATCGGATCGATTGCACATCCTGCGAAACGTGCGCCAGGTCGGCTGCAAGCGTATCCAGGCGGCGACCCCATTCACTTCTCCATTCGCTGGACTTTTGCTCGGCCTGGGCAGCGTGTTGGTCCAGCCTGGCCTGCACATCATGGAGACCTCGGCGCAGGCTTTCCAACTCTGGCGTCAATCCATCGATCCTGGCATCGGTCCTGGCATCGATCCTGGCATCGGTCCTGGCATCAGACTCAGCCAAACGCGCGGTAAACCGCTGCTCGATGTCCGCCCGTAAAGCATCGAAATCCGGCTGCGGCCTGGCCGCTTCGGCTTCCAGGGGAAGGAACCGTTGTTCCAGTGCCTGCAAGCGGTTGCCCAGCGTTTCCGCATCCGCCATACCGCGCCTGAGTTCTTCCATGGTCGCGGACTGCTGATTCAGCCGCTCGCCCCATTCCACCAGCTTCTTGCGCTGATTCCCGGATTCCGCTTCCAGGTGATGGCCAATCTCGGCCATGAAATCGTCGTGCAACGGCATTACGGCCGCGCCCACCACACGCTCCACCAAGGCATGCACCGAAGCCATGTCGATGGACGCCGCCGGCTTGATCACCGCCGGCTGCGGCGCTTCGGCAACCACAGGAGCAACCACGGCGGCAGGTGCTTGTGCACTCAACTTCCGCAGCGAGGCGAGGAGGTTTTCCAGCACGCCGGTGGCCGGCGGCTTGGTGATGGCGTCGATGGCTCCGGCCGCGCGGGCCTCCTGGACGAAGGTGGCCTCGTCGTTGCCGCTGACAACAATGACAGGGATATCCCGGGTGACGGGTGACGCCTTGATCCGCCGGGTCACTTCGAAGCCATCCATCTCCGGCATCATGTGGTCCATGAAGATCATGTCGGGCCGGTGCTGGGCAAGGTAATCCAGGGCATGCTGGCCCGACTCCGCCAGATCAACCTTGACGCCGATCGCCTCCAGCTTCTTCATCATGGTCAGACGGCCGACTTTCGAGTCATCCACCACGAGTGCGCGCATGTCTTGCATAGGCCTCTTCCTCTGCAGAAATTTGAAACGCGACGTTACCATCGAAAAGACGCGCTGAGCCCGGTCCAGATGAATCAACCTGCCGGCTTTCGTAGGGTATAGGCAAGGCAAAAGCCGCCGCACAGCTCGAACATCAGCAATTTCTGATTTTGTGCGACCAACGTCGCATATTTCATTCCACTGTCTCCGTAGCATGCAGGCCATCGGTTGAGCCAACGCAAACAAAGCGCGGCGAGACCTCCCGGAAACGGTTTGAAAGAACCTTCGATCATTGAATGTAAGGAGACAACACCATGCTGTTCAAACAACTTTTCGATGCGACTTCCTGCACCTACACCTATCTATTGGCCGATGGCGAAACCCGTCAAGCGGTTCTGATCGACCCGGTTTTCGAGCAACTCGACCGCGATCTGGCGGTGCTGCGTGAACATGATCTGAAGCTGTCCTGGGTGCTCGATACCCATGTCCATGCCGACCACGTCACCGGCGCCAATGCGCTGCGCGCCAACACCGGCGCGCAATCGGCGGTCGGCGACGGTTGCAACGCGAGCGGCTTCGATCATCAGTTGAATGACGGTGACGAACTCCGCTTCGGCAACGAAGTGCTGCGCGTTATCGGCACCCCCGGCCACACCCACGGCAGCGTCTCGTATCAATGGCGCGACCGCGTATTCACCGGCGACGCGCTGCTGATCGGCGGCTGCGGCCGGACCGATTTTCAGGCCGGCGATGCTGACACGCTGTACTTCAGCATCACCGAAAAACTGTTCAAGCTGGCCGATGAAACCCTGGTCTACCCCGGGCACGACTACAACGGCCGCCGGGTCAGCTCGATTGGCGAAGAAAAGTCGCTCAACCCACGTCTGGCCGGCAAGAACAAGGAAGAGTTCGTCGCCATCATGAACGGCCTGGATTTGCCCAAGCCGCGCCTGATCGACATCGCCGTACCCGCCAACCTGGTTGGCGGCAGGCTTTGATCCAAAACATCAACTGAACTGGAGACACATCATGCAGACCATTAGCGCTTCCATTCTCGCCAACATGCAGCAGCAAGGCGTTGTCAATCTGATCGATGTTCGCACCCCGGCCGAATTCGGCGCCAGCCATGCCAAGGGCGCGACCAACATTCCGCTCGACACGCTCGACCCGAGCTCTCTCGCCTACTGCAGTGGCAACACGGTGTACTTCATCTGCAAATCCGGTATCCGCGCCCAGAAGGCGATGGAAAAACTGGCTGGTGCCGGCTTCAGCAACATGGCGCAGGTCGAAGGCGGCACCGACGCCTGGATCGACGCCAAGTTGCCGGTGCTGAAAGGCAAGAAAGTCCTTGGCCTGGAACAGCAGGTACGCGTCATCGTCGGCGGCATGTCCCTGCTCGGCGCCGGCATCGTCATGGCCGGCCAGCCGCTCGGCCTGGCCATCGTCGCTGCCATGGGCGCCGGCATGATCTACGCCGGCATCACCAACAATTGCGGCATGGCGATGATGCTGGCGAAGGCGCCGTGGAACCAGAACAACCAGGCCTGCCCGACACCAGCGATGTCTTCCTGAACCTTGGCCAAACCTTGGTCATCCGCAACACCGGCCGCCACGGCCGGTTTTGCTTTTGCACGCCGCTTCTCTCTTCTTATATCTTCTCTCCGCTAATCCCTTTTGCCCTGTCAGCAATTCGCTGGGGGGAGGTAAGATTTGCCCCGGCAGCCCCGTTCTGTCTTGTGCAATCAAATCTTGCGGCTTAACGGGCTAAGAAAACCAGCCGCCACCTTCAAAGACAAGCGGAACGAACCATGGCATTGAAAAAACAGACTGCCGCAGCGGCAAAAGTTGCGGCACACCAGGAATTCACCGATCCGGCATTGAAAATGGCGGTACGGATTCCCTCCCCGCCGCCGTTGCTCGATCAACTCATGCGACTGCTGGAGATGCCCAATGCCAGCATGGAAGACATCAGCCAGGTCATTCAAACCGATGCCGGCCTCACCGCCAGCCTCTACCGCATGCTGGCGAAACCGATCTACGGCTTGCGGCGACCACCCGAAACGGTCGCCCAGGCGATCTCGCTGGTTGGCCTGACGACGGTCACCGAACTGGTGAAAGGCCTTTCGCTGGAGAAAGCCATCTATGGCGATTCCAAGTTCTATCCCTGGTTCTGGGATCGCGCCAACGACATCGCCGCTTATGCCGCAACCATCGCCTGGAAACAACGCACCGCCTGCAATCTGTATCCCGAGCACGCCAAGTTGGCCGGGATGTTCATGGACTGCGGCGTGCCAATCCTGATTCAGCACATCGAAAAATACGAATACGCCTTCATCACCGCCAATGGCCACGTCTGGCCGAAAGTGCCAAGTGAAGACAAACGTTTCGATACCGACCACTCGGTCGTCGGTTACATGGCGGCGCGCCACTGGAAACTGCCGGACTACGTTTGCCAGGCCGTGCGCTGGCATCACGACGCGATCAACGTCAACGACAAATCCGCGACTTTGGTCGCCATCCTGCAAACCGCGCAACACATCTACAACCTGCAATCCATGAAGGACGATAGCGACTGGGAAGCGCAGGAAACATCGGCGCTGAATGAAATCGGCATCAGCAAAGAAGGCCTGCGCGAGTTTGAAGATGAAATTGCGGAGCGTTGCAGAACATAGTCAGCAGCTTGGCAGGACTGACCCGGCGCGCCATCTTCTCGTCACGATGCCCATGAATCCGCCATCGCATAGGCCATACCCTCCGCCAGACAACGCGCTCGCCCCGGTGCAGATCAGTGAAAACGACGGTATCCGCTTCCTGCATCTGGGCGGCACCGCAGTGCAAAGCGCCATGCGTCTCAGCGCGCCGCATCAACTGGAACTGGAATACACCCGTTCGATGATGGGTTTTCTGCTGTTCAAGAGGCAAGCACCCAACATCGCCCTGATCGGACTGGGCGGTGGCTCGCTCGCCAAATTCATTCATCGCCATTTGCCCGCAAGCCGGATTGCCGCGGTGGAAATCCACCCCGAAGTCATCGCCGCAGCGCGGACCTGGTTCGAACTCCCCACCGATGACGAACGTCTGCGCGTAATCGCCGGCGACGGCGTCGATTTCGTGCGCGACCATCCGGACAGTCAGGATGTGTTGCTGGTCGACGGCTACGATGCCGAGCGCGTCGTCGATGCACTGGTGACTCCGGCGTTTTATCAGGCCTGCCACGCCATGCTGCGTCCCGGCGGCGTCGGCGTCTTCAATCTGTGGGGTTCAGACCCGGACTATCCGTTGTCTTTCAGCCACCTGGCGCAAGCCTTCGGCGGACACGCCATGCAACTGCCCTCGGAGACCAAAGGCAACATCATCGTGTTTGCCTTCCGCACACCGTTTCCGGATGCCACGTTTGCCTACCTGTCCGGCCGCGCCGACCGTCTGCAAGCCGACATCGGCCTGGAGTTCGACGATTTCCTGGTGCGCATGGGGTACTGCAACCAGTGCAGCGAAGATGGCTTTCTGGTGTGAGAAATGAACCTATTGATCCGGCCCTTTAACCTTGAACCTGGAAACCTCAGTTGACCATAGATTCATCTCTGGTAAGCCGCGTGAATACGGGCGAGTGGCCGGTTTTTCCATGCCCCCATCGGGTGAGGTAGCAAAGCGGTAGGAGGCACCGCTTGCGGGCCGATCCCACCCCGTTCGCGCCGCAAACGGGCGCTCCTACGACGTAAGCGTCCAACCGTCCCACCTATACGTGCGTATTGATTTCCTTTACCTGCTCAGCGCGCAGCGGCAGCAACGAATCGATCTGGCTATTCAGGCACGTGGGTCATTGGGTCAGTGTTTCACGCAGCCAAGCCGCCGGATCGAGACCGTTGAGTTTGGCCGTGGCCAGCAGGCTCTGAATGGCAGCCGCACGTTTGCCCGCACGTTCCGAACCGGTAAAGAGCCAGTTCTTTTTCCCGATCGCGATAGGGCGAATCACGTTCTCCACCGGATTGTTGTCTATCGGCAAACGCCCATCCAGGGCGTACCGGCTCAAAGCCGTCCAGCGTCTCAGGCTGTACTCCATCGCCTTGGCGGTGCCGCCGCCGTTGGCCACGTTCACCCGCGTCTTCAGCAACCAATCCTGCATCGATTTCAGCAACGGCACAGACTGCTCACGCCGCAGC
>JBBQQT010000117.1:0-11788 GCA_038215555.1 Burkholderiales bacterium | reverse complement strand
GGTATGGGTACATTTCTGGCTGCGCTGGTTTGTTATGTGCTGGCCGTGATGTCGAAGGAGCACGCCATCATGGCTCCGCTTGCGGTTTTGCCTGTCTATATATTGGTCGCGAGGCCCTCTTTTAGCAGACTGTTACTGATTGGTGGTGTCGGTGCGGTACTGGTGGGCAGCGTTGCAGCTGTGTTGGCGCTGAAGTATGGCGAGATCATTGGCACTCCCTTTGATACGTTTTCGAGGATTTTCCTGGCGCAATTGGCCGCGCTGGGGCCGGATGTCGAGCGCAACGCTTATCCACTCAGCATCATCAACCAGACTTGGTCTTTCTTTAAATACGGACTGCACTGGTTGATGCCTTATGCGGGATGGATGTCCATCGATTTGCGCCCGCCTTTTCCAGTCAGTCTGTTGACTTTTCCTCAAGTGCTTGGCGTAGTGGGGTATCTGGCTGTTCTGGTCGTTGGTTTTTCCTTGATCATCCGTTATCGCGACTGGCGTGCTCTGCTGGGGGTTTCGGTGCTGCTTCCTGCCCTTTTGTTCGTGACTGAGTTTGCGACAGTTTGGGTGCAGGATCCTTTTGTGCTTTACCGGAGTTATTTGTGGGCAATTGGCGTTCCCGGGTTGGTTTTTTTCCTGTTTCATGACGTTTCCAACCGTTATCTGTGGCCGCTTGGTCTGGGTCTGGCTGCGCTTTTTGTGTGGCAAGGAGTAGATCGGGTGCATTCGCTGTCAAGTCCGGAACGGGTGTGGAGTGATGCTATTGCCAAGCTTCCTGATGATGAACGGGCGGTTGGAAGATGGTTTCCCTATTTGAATCGAGGCGATGCCTATCTTGATCAGGAACGCTTGAACGACGCGTTCAATGATTTTCGTGTTTCGTCCACGCTCGGTGACAGAGGGATGGGGATGTTCAATATGGGATCCTTGTACTTTATGGCTGGCCGTTATACGGAAGCGCTGGAGGCTTATGAAAAAGCGCAACAACAGGGTTATGACTTTCCTGGCATTCGGTATCAGCGGGGCGCCGCGCTGCATGCGACTGGCCGGAAAGCGGAGGCGCTTGCCGAATTTGAAATTGCGTTGACAGAAAACCCCGTCGTGCCTTCGCGGGAAGCTGTGTTGGCGCTGAGGGGGCGGGTAAAAATGGAAATGGGGCAAGTGGATGCTGCGGTAGTGGATCTGGAAGCCGCACTTAAACTCGATCCTCGTCATGTCAAGGCGCGAACTGATCTGGGTATGGCGCTGGTGATCAAGCGTGATTTCGAACGCTCTTACGCTATTTTCAATCAGCTGATCGCGGAATTTCCGGATGAACAGGTTTTCTACGGCCGTGCCTTGGCTAATCATGGATTACGCAGGAAAACCGACGCCCTCACTGATATCGAAAATGCTATCCGCCGTTCACCAGAAAATCCCATGCTGACAGAATGGCGTTCCCGCATTCGGGCGATGCCATAACCCCTGGCCTGAGTTGCATCTGCTCGGTCATGCGTATTCTCCATATTGGTAAGTTCTTCCCGCCAGTTCATGGCGGTATGGAGCGTTATCTGGGGGATCTCGTGCGGGCGCAGCAGATAGCAGGCGATGTGCCGGCTGTGCTGTGTCACGCCGATAAAGGGGCTGGGCCTCTTCAAGATCCGCCTTGGCTGATGCGCTGTCCGGTCTGGTTCAGTTTGATGTTCGCTCCGATCAGCCCTGCATTTCTATTCTGGTTGAAGCGCGCAATAAGGCGCTACCAACCTGAGGTTTTGCATCTGCATCTGCCGAATCTGAGTGCATTCACCGCGCTGGTGTTGCCGTCGGCGAGGCGTCTACCCTGGGTGGTGCACTGGCATGCGGATGTCGAAACCGGCCGGTTTCCCTGGTCGATGCGGCTGGCCTACCCGTTTTACCGGATATTCGAGCGCGCAGTTCTGGAGCGAGCGGAGGCTATCGTCGCGACCTCCGAGGCTTATCTGGAGGCCAGCCTGCCGCTGCAGCCGTGGCGATTCAAAGCGCTGGCGATTCCACTTGGCGTCGATCCGGATCGCTTGCCCGGTGTGCTGGATGGCTCGTCAGGTTCCGACTGGCGCGGCGACGGTTTGCGCGTGCTGGCGATAGGCCGGCTTACCTATTACAAGGGTTTTGATACCTTGATCCAGGCGGTGGCCGAAATGAAGGGCATTGATCTGGTCATCGTTGGCGAGGGCGAGGAGCGGTCGCGTCTTGAACGCCTGCTCGATGGATTTGGCCGTCCAGCGCATATCCGCTTGTTGGGCCAGGCTGACGATGCGTCTTGCTTGCGCTTGCTGGCTTCGTGCGAGGTTTACTGTCTGCCCTCGCGTGAGCGTACCGAGGCGTTCGGCATCGTTCTGATGGAAGCCATGCGTTATGCCAAGCCGATTGTCGCCAGTCGCTTGCTCGGCAGCGGTGTCAATTGGGTCGCGCGGGAAAATGAAAACGCAGTCCTTGCACCGCCTGATGATGCCGCCAAACTGGGCGCAGCGCTGGCCGGGTTGCAGCTGGATGCGTCATTGCGGAATCGTCTGGGGCGATGTGGGCAACAGCGTTTTTTTGCTGAATTCGACATTGCCAGGTCCGCGCGCCAACTACGTCGTTTGTATGCTCGGGTAGGTCTGATCCAGGATCGGCCGGCGGCCGAGATGCCGCAATGCGACAAGTTGTTGGTTGTTATTCCCGCGCTGGACGAGGCCGCCAGTATCTCTGAAGTGGTTGCCCAGGTGCTTGCGCTCGGATGCGCTGATATTCTGGTGGTGGACGATGGCAGCAGCGATGATACTGCCCGCCTGGCCGCAGCAGCGGGTGCGACGGTACTTCAGGCGCCCCTGCGACAGGGTGCCTGGGGCGCTATGCAGACTGGAATTCGTCATGCTGTGCGTGAGGGTTATGCCGGTGTTTTGACGATGGATGCCGATGGTCAGCACGAGCCGGCTGAACTTGCCAGTCTGCTGGCCGCCGCCGAGGCAGGGGCTGACGTGGTTATTGGTGCATGTCCGGCGCGAGGCAGTTTTATGCGGCGTCAGGCGTGGCGCTATTTTCGTTTTCTCACCGGTTTTGCTTTTGAAGATCTGACTTCCGGCTTTCGCTTCTATAACGCCAAAGCCTGCAATCTTCTTGCGCGAGAGGAGGCGACTTTGCTTGATTACCAGGACATTGGCGTGTTGTTGTTGTTGCATCGCGCGGGTCTGCGGGTAAGGGAAGTGCCGGTGGCGATGAACCCTCGACAATACGGCGCGTCGAGGATTTTTTATTCCTGGTGGAGTGTTTTCCGCTATATGGCTGAAACCAGTTTGTTGTGTCTGGCTCGTTGGAACGTGAAATCCGGAAAATCATGAAGGAATATCATTTGGTTGCGACTGTGCTCGGAATCGGCCTCGCGTTAACGATCCTCACGCTGATTCGGCGTGATCACATTCACTTGCGGCAAGGACTGTTCTGGACTTCTGTCGCTATTATCTCGCTGGTTTTTGGGATATGGCCCGGCATGATCGACCTCCTCGGTCAGGCAGTCGGTATTGCCTACTCGCCGGCTTTATTGTTTTTGGCCGCTATCGTCGTGCTTGTCCTGCGTGCGCTCTTTACCGACATCGCACTTACCCAACTGAAGCGAGATGTGCGTCGTCTTAACCAGCGTATTGCGCTGTCTGAATCACGCGACAAATCTGGCTGGAACGCCGACTTGTAGGGTTGCTTGCCATGGTAAATTTGTTCTAACCAAAATATCGTCATTCCGGCGTGCATTTAACCTGGAAACCTTAGTTGGAACCCATGTAGGTGCGAATTTATTTGCATAATCAATGCGTTATGTGCGAATAAATTCGCACCCCTATCAGGTCACGCGCAATGCTTTGATACGTAACGATTTAATCCGTCAACAGAGGAATTAACCTGGAAACCTCAGTTGACCATAGATTCATCTCTGATAAGCCGCGTGAATACTGGCGAGTGGCCGGTTTTTTCCATGCCCCCATCGGGTGAGGTAGCAAAGCGGTAGGAGGCACCGCTTGCGGGCCGATCCCACCACGTTCGCGCCGCAAGCGGACGCTCCTACGACGCGATCAACTGCGGGATTCAGGATTAAGGTTTAACGTGAAACACACAGTCCCGTTCGCCCTGAGTCGTGAGCTTGTCGAACGGTTTCATGATTTGGAGTGACGACACACGTCATGAAAATTAGCCGGCATCCAGAAGCGTAAATCCAATCAAACAGTTAACCCCCGGCTTGATGAGCGAACTGGATTCCGGCTTACATCCGCCGGATAAGCAGGGACTTAGCCGCTGTTTTTTGGCGGCTTAGTCATCGCTTAGTCGCTTCATCAATGACGGTAAATCAACGACATATCGTTAGAACAAATTTGCCGTGACGTTCGTTATCTCTCCATTTTCGATGAGCTAATTAAATATAATGATGCGTTGTTGTCGTGAGAAAGCCTGTTTTGTCCAAAAAACTCATCGGTGAAATTCTGGTCGCGGGCGGGGATGTGGTGCGTGCCGACTTGCTTGTCGCGCTCAAGCTTCAGAAGGATGGGAGCGGCTCAGAGCGCATCGGCGCTATTCTTGTAAGGCAGGGCTGGGTTTCTGAACTCGTTCTTTATCAGGCGTTGTCGGCGCAGCTCGGCCTGTCGCTGGCGGTGGCTGAGAACTATCCCGCTTTGCCGATCTTCGAGGAACGGATTTCCACGCGTTTCCTTGAGGGCGCACGGGCGCTGCCGGTGCGCGAGGACAGCGATCGCCTGGTATTGGTGATGGCCGATCCGCTGGATCGGTACGTGATCGATGCCTTCAAACTGGTCAGCGGCCGTGAGGTCAGCGTGATGCTGGGTCTGCCGGGCGAGATCGAGGCGGCTTACGAACGTCTGTATGTGGCCGGCCGCAGCAGCATCGGCCAGATCGTCGGCGAGTCGGAAGGGCCGGTCGATCTGGAAGAAAGCAGCGATGTCCAGCACCTGAAAGACCTGGCCAGCGAGGCGCCGGTGATCCGTGTGGTCAGCCTGATCATGGAACGCGCACTCGACGCCCGCGCTTCGGACATCCACATTGAGCCGTTCGAAAGCCGGTTGATCGTGCGCTTTCGGGTCGATGGCGTGATGCAGGAGGTGGAATCGCCGCCGCGTCGTTTGTCGGCTGCGGTGATTTCGCGGATCAAGATCATGGCTAATCTGGACATTGCCGAGCGCCGTTTGCCGCAGGACGGCCGCATCAAACTAAGAGCGAAAAACAAGGAAATCGATCTGCGCGTTTCCACCGTGCCGACCATGCATGGCGAGAGCGTGGTGATGCGGGTGCTGGACAAGGGCGGCGTGCCGCTCAACTTCGATACGCTGGGTTTTGATCCGGCGACGCTGAAGCTTTTTCTCGATGCGCTGATGCAGCCGCATGGCATCGTGCTGGTCACCGGACCGACCGGCAGCGGCAAGACCACGACGCTGTATACCGCGCTGCAATTGCTGAACAAGCCGGACGTCAAGATTCTGACGGTGGAAGACCCAGTGGAATACCAGATGGAGGGTGTCAACCAGATCCAGGTCAAGCCGCAGATCGGGCTGACTTTCGCCAATGCGCTGCGTTCCATCGTGCGGCAGGACCCGGACGTGATCATGATCGGCGAAATTCGTGACCTGGAAACGGCGCAGATTGCGGTGCAGTCGGCGCTCACCGGCCACATGGTGATTTCCACGCTGCATACCAACGATGCGCCCAGCACGGTCAACCGCCTGCTCGACATGGGCGTGGAAGACTACCTGCTTACGTCAACGGTCAACGGCATCCTGGCGCAACGTCTGGTGCGCTCGCTGTGCCGCAACTGTTGCGAGGCCTACGAACCATTGCCGGAGGTGGTGGCGGAATTCGATCTGAAAAAGTATGCCGGCGATCATCCCATCGTGCTGTACCGGCCGGTGGGCTGCGAGGCCTGCGGCGGCACCGGCTACACCGGCCGCCTTGGCATCATGGAGATGTTGCCGATGACCGACACCATCCGCAGCCTGATCATGCGCCATGCCGTGTCCGGCGACATTCGCCGTCAGGCCATCAAGGAGGGGATGCAGACGTTGTACGAGGACGGGCTGCGCAAGGTGCTGGCCGGCATCGTCACCCTCGATGAAGTGTTGCGTGTGACGCGGGAAGACTGAGATGCCGCTGTTTCATTACAAGGCGGCAGACACGCAGGGCGGCATGCTGGAGGGCGACATGGAGGCGCGCTCGGCGCAGGCCGTGGCGGAGAATCTGCAAGCGCAGAACTTCATGGTCCTGGCGGTCGAGGAGGCATCGGCAGCGGGCGGTGGCTGGCTGAGTGGTTTCGGACGTGCCCGCGTCAGTCAGGACGATATCGCGATGCTGACCCGCGAAATTGCCACACTATTGCGCGCCGGCCTGCCGCTGGATCGCGCGCTGGAAATTGTCATCAACCTTTCCGCCAACGATGAAGTGGCCGACATCCTCAATGAAGTGCGCCAGGACGTGCGCGGCGGCGCTTCGTTGTATGGCGCGCTGGAAGCCCAGAAGGGCGTGTTTTCGCGCTTCTATCTGAACATGATTCGCGCCGGCGAGGCGGGCGGCGCCCTGGAAGTGGTGATGCTGCGCCTGACCGAGTTCATGGAACGTGCCAAGGAACTGCGCGAAACGGTGAAGTCGGCGCTGGTCTACCCGACCATCCTGATCATGGTGGCGGTGGTTTCGGTGGTCGTGCTGCTGATTTTTGTGGTGCCGCAGTTCACCCAGATGTTTGAGGAATCGGGCAAGGCGCTGCCGTTGGCCACCCAGATCGTGGTTGCCTCCGGTGAATTCTTCAAGACCTGGTGGTGGGCGTTGATTGGCGGCGGGTTGGCGCTGTATGCGCTGTTCCAGCGTCAGATGGCCAACCCCGAAAGCCGCTACACCTGGGATGAACGTTTTCTGGCGCTGCCGCTGATCGGCGATCTGGTCGCCAAGATCGAGATGGCGCGTTTTTCACGTACGTTGGGAACCTTGATCGACAACGGAGTGTCCCTGTTGCCTGCGTTGTCTATCGTCAAGGAGACCCTGACCAACAGCGTCATGGCCGAGCGGCTCGATGACGTTGCGACCAAGTTGCGAGAAGGCAAGGGTCTGGGGAAGCCGCTGATGGAGGCCGAGGTGTTTCCCCGTCTGGGGGTGCACATGGTCATGGTCGGCGAAGAAACCGGCCGACTGTCCGAGATGCTGATCCAGGTTGCCGATGTCTTCGACCAGGAAGTCAAATCAGCGGTGAAACGCACGTTGAGCCTGCTTGAACCGGCCTTGATCCTGGGATTGGGACTGATCATCGGCGCCATCATCATGTCGTTGCTGGCAGCCATCCTGAGTGTGAATGAACTGGCGGGCTGATCCGCCATCTGTCAATGGAGAAATCAATGAATCAATATCGTGCCCAGCGCGGTTTCACCTTGCTCGAACTGCTTGTGGTGCTGGTCATCCTTGGCTTGCTGGCGGCGGTTGCCGGGCCGCAGGTGATGAAGCATGTCGGCGGTGCCAAATCGAGTACGGCCAAGTTGCAGATCGAGGAATTCGGTGCGGCGCTCGACATGTTCAAACTCGAAGTCGGCCGTTATCCCAATTCGCAAGAGGGATTGCAGGCCCTGTCCGAAGCACCTTCCGGCGCGACCAACTGGAATGGTCCCTACCTCAAGAAAAAGACGGTGCCGAAAGATCCGTGGGGCAACGACTATCACTTTGAGTCTCCTGGTCAGCATGGCGTCTTTGATATTTACAGTTACGGCGCCGATAACCGTGAAGGCGGTGAGGGAGAAGACAAGGATGTCCTGAATTGGCAATAAGCCGCTTGCAGCAGGGGTTTACCCTGCTCGAGATTCTGGTTGTACTGGCGCTTATTGCCATGATTTATGCGTTGGTGCCGCCGATTTTTTCCGCCGGCGGCTCTACCACTGAACTCAAGGCGTCCGCCCGTCAGGTGGCGGCCGGGCTGAGAAAAGCCCGTAGTGTCGCCATTGTCAGGCGTGAGGATGCGACGCTGACGGTGGATGTCGAAGCGCGGCGTTTCTCGCTGACGGGAGACACCAAGACCTACGCCTTGCCGCAATCGTCGCAATTGAGCGTGTATACGGCCGAGTCGGAAGTGGCTGCCGACAAGACCGGTGCAATCCGCTTCTATCCGGATGGCAGTTCCACCGGTGGCCGAATCACCTTGGCGCAAGGCGAGCGAAAATTTTACGTCGATGTCGACTGGCTTTCCGGTCAGGTTGAAATTCTGGATGGCCCGTAGTGCGTGACGCAAAGGAACCGCTGATTTATTCGTCACCCCGGCGAAAGCCGGGGTCCAGGTCATTGAAAACACTGAATTCCGGCTTTCGCCGGAATGACGGAAATGGATTAAATCAGCGCCTCCCAAAGGGCTTTTCCCTGTTGGAGGTGCTGGTTGCCTTTCTGGTGCTGGCGTTGTCGCTGGCCGTCGTGATGCGCATTTTTGCTGGCGGTCTGGACAATATCGGCGCCGCCAACAACTACACCCAGGCCTTGAGTCTGGCCGAGTCGCTGCTTGATGCGCAGGGGCGCGAGTCGCCACTGGTTATTGGCGAAACCCGGGGCGAAACCCGGGGCGAGACGGAAAACGGGCTGGACTGGCAAGTCACGGTGACGCCATATCAGGATGATTCGGTCGCGCCGGAGGCCAGCGCGCAGCCGCTGCAACTGGTGCGCGTCGAGGTCATTGTGCAATGGGACAAGGAACGCAAAGTGCCGCGCAGCCTCAGTCTTTCGACCTTGCGCGTCGCCGCGCGGAGTTGACGCGTGCCCAGACAAAACGGCTTTACCCTTCTGGAACTCCTGGTCAGCATGGTCCTGGTTGGTTTCATCCTGGTCTTGCTGTTCGCCGGCTTGCGCCTGGGCACGCAAAGCTGGGATATAGCGGAAGCCCGCATCAATTCATCCTCCCAACGCGCCGTTGTGACGAACCTGATTCGCCGCATGCTGGCGCAAAGTGTTCCCTTGCGCTGGAACGACAACGGTACCGAGTCGGTTGCCTTCGATGCGGGCGACGATTGGGTCGCATTTGTCGGACCGGTTGCCTCGCGCGAGGGCCTGTCCGGAAACCATCTGGTTCGACTCCAGCTTGCAGACGGAGAGAAGGGGCAAGATCTGGTATTGCAATGGCATCTGACCGACCCATCCGCGCATGATTTTTCCGCGCTGGATGAAGTCAAGCCCAAACCCTTGTTGAAGGCGGTGCAATCGGTGCAGTTCGACTATTTTGGGGCCGAAGACGACATCCAGGAACCCGCCTGGCAATCCACCTGGCACGCCAAACAGCGTTTGCCGTTGCTGGTGCGCATGCGGCTGGTCATGGTGGGCGGCGAACAGTTGCCCGATCTGGTTGTGGCGCCGCGTCTCCAGGTCGAGTGATCTCTATGCTGTTTCTACATTCTTCGTTGCAACCCCAGCCCACCAGGGACCATATTGTTCCGTCATTCGGGCGCAAGCCGGAATCCAGCGCGTTGACCTGGACTCCGGCTTTCACTGGGGTGACGAAACGCAAGCTTTTGTCAGGGGGAATCAAGGGCCAGGTGCCCGGCAACCTTCATGCCCAGCAAGGCATTGCGCTGGTGCTGGTGTTGTGGGTGATGACGCTGCTGGCGGTGATTGCCGGCAGTTTTGTCTACACGGCACGCAGCAATACGCTGGTGAGCAGCAATCTGGTTGCGCAGGCCAGGGCGCGCCTGCTTGCCGATGCGGGCATCGAGCGCGGAATTTACGAAGCGCTCAAACCCGCTGCCGATGCCGAACGCTGGCAAACCAGAAGCCTGCCGTATTCGTTTGCGCTGGATAGCGCGCAGATTCAGGTCACGATGCGCGATGAAGCCGCGCGCATCGATCTGAACACGGGGAACGAGGCGTTGCTCAAAGGCTTGCTGGTTTCGCTGGGCGTGGAGGCGGACAGCGCCGACCGGTTGCTGGATGCCATCGTCGACTGGCGTGATGCCGACGAACTGATTCGTCCGCAAGGCGCTGAACGCGATCAATATGAATCTGCCGGCCTCAACTACATTCCCGCCAATGCGCCGTTCCAGTCGGTCGAAGAAATGCGTCTGGTGATCGGCATGACGCCTGAACTGTTTCGCAAAATGCAGCCCGCGTTGACGGTTTATTCAAAACAGGCCGGCATCAACAGCCGACAGGCGCCGCGCGAGGTGCTGATGGCCTTGCCGAATGTTCTGGCAGAAGACGTCGATGCCTACCTTGTTCTGCGCGAAGACATGCATGCGCAAGAACAGACTCCCTCGCCTTTCCCGCAGGCGGCAGCCTACGAAGCGAGCGGTGCCACCCAAGTGTATAATTTGCGATCCGTTGTCAGCCTGGCGGATGGTGCGCGCTTTGCAAATGAGGCTGTCGTCAAACTGACCAATAAACCGAATCGCCCTTATGCCGTGTTGCGTTGGCAAGAGGCCAACATTTCACCGGACGATTTCAGGCAACCCCCAGATAACCGCGATGCGACGCAACCGTAAACAAACTCAGTCCTCCCCCATTCTGCGCCTGTTGAAATGGTGGACGCGCGAATTGGCCGACATGGTGCCGGATAGCTTGCGGCCGCGCATCCGGCCGCCGTCGAAGCTGCTGTGGGCGCAAGTGGAGTTTGGGCAACTGAACGGTCAACTGAATTTCTGGCGTTGGACGCGTGGCGGCAAACAGAGCGTTGGACAACTGCCGCTGGATGCCGCGCACGCAATTGAGCACAAGGTGGCATTTGATGCGTTGCGGGCCCGTGCCGGTCGCCCGGCGTTGGGCGTGGCGCTGTCCGCCGCGCAAGTGCTGCGCAAACCCCTCGAATTGCCGCTGGCAGCAGCACAAAATCTCCGCCAGGTTCTGGCCTTCGAGCTTGGCCGCCAGACCCCCTTCACCCATGACCAGGCCTATTTCGATGCCAGAGTAATTAGTGAAGATCGGGCGCGGCAGACCTTGCAGGTGGAACTGGTGGTTGCGCCTAAGCAGCAACTTGAGGACCTGAACGCCTGTTTCAAGGCGTGGGGCGTCAGCCCGCAATTTATTGCGGTCGAGAGCGAACTGGCCGGCAATGGCGATTGCGTCAATCTGCTGCCGCCCGAACAACGGCCCAAACCGGGAAATGCGCGTTATTGGGGTTATGCCGCAATGGCCAGTATCACGCTGATGCTGTTGGCAGCGGTTCTACTGCATCCGCTCTGGCAAAAACGCGAAGTGGCCATTGCCTTGATGGCGCCGTTGGCTCAGGCACAGCAGCGGGCGCATGGCGTGGAGAGCCTGAAACAGGAACAGGCGCGGGTGCTGGCCGAATACAACTACCCAAGCGAAGCCAAACTGGGTCGGCCACCCGTGGTTGCGATGCTGGAAGACATCAGCCAACTGTTGCCAGACAACACCTGGTTGCAGCAGCTAGACATCAAAGCCCAGGAAATCAGTCTGCAAGGCGTTACCAATGGCTCTTCGCGTTTGATCAACCTGTTCGAAAAATCACGTTTATTTGAAGATGCCCAGTTCAAGTCACCGCTGGTCAAGGCGCCAGGCGGCGAAGAGCGATTCCAGTTGGCCGCCGCAATCAAGCCCATTGTGGTGGCCGACGTTCTGGCAGCGCAGCGTGAGTTAGCCAGTGCCAAGGTTGGCAAAGGTAAAGCCACCAGCAAGGCGACGAAGGGCGCGAAATGAAAATGACGCCCATGCATCGTCGTCTGCTTGCGCTGCTGTTGCTTGTTGCGGTGTTGGCATTGATCGTCGCTGCAATCTATTTCCCTTTGCAGCGCGCGCATCAGCACTACGATGACGCCATCGCCGAGTCCCAGGATCG
>JBBQQT010000116.1:0-11797 GCA_038215555.1 Burkholderiales bacterium | reverse complement strand
GTGCACGAGCATCGTGCTCGCATAGACGAACTGCTCGACCTCGAAGGACTGCAGCGCGCGCAGAAGGCGTCGCGTGCCCTCGACATTGACAGTCAGGTAGAGCGGGTTGTCCTCGCCGGTGAAATCGAAATAGGCGACAAGATGTATGACGCTTGCGATACGACTGCCGAAGGCATCCCGAAACTTGCGCAGTGCCTGCTCGACCGCGGCATCGGACGTGAAGTCGGCCTCGAACACCGGGAAATCGGCACCCTTTGCTTTCCGGTCGAGTCGGACGATCCGGTATGAGCCACCCAGCGCCGCACGGAGTGAGCGACCGAGATTCCCGGTCGCGCCGGTGATGAGAACGATGGGCCTGTCGTCTGATGCATTCATTGGATTCTCCTCAGCAATAGCCAATACCCATCACGTCGTCACGCAGCAGCGCATCTTCGATGTGGGTGTTCGAAAGCATTTTTGCGACGTCGGCGAGCAACGGATAGACGCTGACCGTCATCAAGTGCGAAGCTGCCACGGCGGTCGTGGCCCGCATCATCGCAACTGGTACAGCACCACGACGCCGGCGCCGTAGCAGACAAGGGCGGCCAGCGAATCGATGCCCATGCGCAGCACCGTGCGGTTTTGCCGCTCGATCATTCCGATCAGGTACAGCGCGGTCAGCACGCTGGCGAGCAGCGCACTGAAGGCGGCAAAGCGCCCGGCCTCGATCAGCACCGGCTCACCGGGATGCAACGCATCGACAATGACGATGATCACCACGTTGAAGATGTTGGTACCGAGTACGTCGGCCAGCGCCATCTCGTAGCGGCGCAACCGCACGGCCGCAAGCACCGTGCTCAACTCCGGCAGCGAGGTTGAAAAGCCGAGCAGCACCGCGCCGAAGAAGCTCGTGCCCAGCCCGGTCTCTTCAGCGAGCGCCTCGGCACTGCCCGCGAGCATGAAGCCGGCCACGAGGATGACCGCCCCGACGCCGACGGTGTGTAACAGGAGCGTGCGCAGCGAGGCGTCGTCAGGGCCAGTCCCGGTGTCGCTCGAAGACTCGGGCGCCGGGCTCTGCTTCGTGGGCAACCAGGCACTGGTCCCCTGCGATTTCCAGATCACCCAGACCGCGCAGAAGAAGGATGTCAACAGCAACCAGCTCCATGCCCCCATGCCCAACACCAGCACGTCGCCGGCGATGCCTGCGCCGACCACGAGCGACAACATGAGGATGCCCAGCGCCCCCTGCAGCATCACTGCCGGTGACGTGGGTGTCGAGGTCAGCGCGTCGCGGCCATAGACCGCGTCGGCCACCGCGAGGATGACGACGTTGATGGCGGCGCTGCCCAGCACATCGTTGACTGACAGGACCGGAGCGCCGGCCATCGTCGCGGAGACGCCGACAGCGAGTTCCGGCAGCGAGGTCACCCCGCCCAACAGCAGGATGCCCAGCAGTTCGCGACCGAGGCCGGTCTTCTCGGCGATCTGGTCGGCGTATCGGGCGAGCCGTGTTCCTGCCACCCAGACGGCGAGTGCCGCGGCTGCGAAAACGGCGGCGTTGGTGGCTAACGAAAGATTCTCGAACATGAACTGGAGTGATGGGAGAAAAGCGTGCCGATGGACTCGGCATTCAAGGCGCAGTGGGCCAGAGGCGGATTGCATGCGCCGGGATCCGATACGGGCGAACTTCGACGCCGAGCTTGGCCTTCATGGTGGCTCGGATCGATTTCGGTGAGGACACCGAAGCCTTCAGCCTTGAGTGCATCGGTGACGCGAGTAAGGGCTTGGTCGAATCCCATGCCGGTGAACTCGAAGTGGAATCCGTAGGCGCCAGACGCCGAGGCGGATGAGGCGGAGGAAATCATGAAAAACTCGGAGTGACGAAACGAAAATTAGAATGAAGCCTATGTGCTTCTCGCAGCCAGGTCTGTGCGTTGGCGAACGCTGGTTCAGGCGACAAACGAATAAGAGGAATAAGAGGCGGCAGTTGACACGCCATGTGTACGCTGCCGCACCGACAGCAGTAGCTTCGTGGCGCAGCATTTGTCTGCTGAGCTTCTTGCTGGTTGATGTGCGTCACGAGACGTGCGTGCCAATGCGGCATGCGCTTCGCACGCTTCGTCCCGTCGTTCAGTATGGGCGTTGACGGACGATAAATCGTTCATGCGATGCCGAAGTAATGTGCGGTGCCGTACATACCACGGCCGCATGAAGTCGTATGCAGCATTGGTGGGAGGCCCGTAGCGCCATGTCGGGCACGCTCAAGTGCGATCAATCTTTGCGTGAACACAACAAGCGAAGCGCCAAAACGCGACGGACAGCATGCAAGATGCGCCCGAGATTGGCCTTAGTTCCGTTCGGTAACGCACGCAGATCACTGGCTTTCCTGCGTTCGTTACCGAACAGATGCAACAGGAATCACAGGATACGTTCGTATCCCGTCCGTCTCGCACGGGCCATCCTCAGGAGAAACTACATGAACGAATACTGCCACCACGTATCGGGTTTTTTTGACCACAGCGACGAAGCCGAAAGCACGCTCTCCACGCTGGTCGAGAAAGGCTTTCCGCGCGAACGAATGCAGATCTATACAGCCGAATCCACTTCATCTTCCCCGGCGCAGGAAGTGAAAAGCGACGGCGTGTTGAAGGACGTATTGGTAGACGGTGCAATCGGTACCGCGGTGGGCACTGGCATCGGCGCGCTAAGCAGCGTGGCGCTGGCGGCGGCGAGCGTGACGCTGTTCGTCGCCAGCCCGGTAGTCGCGCCGCTCATGCTGCTCGGCTGGGGCGCGAGCATCGGTGGTTTCTTAGGGGCTGCGGCCGGCGCGACAGCCGGCCCAGGAAACAAGAGCGGCTGGCTTTCCGATCTGGTCGGCGATGCGATCGCAGATGGTCATGTCGTGTTGGTGGCGGAAACCCGCACGGAGCAAGAGACGGCGATTGCACGGGAAGTCATCCAGGCTTCGGTCGGTGCCAGCAAGGATATCGACATGGCATGAACCGAGATTTTCCATTAGACAGTTTTTCCACCCAGAAACCGTTCGTGGTGAGCTTGTCGAACTACAAACAGCCCTTCGACAAGCTCAGGTCGAACGATTTTTTGGCTAACGGAAAATCTCGGATGAACGCGATTGTTCGCTGACCCCATTCAAGGGCTCGATCATCAGGCTGATTGCGATCTGATTTTTTCCCGGGGAGCTCATCCCGGTTCATGTCCACCCCTTCCTTGAGTGCCGAAGCCGCTGTTCAATCAGGATGTGGAGGCCGAGCCGGTCGCACGGGTCATCGAGTTCAGGCAAAAGATTCGCGCGGCGGTCGCCATCGTGTTCGCCACCCCGGAATACAACTATTCCATTCCCGGCGTACTGAAGAACGCCATCGATTGGGCGTCACGCCCGTTCGGCGAGAGCGCTTGGACCGGCAAGCCGGTGGCGGTGATGGGCGCTTCGCCCGGATTGTCCGGCTCCGCCCGAGCGCAGTATCACCTCCGGCAGACGTTCATCACCCTCAACATGTTTCAACTGAAACCTTTTCTGACGAGCGGAAGGTGAAATGTCAGCACCGGATTTCCGCTCAAGTAGCCAATAAACTGTCTGAGTTACTCCGCTACTCATCCCAGCGACCGTCACGCACCTGTAGCCAGTCGTCTGCAACCCTGACCGGCAGCACCGCCACTGCTTCATAGGCAGGCGGGGCGGTCACCGCGCCGGTTTTTAGATTGAAGCGAGCGCCGTGGCGCGGGCAGGTGATTTCGCAGCCAGCCAGCTCCCCACTTGCGAGTTCGCCGCCATCATGGGTGCAGACATCTTCTATCGCGAAGAAACCATCCTCCAGATGGAACACGGCCACACGCACCCCCTCCACTTCGATTACTCGTCGTGTGCCAGTGGGAAAATCGGCCAGCGCAGCCACGCTTACCCAGTCGGACATCAGACCAGCCCCAGTTGCAAGCGCGCCGCCTCGCTCAAGCGGCTTTTGTTCCAAGGCGGTTCCCAGACCAGCACGACATGCGCACGGCTGACGCCGAACACTGCTTCCACAGCGGCTTCCACCTGCGGCGGAAAGGACTCGGCGACCGGGCAGGCGGGGGCGGTCAGCGTCATGCGGATGACGACCTTGCCCATATCGTCGATATCGAGGCCGTAAATCAGGCCCAGGTCGTAGATATTGATCGGTATTTCTGGATCGTGGATCTGGCGTAGGGCTTCAATGACTCGCTCGCGCAGCCCTTCTGCGACGACTTTACGGCCGAGCTTTTGCAGAATGTTCATGATCGCTTCACATCGGTTGTGGACAGGAGGGCGCGGCCTCTTCCGTGCTGACAGTATCGGCACGGTTTTCCAGCGCGGCTTGCAGGGTGTGCCAGGGCAGCGTGGCGCACTTCACCCGCATCGGGAATTCCTTCACGCCGGCGAGTACCTTGAGCTTGCCCACCCCTTCCTCCGGGCCATCCTCGACCAGCATGGCGTGGATTTTGTCGAACAGGCCGCGCACTTCGGTCAGGGTCTTGCCCAGCACGGCCTCGGTCAGCATCGAGGCGGAGGCCATCGAGACGGCACAGCCGGCGCCTTCGAAGCCCACGGCCTGAATCATGTTATCTTCGACCTTGAGATGGACGCTGACTTCGTCATTGCACAAGGGATTGAAGCCGTGCGCGTGATGGTTGCTGCCTGGCGGATTTTCCGGGTAATGGCGTGGGTGGCGGTTGTGCTCCAGGATCACTTGTTCGTAGAGATCGCGAGTTTGGGAATTCATGGCCGGGATTCCTTTGGGTGGCTGCGCGGTATGCAGGCCAGCAGCCGAGGCATCAACCAGTCGCGCAGGCCAGTGTCATCCAGCAGGCCCAACGCCTCACCGATGAAGGCTTGCAGCAGCAGTTGGCGGGCATTGTCACCGTCGATGCCGCGGCTCCGCAGGTAGAACAAGGCGTCTTCGTCCAGGCTGCCGACTGTGGCACCGTGGCTGCACTTGACGTCGTCGGCGTAGATCTCCAGTTGCGGCTTGGCGTCGATCTCGGCATGCGGGGAGAGCAGCAGGTTGCGGCTGGATTGCTGGGCGTCGCTGCCGTCTGCATGCGCGCGCACCTCCACGCGGGCATCGAACACGCCACGGCCGCGTCCGTCGGCCAGGCCGCGGTAGAGGGTGCGACTCTTGCCGTGTGGAGCTTGGTGGACGATACGCAGATGCTGCTCGGTGCTGCATCGGCCATCGGCGATGAATACCCCGTCGAGCCGGGCTTCCGCGCCCGCACCGGTCAGCGTCAGATCGAGTTGGTGGCGGGCCACCAGTCCGCCCAGCTTCAGGTTGAGTGCGCGGTAGCTGCTGTCCTGGTCCAGATTCACGGCGCTGAGGCCGGTGTGGGTGGCAAGGTTGCTGTCTTCGATGATGCGAAGATGGGTCAGCCGAGCGCCGGCTTCCAGGTTGATTTCCGTGACTGGGTTTTGCCAGTATTCGATGCCGGGATCGCCGAGAAAATGTTCCACCAGGATGGCGTCCGAACCTACGGCCATGTTGATGAAGACGCGCGGGTACAGCATCGCATCGGCCTCGGCGGCGGCGAAACGGAGGAACACCGGCTGGCGCAGGCGCTCTCCGGCCGGCACGCGAAGACAGGCGCCTTCGCGCCAGAGCGCGGCGTTGAGCTGGGTGAGGCTGCTACCAACCGAGCCGCTGCCGGCGATCGTGCCGAAGGCGGATGGCGACCAGGTCGCCGCCCCGCCGCCGATTGCATCCGTCAGCGTGCCCAGCACGCTGGCCGGCAAGGTGGTGTCCTGCCAGACCAATCGGTCGTCCTGATAGGCCAGCAATGCGCCCGGGTAGTCCTCCAGCGCCGGCAACACGCCGGATGGCGCCAGTGGTGCATGCAGCGGCATCCGCTCCAGATGTTCCAGCGAGATATAGCGCCAGTCTTCCTGGTAACTGTCGGGCAGACCGGCTTGCAGGAATTTTCTCAACGCGGTCTGGCGCAGCGCGGCAAAGCTGCTCGGCGCGTCGATATGCGACAGCGCTTCCTGGTACGCAATCGGCGTGATCATAGGTGGGTCTCCATGAACTCGGCCTCGTCACCCAACCAGGCATAGCCTTTGTGTTCGAGCACCTCGGCCAGTTCGCTGCCGCCGGAGCGGACGATGCGGCCGCCGGCCAGGACATGCACCTGATCCGGCACGATGAGATTCAGCAGGCGTTGGTAGTGCGTCACCAGGATGATGGCGCGCTCCGGTCTGCGCAGGCTGTTGACGCCCTGGGCAACCACATGCAGGGCGTCGATATCCAAGCCCGAATCGGTTTCGTCCAGGATCGCCAGACGCGGTTCCAGCACCGCCATCTGCAAGATTTCGTTGCGCTTCTTCTCGCCGCCGGAGAAACCCTCGTTGACCGAGCGATACAGGAAGCTGTCGTCCATGCCGAGCAGGACCAGTTTGTCCTTCACGTATTCGAGGAAATCGATGGCGTCCATCTCGGCTTCGCCGCGCGCGCGGCGCTGGCTGTTGAGGGCGGTGCGCAGCAGTTGTACGTTGGCGACTCCGGGAATTTCCAGCGGATACTGGAAGGCCAAGAAGATGCCGGCGCGGGCGCGTTCTTCCGGCGTCAGCGGCAGCAGATCGCGCTCCAGGTATTGCACGCTGCCGGCGCTGATTTGATAGCCTTCGCGTCCGGCCAGCACCTGCGCCAGGGTGCTTTTTCCCGAACCGTTCGGTCCCATGATGGCGTGAACCTCGCCGGCATTTATCGTCAGATCGATGCCTTTGAGAATGGACTTGTCGGCGACAGAGACGTGCAGATTGCGGATTTGCAGCATGACATTTACTCCTTGGATTTACTCCTTGTGCCTTACCCCACGGCGCCTTCGAGACTGACGGCCAGCAATTTCTGCGCCTCTACCGCGAACTCCATGGGCAGTTCCTTGAACACTTCCTTGCAGAAGCCGTTGACGATCAGGTTGACCGCGTCTTCTTCGCTCAGCCCCCGGCTGCGCAGGTAGAACAACTGGTCCTCGCCGATCCTGCTGGTCGACGCCTCGTGTTCGACGCGCGCGCTCGGGTTCTTCACCTCGATGTACGGGAAGGTATGCGCGGCGCAGTCCGGGCTCATCAGCAGCGAATCGCAGCGGGTGTGGTTGCGCGCGTTCTCGGCGCCGGCCAGCACCTTGACCAGGCCGCGATAGGCGTTGCTGCCGTGTCCGGCGGAAATGCCCTTGGAGATGATGGTGCTGTGCGTGTTGCGGCCGATGTGGATCATCTTGCTGCCGGTATCGGCTTGTTGATGATGGTTGGTCAGCGCCACCGAGTAGAACTCGCCGACCGAGTTGTCGCCGCGCAGGATGCAACTAGGGTATTTCCATGTGATTGCCGAGCCGGTCTCCACCTGGGTCCAGGAGATGTGCGCGTTGTCGCCGCGGCACTCGCCACGCTTGGTGACGAAGTTGTAGATACCGCCACGCCCCTCGGCGTCGCCGGGATACCAGTTCTGCACGGTGGAGTATTTTATGCGGGCATCTTTCATCGCGATCAATTCCACCACAGCGGCATGCAACTGGTTCTCGTCGCGGCGGGGCGCGGTGCAGCCTTCCAGATAACTCACGCTGGCGCCCTCGTCGGCGATGATCAGCGTGCGTTCGAACTGGCCGCTGTTGCTGGCGTTGATCCGGAAATAGGTGGACAGCTCCATCGGGCATTTGACGCCTTTCGGCACATAGACGAAGGAGCCATCGGAAAAAACCGCCGAATTGAGGCTGGCAAAGAAGTTGTCGGTGTACGGCACCACCGAGCCGAGATATTGGCGCACCAGTTCCGGGTGCTCGCGCACCGCCTCCGAGAAGGAACAGAACACGATGCCCAACGTCTCCAGCTTGTCCTTGAACGTGGTCGCCACTGACACAGAATCGAATACCGCGTCGACTGCGATGCCGGCCAGCGCCTCGCGTTCCTGTAACGGAATACCCAGTTTCTCGTAGGTCGCCAGCAGTTGCGGGTCAACATCCGCCAGGCTCTTCGGCCGATTCGACCCATTCGCGGTCTTGGGCGCGGCGTAGAAATAAATGTCCTGATAGCGGATTGGCGGGTGTTTCACCGTGGCCCAAGTCGGCTCGCGCAGTGTCAGCCAGTGTTGGTAGGCCCGCAGCCGCCATTCCAGCATGAACGCCGGTTCGCCCTTGGTCGCCGAGATGCGTCGGATCACCGCCTCGTCAAGCCCTTTCGGGAACGACTCCTGTTCGATGTCGGTGACAAAACCCCAGCGATATTTGCTGTCGATCTGCCGTTGCAAGTCGGAGTTGCCCATGATCGCTCCTATCTGGATGCCGTTTGATTCGGCCATCTCTGTATCTGCACACCTGCACGCGCAGTCTTGTCCATATTGGTCGCCATATCGGTCAGGCTGACCGCCTCCAGTACCACCTGTACCGCGTGGCTGATCAAGCGCCAGTTGTCACGCGTAGCGCAATCCGCTTCCAGACTGCAAACATCCGCACGCAAGGCGCATTCGGTCAGTGCCACCGGCCCCTCAATGGCGGCGATGATCTCGGCTACCGAGATGGTCTTCGGCGCCCGCGCCAGGCGGTAGCCGCCGTCAACGCCGCGCATACTGGAAACCAGTCCGGCACGCGACAGCTTTTTCAGCAGCGTGGCCACCGTCGGTATCGGCAACCGGAGCTCGCCGGCCAACTGCTGGGCGCTGACCTGGCGCTCCGGCGAACGCGCTAACTGAGTCATCAGTCCGGCGGCGTAATCGGTCAACTTGGCGATGCGCAACATAACCTCTCCTTTTTTATATGGGACTAATACAGTCCACTATAGTTCAACAAAATAGCCATCTACATCAATCTTTCTCTGACGTGTCACGCAGAAAAGACTAAAGAAAATTCTAATATCAATTCTTGACTTAATTACTAAACTAATAATCAGATTTTGGTCGTGACGGCCAATCAAGCGTCTGTTGCGCCCATCCGCGAAAAGTTGTCTTAATTCCGTATCAAGGAGGAAGACTGATGAACACATTGCCAGACACCCCACTACTTGACGAACTGGAATCTGGCCCGTGGCCGTCATTCGTCACAGGTCTAAAGCGCCTCGCCGCGGAAAACACGATGATGGCCGGCCTCCTCGGCCAACTGGAAACCTCATACCGGACCAAGGTTGGCTACTGGAAAGGCGGCACCGTCGGCGTTGTCGGTTATGGCGGCGGCATCATTCCGCGCTTTACCGAACTGAAGGACGAAAACGGCAAGCCGCTATTCCCCGAGGCGGCGGAATTCCATACCCTGCGTGTGCAGCCGCCAGCCGGCATGCACTACACCTCCGACCTGCTGCGCAAGCTGGCGGATGTCTGGGTCGAATCCGGCGGCTCCGGGCTGATCGCCTTCCACGGCCAGTCAGGCGACATCATGTTTCAGGGCATCAAGAGCGAGAACGTGCAGCAGGCTTTCGACGTTCTCAACGGGCTCGGTTTCGACCTGGGCGGAGCCGGGCCGGCGCTGCGTACTTCGATGTCCTGCGTCGGCGCCGCGCGTTGCGAGATGTCCAACTACGATGAGGCGCGCGCCCTGCGCACCGTCATCAACAACAACATCGACGACATGCACCGGCCATCGCTGCCGTACAAGTTCAAATTCAAGTTTTCCGGCTGTCCGAACGACTGCGTCAACGCCATTCAGCGTTCCGACATGGCCACCATCGGCACCTGGCGAGACAACATACGCAGCGACGAGAAACTATCCCGGGAATGGTTCGCCGCCCACGGCATCGAGGACGCCATGAACATGGTGGTCAACCTGTGCCCGACCCACGCCATCCAGTTGAGAAAGCCGAATGCCGCCGCGCCGGGTGCAGGCATCACCCATGTGGCGCTGTCAGATGAACACAGCCTGGAAATCGACAACCACAACTGCGTGCGCTGCATGCACTGCCTGAACGTGATGCCGGGCGCACTGCTGCCGGGCAAAGATAAGGGTGTCACCATCCTGATCGGCGGCAAGGGGGTGCTGAAGATTGGCGCAACGATGGGCACGGTGATCATCCCGTTCATGAAACTGGAATCCGACGAGGACTTCGCAAAGCTCAACGATCTGGCGCGCGGCGTACTCGATTTCTTTGCCGAGAACGCGCTGGAGCACGAGCGTACCGGCGAGATGATCGAGCGCATTGGCTTGGTCAACTTCCTGGAAGGTATCGGCGTGGAGATCGACCCGAACATGATCATTCACCCGCGCACCAACCCTTACATCCGCATGGATGGCTGGGATGAGGAGGCCGCGAAATGGTTTGCGCGCAAAGCTGAGGAACACCCATCCTGCGGCAACATGAAGCAGGCGGCGTAAGGGAATTTCCCATAACTAAAGGAGTGTATCGCCATGCGCAAGCAATCTATTTCACTACCGTCATTCGACGCGGACGGATTCATGTGGGAGTTGAATGACTGGGACGAGGCGACAGCAAGACATATCGCCCACATGGACGGAGTCGGCGATCTGAATGAACAGCAGATCACGCTGGTACGCCATCTTCGTGCCAGTTATATGCGTCTGGGCGCGCTGCCCGCCTGGTCTCATGTCTGCCACCTGGGCGGCTTCGGCCCGGACTGCATGACCCGGCTATTCCCCGATGCACGCGAAGCCTGGCGTATTGCTGGCCTGCCCAACCCGGGGGAAGAAGCCAAGGCTTACCTGTGAATCTGTACGCCGCTGCCCCGCAACATCGTCATTACCTGTCCCAAATTACACAACAACCAAAGGAAACATCATGAAAAATCTCTATATCGACTATCAAGGTGACACCCTCAATTTCCAGAGTGCGAGTCTTCTCGCCAAAGGTATTGCCAGATCAAATCAGATGCAGGAGCCCACCATAATGGCTTGGCATCAGAACGGCGATCAGACCATGCTGCCCATCTATGACGGTGCCGATCCGGATACCTGGTGGGCGAAATACGGCACGGGTAATGGCGGCAGGTTGGAGGTCTGCGTGGGGGATGACTTCCAGTTCATCATGATGGATACGCGTGGTTACGAAACCCTGGGTGAAATGCCCCTGCGTAACCTGTCGGACGCGCAGGGCAATCAATTCCTCTGCTACACCCCCATGCTGGGCAAAACCACCAACAGACCCACTCAGGAAGCCTGCATACCACTGGACGGTTGGTTGGCCGATCAGTACTGAGCCTTCGGCCCATAAAACGCTCGCGCCTCTGTGCGCGGGCGCTTTCAATTTCGGCCTGGGACAGCGTTCTGGCGCATATGCCGCAGCACTCCATGACCGAACCTGCGTATTTATTGGCTGAGCTTGCCAGCCCGGAAAATGATCGGAGCAACACATGCCCTCGACAGCATGTTCGGCTATTCGTCTGGAGAGTTGCTTGATACCTCAGTGGAAACATTGGTGCCTACAACCAGCCAGGCCGATCACATCAAGCTGCGCGCGCAGTACTTGGAACATCCCGTCATCAGAACGATGGGGGGCGGGCCTTGATCTAACCGGACTTCGCAAGGACGGCAGCAGTTTCCCGATAGAAGTGAGTCTGGCGAGTTTTGACGAGGATGGCCGGACATTCGTGCAAGCCACGGTCGTGGACATTTCCGGGCGCCCGGCGGCATAGGCCGCCATATTTCTTGGGCATTGAAGGAGGCATGATGGATAGAGCTTATGTTTCGGAATTCGTAACTACTCAGGTAGGCGAAAGAATAATGTTTATTCATGGTGTTAAAAATAGTTGTTAAAGTGAATAATGTCGTTCATGGACGTCCTTCCTGACCTTGACCGACTCAGCGTTGCCGAAAAAGACGACCTGATCCGTGCGATTTTTGCACAGGTGGAGACGCTGTT
>JBBQQT010000115.1:0-11823 GCA_038215555.1 Burkholderiales bacterium | reverse complement strand
AACCACGCCACCGACTCGCTGTGGCGGCACTTGGACCCCGTACTGTGGGCGCTCACGCATAACCCCTGGGTGGTTTTGCAGACGGTCTCGCGGGAGAAACTGCAAGCCACGTTGGCCGACCCGGCCTTCCGCAAGAACCTTGACGACCTGATTCAATCCCGGCGAGAGACCGCGTCTGCGCCAGCTTGGTTTCAGCACAACCACCCGCAGTCGCCGCTCGAATGCGTCACCTATTTCAGTATGGAATTCATGTTGAGCGAGGCCTTGCCCATTTACTCGGGCGGGCTTGGCAACGTCGCTGGCGATCAGCTCAAGGCGGCCAGCGATCTGGGCGTGCCGGTGATCGGTGTCGGGTTGCTCTACCAGCAAGGCTATTTCCGCCAGGAGATCGACCAGCACGGTGCGCAGCAGGCGCTCTATCCGTACAACGATCCCGGCCAGTTGCCGATCACGCCCTTGCGACATGCCAACGGCGAGTGGCTGCGCCTGGAGATCACTTTGCCCGGCTACTCGGTCTGGCTGCGCGCCTGGCAGGTTCAGGTTGGACGCGTGAAGCTGTATCTGCTCGACAGCAACGACGCAGCCAATTACCCCGCACATCGCGGCATCACCAGTGAGCTCTACGGCGGCGGACCGGAACTGCGTCTGAAGCAGGAATTGCTGCTCGGCATCGGCGGTTGGCGCCTGCTCGCCGCCCTCGGCATCGAGCCGCAAGTCTGTCACCTGAATGAAGGCCACGCCGCCTTCGCCGTGCTGGAACGCGCGCGCAGTTTCATGCAGGCCAGCGGCCAGCCGTTCGAGGTCGCGCTGGCTGTCACCCGCGCCGGCAACCTGTTTACCACCCACACGGCGGTGGCCGCCGGCTTCGACCGTTTCGATCCGGCCCTCATCGAGCAATATCTGGGGAGCTACGCCGAGCATCGGCTGGGTATCAGCCACCACGACCTGCTCGCCCTGGGCCGCCAGCATCCGGACGATGCAGCCGAGCCCTTCAACATGGCCTATCTGGCGATCCGTGGCAGCGGCGCGGTCAACGGCGTCAGCCGCTTGCACGGCCAGGTCAGCCGGCACCTGTTCGAGCCGCTGTTTCCGCACTGGCCTGCGGACGAAATCCCGGTTGGCCACATCACCAACGGCGTCCACACGCCGACCTGGGATTCGGCGCCGGCCGACGATCTCTGGACCGAGGCCTCTGGCAAGGACCGCTGGCTGGGCACGACGGAGACCCTGGAGCAGGATATTCGCAACATCCCCGACGCCAGGCTGTGGAAATTTCGCACCGACGCCAGCAAGGCCCTGGTCGAATACGCCCGCCAACGCCTGTCCCGGCAGTTGGCCGCGACCAGCGCCCCGCCGGAGACGGTCGAGGCGGCGAAGCACCTGTTCGACTGCAACACCCTGACGCTGGGATTCGCGCGCCGTTTCGCCAGCTACAAGCGACCCAACCTGCTGCTGCATGATCCGCAGCGACTGCTGCGTCTGCTCACCCACCCGCAACGCCCGGTGCAACTCATCATGGCCGGCAAGGCGCACCCGGCCGACCAGGCCGGTAAGGCACTGATCCAGCAATGGACGCAGTTCATCCGCCAGCCCGAGGTGCGTCCACATGTGATCTTCCTGGCCGACTACGACATGCTGCTGACCGAGCACCTGGTGCAGGGCGTCGATGTTTGGCTCAACACCCCGCGCCGCCCCTGGGAAGCCTGCGGCACCAGCGGCATGAAGGTGCTGGTCAACGGCGGCATCAACCTGTCCGAACTGGACGGCTGGTGGGCGGAAGCCTACGCGCCGGAAGTCGGCTGGGCGCTGGGCGATGGCCAGGAACACGGCGAAGACCCGGCCTGGGACGCCGCCGAGGCCGAGGCCCTTTACAACCTGCTGGAACGCGAAGTCATTCCCGAGTTCTACACCCGCGATCAGGACGGCATTCCCACCGCCTGGGTGGCGCGCATGCGCGAAAGCATGGCGCGTTTGACGCCGCGTTTTTCCGCCGACCGCGCGGTGCGCGACTACACCGAACAACACTACCTCCCCGCTGCCACCGCCTACCTTGAGCGCGCCGCCGACAACGGCGCCACCGGCGCAGACATGGTGGCTTGGCGGCAGGTGCTGGAGCAGCACTGGGCCACGCTGCGCTTCGGTGAAGTGAAGGTGAAGAGCAATGCCGAGCAGCATGTCTTCGAGGTGCAGGCCTATCTCGATGAACTCGACCCGGAGGCGGTGCAGGTCGAGCTTTACGCCAATGGTGCCGACGGTTCCGCGCCAGAGCGCGTGGCGATGGCGCGCGTGCGGCAACTGGTGGGCGCCAGCAACGGCTACGCCTATCGCGCCACGCTTCCCGCCACTCGCCCGGCGACGGATTACACGCCGCGTCTGATCCCCCGGCGCGATGGTGTTGCGGTTCCCCTGGAGGCAGCACAGGTGCTTTGGCAGCGATAAAAACCTCGATCTACGCCCACGCCCGGGCAACTCGCACACTCAAAAAGGAATTGGTGATGACACCCTTGGACGAACATGAAGAAACCTTATCCCCACCTCTCACGCCGACGGGAGCAACCATGAACAACGAACGCAAAATCACACTGGGTCTGGCCGCCGCCTTGGTGCTGGTGGCCTTGGCGATGTATGGCTGGAAAGTCGCGGCGGTCGGGTCTGTGGAAAGCAAACTCGCCGAAGCGGATGCACAACAGGCGCAAGCCCATGCGGCACTCATCGAGCAGGCCAAACAACTGGATGCCAGCCGCGGCCAGAACGCGCTGAGCCGCTTCTGCGTTCCGTTGGCCTGGGCGATCCGTCGCGAGCTGATAGCCAACAACCTGGATCAGGTGGATCAGTATTTCACCGAGCTGGTGGCGTTGCCGGGCATGAGTTCTACCCTCCTGGCCGGGCCCGACGGCAAGATTCTGGTCGCCAGCGACCGAAAGAAACTCACCGCATCCTTCTCCAGCCTGTACCCGCCGGAATACCTGCAGGCCAGCCAGATCAAGGTCGTGTCCGCCAGCAACGGCGGCCTGATCGCGGTCGTTCCAATCATGGGTTTGAACCAGCGTTTGGCCACCCTGGTTCTCGAATACACCCCGCCTGCCTATCCAGTGCAGTGAGGCCTCGGTCGCCATGAAACACTGGCAGAAACTCTTCATCACCCTGGTGGCCATGCTGGTCGGCGTGGCGGGCGGCCTACGTCGAGCATGACGCCCGCCCTCAACCTGATCGCCATCCTGGTTTTGGCAGTCGGAATGGCCGTTGGCATGGGTATGGGTATGGGTATGTGTGCATGGCGCTGGCGTCGAAGCGGAGACGCCTTCGGTCGTCCGGTTACCCTTCGCGTCCCTTGGCCTCAATCAGATTCTTGAAGTCGTCCGCCTCAAGGGGACGAGCAAAGTAATACCCTTGGGCAATGTCGCAACCCATTTGCGTCAACCAATCAAGCTGGGCAACGGTTTCCACCCCCTCGGCCACGGTCTTCAAGTCCAGAGCGTGGGCCAGTGCCAGCACGGCACGAGCGATCGCCTCATCCTCCTTGTCCTGGCCCAGGCCGTCGACGAAGCTCTTGTCGATTTTGAGTTCGGTCAACGGCAGGCGTTTGAGGTAGCTGAGCGACGAATAGCCCGTGCCAAAATCGTCGATGGAGATACCGATGCCGGCTGTCGCCAACTTCTCAAGATTGGCGACGACGTTGTCGCTATTCTCCAGCAGCGCGCCCTCGGTGATTTCCACTTGGACACAATTGCTGGGCAGCCCCGCAGCGGCGATTTCGGCCACCAATTGTTCGGCGAAAGATGCCTCGCGAATACACCTGGGCGAAACATTAAGGGCAACCGGCGGCACCGAGAGACCCAAAGCGCGCCATTCGACCAACCGGTGTAGCAACAGCCGATGCGTCTCCCGTCCGATCTCGAGGATGAGGCCGCTGGCCTCTGCGGCGGGAATGAATTCCGCGGGCGACACGTCGCCCAGTTCCGGGTCTCGCCAGCGCAGCAGCGCCTCGGCGCCGACAACCGGATGTCCTTCCCTCAGCGCGATCTTGGGCTGGAATACAAGACGCAGACGGTTGTGTCGCAGCGCCGCCCGTAGCGCACTTTCGAGCATCGCGCGCTTGAGCAGCCGTACACGCAGGTCGGGCACAAAAAACTCCACCCGATTGCGGCCCTGTTCCTTGGCGCGATACATGGCCGCATCGGCAGCCTTGATGAGTTCGGCGGAATCAACGCCGTCTTCCGGATAGAACGCGATGCCGATGCTGGCCGAGATATAAAGCGAATGTTCCCGGATCGTGTACGCGGCAGCCAGGTCGTCAATGATGCGTGCCGCGACCTGGTTGGCCAATTCGGCAGTGCACTCGGAGATGATGGCCGTGAATTCGTCGCCGCCCAGACGCGCGACGGTGTCAACGTCACGTATCGCGTCGCGCAAGCGCGTGGCGACCTGCTTGAGCAGTTCGTCGCCGACGTCATGGCCCAGCGTATCGTTGATGGTCTTGAAATTGTCGAGGTCGATGAACATCAGAGCCAGGCGCGAGTTGTTCCGGCGCGCCTGGGCCAGCGCATGGCGCAGACGGTCGTGAAACAAGTTGCGGTTCGGCAAGCCGGTCAGCGCATCGTGGGCGGCAAGGAATTCGGCCTTGCGCTGGGAATCCTTGATCTGAGTGATGTCGGAGAACACCGCGACATAGTGTTCCACCTCGCCGCGCTCGTCGTCCACGCGGGTGATGGTGAGCCACTCCGGAAATGTCTCGCCGGTTTTGCGGCGGTTCCAAATCTCTCCCTGCCAATAGCCCTTGGAATTGATCGCCTGCCACATCGCTTGATAGAACTCGTTGCTGTGGCGGCCCGATTTGAGTAGCGAGGGTTGTTGACCTATCGCCTCGGATACCGTGTATCCCGATATCTTGGTAAAAGTGGCATTCACGGCCTGGATGATGTTGTCCGGGCCGGTGACCACAATCGCCTCGCCGGCCTGATCGAAGACGCGCGCTGTGACGCGCAACTGATTCTCGGCATGCCTTTGGAGCGTGATGTCCTCGCTGAAGATGATCAGGCCGCCAACCTCCCCATCGCTGACAAACCACGGGCGCAGCTCCCAGCGCAGCCATTGAATGCTGCCGTCCGCGCGCTCGAAGCGGTCAACCTCCGCCCGGACCACCTCGCCCGCCAGACAACGACGATGGAAGGCTTTCCACTCCGCCATGAATTCCGGAAATATCTCGTAGTACGAGCAACCGATGATCTCGCGCTCACCCAGCCGATAATCGTCCCGCCAGCGACGATTGACTGCCAGATAGCGCATCTGCCGGTCGAACATCGCCAGCGATGCGGGCGCGTTCTGGATAAACAGATTCAACAGCGCCTGGCTCTCGTGCACTGCTCGCTCGGCCTCGACATGGGCGGTCAGGTCGGAGACGACCAAACAGCTTAAGCGTTGTCCGTCCAGTTCCATTGGCGTCTGCGATATCTGCACCGGCACAGTTCCGCCGCTGTCCTTCAGGAGCCGTGCTTCACAGGTGGCAACCACATGGCCGGTGAGAAACCTTGACAGGCGCACCCGGTCGGCCGCGACCACCCGGTCGGCCAGGGGACGGTTGCGCAAGGCGTCGATGGGGAGGCCGACCATGGCCGAAAAACGGGGATTGCAATGCAGGATGCGTCCGTCGGCGTCGAGCGTCAGGCCGCCCTCGTTCATCGCCTGGAAGAAAATCTGGTAGGGCCTTTCCGTCCCGCTGAGGCCGATGACGCCGGCGGCGCCCATCAGCGCGTCGGCACGACCCTCCCGCAGAGCGGCTAATGCCTCCTCCTCCTCGGACAACCAGGCGCGTAAATCCGCTATGTCGACCTTCAATCCTTCAGCCTTGTCCACGGCGGAACCCTAACGTGGCTTCAACTGCAAGCCGATCAGCGTCTTCTCGGTATCGGAAAGATCACCAATGACTTTGCGGATGGGTTCCGGCAACTTGCGCACCAAGGTCGGGATGGCGATGATCTGGTCGCCTTCGGCGAGATGGGGGTTTTCCAGCAGGTCAATCACCTCGACCTCATACTGACCTTGCAGGAATTCTTCGCAGATCCGGTTCAGGTTGGAAACAGCCGCCAGCGACTTGGGCGTCTGGCCGGCGATGTAGAGGCGCAGGACGTACTGGGTCGGTTTCATCTTGGGGTCGGTCATCGCGGCGTGTGCTGGGTGGTTTGTCCGGAGCCCCGCTGCGTAGCCATGTCGCCCAGAGCGCGGCCACTGGCCTGAACACGCAGAGCCTCGCGTTCAAGCTCGGCGTCCAGCGCCCGCACATCGTCCTCGAATTCGGCATGCAGGACGGCAACCTTTTCCTCCAGGACATGGCGTTTCCTTTCCAGCGCGGCGCGGCGACGCTCCTGGTCGGCGGCGCTCACCTTCTGCTCGGCTCGCGTCAACTCCTCATGGAACTGGCGCGCCGAGCCGGTGAGGATGCGGCCGTGCTCGTCGAGCACAACATCCTCCAGGCGGACGCCGGCATTGGTGAGGATGAATTCGCGCACCTGATTGGAATGGGCCATGCCGCGCGCCTTGCTGACATAGAGGCCGCGGGTGCGCTCACCGGCCGCCTCCAGATTGCGTAGCGTCAGCCAGACGTCGACCAGGGAGGAAACGCCGACGGCCGTCGCCTCTTCGGCCGTGCCGCCGGAAGTGAGGCAGGTCAACAGCGAGGTGATGCCCTTGGTCTTGAACAAGTCCACGGCGCGCACCAGCATGAGTTTGACGGTCTCGTCGATAGCCCCGGTCGCGAAGGCCGTGATGGGATCGACCACCACCAACTTGGGGGAGATTTCATCCACCAGACGGGTCAGCATGGCCAGATGCATCTCCAGCCCGCTGGCCGTCGGACGCACAGCATGGAAGTTCAGCAGCCCGGCGCGGCGCCATTGCGCCAGGTCGATGCCGATCGACTTCATGTTGCGCTCGATCTGGTCGGGCGACTCTTCCATCGCCAGGTAAAGACAGTGCTCGCCACGCCGGCAGGCGGCGTCGACCATGTGGACGGCGAGGCTGCTCTTGCCGGTGCCGCTGGTGCCGCTGACGAGAATGCTGCTGCCACGGTAGACACCGCCTGCCACCATGGCATCGAGGCTGACTATGCCCGACGAAACCTGCTCCGAGCTGACCGCATAGCTCAGCCCCGCCGAGGTGATCGGCATCACCGAAAAACCCTGTTTTTCGAAGACGAAGGGATATTCGTTGCTGCCATGCGCCGATCCGCGGTACTTGACGATGCGCAGCCGCCGCGTGGCCAGTTCTCGCTCGATACGGTGGTCGAGCGCGATGACGCAATCGGCGATGTATTCCTCCAGACCGTGCCGGCTGAGGGCGTCCTTGCCGCGCTCGGTGGTGATGATGGCGGTCAGGCCGCGCTCCTTCAGCCAGCGCATCAGGCGGTGGAATTCGGCGCGCAGGATGCGCATGTCGGTGAAGGCCGCGAACAGATTTTCGGCGCCGTCGAGGGCGATGCGCTTGGCGCCGACCGCATCAATGGCCGCACCCAGCCTGATGAACAGGCCATCGAGATCGAATTCGCCGGCTTCGATCAGTGCCTGCGGTTCCAGTTCGATCTGGATGACTCGCAACTGTCCATCGGCTTGGTAACGTGCCAGGTCGAAGCCGAGCGAGGCAACATTGACGGCCAGATCCTTGGGCGATTCTTCGAAGCTGATAAAAACACCGTGTTCCTGGTATCGCTCGATGCCATGCAGAATGAACTCCAGCGCGAACAGCGATTTTCCGGTGCCGGCATAACCAGACAGCAGTGTGGGGCGGCCGCGGGGCAATCCGCCGCCAGAGATGTCGTCGAAACCGGCGATGCCGGTAGGGCACTTGTCCAGCCTGGGAAGGAACTTGTCGATCACGGTTTTTCTCAAGGTTATGGTGCCTAAGCACCGGATATCCAATCAGTCTCGGATTTACGGGCTATCCAGTGCGCCGATGATACTGTTATTGCTTATATCGAGAAACCGGCTAAGGCATTTTTGTTACAAAACCCGTCACCACGCTGACGGCATTGCGGGTTGCAATTACCGCATTGGCGATCGTCACAAGGCCGGTTGCCGTCACTGAGTGAGCCGGAAAAGTTCATTCCTGGACGGCCGGAGTTCCTCAGTAAGCTGCCGGTTGTGGTTTTGGCACGACAGGCAAATCCTCGGCCGACGCAGGTCAAACATTGAACTGGCAGACGTTCAATTCTGCCCAATCTCGTGTCTGAACTGATCCCATCAGCACGACGCCTGCAACCCAGGTTCGAAGCGGCCGCTTCGGGTCGCGTTGGGGATGGAAGTGGAAGTAAAAGTGGAAGTCGGCGGTCGTTGGGGGGCCGGATCGAGACGATCACGCTGGAACACCCAAGGATCAGTGACACGTCAAATCCTCCTGATTTGATGCTAAACAACTGCATAATTATCTGAGATCAGAGGAGTAGACATGCCAAGAAAACATATCAATCAAATCACGATCGACAAGGCCGCTGGCTTGATGGATGTGATTGCCGCTGACCGACGACAAGAGGCCATGCTGACCGCGGAAGCCCTGCAAACCGCGATATTCAACAGCGCCAATTTTTCCAGTATTGCCACCGACGCGAAGGGCGTGATTCAGATCTTCAACGTCGGCGCCGAGCGCATGCTGGGCTACACCGCCGCCGAGGTCATGAACAAGATCACCCCGGCCGATATTTCCGATCCGCAGGAAGTGATCGCGCGCGCCAAAGCGCTGAGCGCTGAACTGGGCACTCCGATTACGCCTGGCTTCGAGGCGCTGGTGTTCAAGGCCTCGCGCGGCATCGAAGACATCTACGAGCTGACCTACATCCGCAAGGACGGCAGCCGCTTCCCGGCGGTGGTGTCGGTCACGGCGCTGCGCGACGCCCAGGAAGCCATCATCGGCTATCTGTTGATCGGCACCGACAACACCGCGCGCAAGCAGGTCGAAGAGGAACGGATGAAGCTCGATCAGCGCGTGCGCGACCAGCAGTTCTACACGCGCTCTCTCATCGAATCCAATATCGACGCGATCATGACCACCGATCCGCAGGGCATCATCACCGATGTCAACAAGCAGATGGAGGCGCTCACTGGCTGCACCCGCGATGAGCTGATCGGCGCGCCGTTCAAGAAGTACTTCACCGATCCGGAACTGGCCGAGGCGGGCATCAGGCAGGTGCTGGCCGAAGGCAAGGTCACCGACTACGAACTCACCGCGCGCAGTTGGGTCGGCAAGGAGACCGTGGTTTCCTACAATGCGACCACCTTCTATGACCGGGACCGGAAATTGCAGGGGGTATTCGCCGCCGCGCGCGATGTGACCGAGCGCAAACGCCTGGATCAGGTGCTGGAGGAAAAGAACCTCGAACTGGAAAGTGCCAAGGTGGTTGCGGAAAAAGCCAGTCTGTCGAAATCGGACTTTCTATCCAACATGAGCCACGAGATCCGCACGCCGATGAACGCCATCATCGGCATGTCGCACCTGGCGCTGAAGACCGAGCTGACGCCGCGCCAGCGTGACTACCTGAAGAAGATTCAGGATTCCGGCAAGTATTTGCTGCGCATCATCAACGACATTCTCGATTTTTCGAAGATCGAGGCGGGCAAGGTGAGGGTAGAGCAGACCGAATTCGAGCTGGAGAAGGTGCTCGAAAACGTCGCCAATCTGATCGCCCCGAAGACCAACGCCAAGGGGCTGGAACTCCTATTCGATGTCGGCCGCGACGTGCCCAACGAGCTGATCGGCGACCCCCTGCGGTTTGGACAGATACTCATCAACTATGCCAACAACGCCGTCAAATTCACCGAGACGGGCGAGATCGACATCGTCATCCGCGTGCGCGAACAAAGCGATAAGGAGGTGTTGCTCTACTGCGCCGTGCATGACACCGGTATCGGTCTCACCGAGGCGCAGCGCGGACAGTTGTTCCAGTCCTTCCAGCAGGCGGATACCTCGACCACGCGCAAATATGGCGGCACCGGTCTCGGGTTGGTGATTTCCAAGAAACTCGCCGAGTTGATGCATGGTGAGGTCGGGGTCGACAGCGAATACGGCAAGGGCAGCACGTTCTGGTTTACCGTCCGCCTCGGCAAGGGGACAAGCACTCAACCTCAACGGTTATTGAGGTCGGATATGCAAGGGCGCCGGGTGCTGGTGATCGACGATAACGAGAACGCCCGCGCGGTATTCAAGGATCTGCTCGAAGGCATGAGCTTCGCGGTCGACGCGGCCGCATCGGGGCAAGCGGCGATCGATGCCGTTGAAAGCGCCGAAGCCCAGGGCCAGTCTTACGACATCGTTTTCCTCGATTGGCAGATGCCCGGCATGGATGGCAGCGAGACATTGCGCCAACTGCACGCGCGGCCATTAAAGCGCTTTCCGCATATGGTCATGGTCGCGACCCACGGCGATGAGAAAGTCATCAAGGATGCCGAGGCGCTTGGCCTGGAAGACGTACTCATCAAGCCGGTCAGCGCATCCATGCTGTTCGACAGCGTGACCAGCGTGCTGGGCGGCAGGCGTTCCGTGCGGCGAATGATGGGCGACGATGCGTCGCTGGCGGAGAAGAGCCTTGCCGCCATCAAGGGCGCGCGCATCCTGCTGGTCGAGGACAACGAACTGAATCAGGAAGTCGCCTCCGAATTGCTGCGCGATGCCGGCTTCATCGTCGATCTGGCCGAGAACGGGGAGATCGCCGTGGGCAAAGTCAAAGCGGCCCGCTACGACATCGTGCTCATGGACATGCAGATGCCGGTCATGGACGGCGTGACGGCAACGCGGGAGATCCGCAAGCTGCCGCAGTTCGCGGCCTTGCCGATCGTCGCCATGACCGCCAACGCGATGGAAGGCGACCGCCAGCGTTGCCTGGATGCGGGCATGAATGACCATGTCGCCAAGCCCGTCGAGCCGGACGATCTGTGGAGAACACTGTTGAAGTGGGTCAAGGCGCCGCTTGCCGACGGCGAAACCGTGCCGATAACCAGCCCGGTGTCCGCCATGGCGAGTAGTGAACCGGATGCCAGCGATTCTCTCGCCGACTTGCTGGCATTAAAAAGTATTGATGCGGCGCAAGGCATCCGCCGCTTCGGTGGCAAAGCCAACGCCTATCGCAGTCAGTTGCGGAGTTTCCGCAAGCATTACCACGCCGCGGTCGATGCGTTGCTGCATTTGATCGCGGAAGAAGGCATGCCCGCGGGCGAGGCGTATTGCCATGAGATCAAGGGGGTTTGCGGCACACTCAGCGCGAACGAATTGTTTACCTGTGTCTCTGAGCTGGATGGCTTGCTGAAGCAAGGCAAGATGCCGGAGTCCGCGCAATTCGAACGCCTGCGTCATCTGCTGCGACAGGTCGTGGACGAAGTCGATGGACTCACTGTAGCCGCCGTTGCGATGCCGGTAGCAGAGGCAGCGTTGGGGCGCGATGCGTTGTTGACCAAGCTGGCCATCCTGGCCGCGCTACTGGAGAGTGACCTGGGGGCGGCCGGGTCGCTGCTCGCGGAACTACGCGCCGGTGTTGTCGGCGGTGAAGCGGCGCCAGCGATGGCCGAGATCGCCGCCAACATGGATGTGTTTGCCATTGACGAGGCACTTGCCCAGATCGCTGCATTACGCACCCGCCTGAGTGAGGCAGCCGGAAACGAGGAGAATCAACCATGATGAATAACGGCAACGACAAACCCAGGCTAATCATCGTCGATGACGTGAGTGAAAACCTGCATGCGCTGATGAGCATCCTGGGCGACGACTACGCCGTCACCGCCGCAACCAGCGGCAAAAAAGCGCTGCAGTTGGCGGCACGCAAGCCACAGCCGGACCTGATCTTGCTCG
>JBBQQT010000114.1:0-12070 GCA_038215555.1 Burkholderiales bacterium | reverse complement strand
TGGGTCTGCGTTCTGCCGGCCGGTTGGTGAAACTGACCGGTCAACGCGTCAGCGCTTTGGCGGCTCTTGCGGCACGAATTGGCCGTGCCAGCGCGGCTGAGTTCTCTGGCTTGCTGCACGCTTGGCGGGCGGACCGTCTGGGTGAACAGGTTGGTGACCGCACTGCGGCAGGTATCGATGCCCATCGTTCGCTGCTGACTCACTCAATCCTGGCCGGCGTGGATCTGCTCTGGGATGCCGGCATTGAACCAGCGCCCTATAAAGATTTGCCGTTTGCCATGCCGATGGAAGCGCATGTTGGATTGATGGCGGCCAATGGCGCAGCCGAAGCGACCTATGTTGCTTCACGCATGAGCGATGACGCGCCGGCACGTTCACCCAAGCCCCGCCATCCGGGCCTTCGACCGGCCGCAAATTGGTCGAAAAAGTGGGCCGTAGCGTGGATAAGGTGGGGCAATTGGGCAAAGACTTTTGGGGTCGGTTATAAATCCGGGGCGAAATAACGGGAAGGTTAGGCGAATCAATGCGCAAGCTGAAACGGAAGATGGCCGTCACTGGCTGATCATTCTCCGCCGTCAATAGCTCCCGTCGAAATGGCCACGGCGGATTTGTGCTGGCTGTAACCATTTGATTTGCCGTCATTGATGAAGCTACTAAGCCATGACTAAGCCGCCAAAAAACAGCGGCTAAGTCCCTCCTTATCCGGCAGGGGGTAAGCCGGAATCCAGCTTTTTGCGCTTCCGGAACGCGACAACATTGTTTTCGAACACAGCCAAGAAAAAACATAGCAAAACCCGATAAATCCGTACCGATTGGTCAGCCTCCCGGTTCAAGCGGCCAGGTGAAAGTGTCGGCCACCGGGGCAAGCGGGTCGGCGCCGAGGGTGCCGATGAATTCACGCCAGGAATCCGGATCGGCCAGCGCATCCAGGCGCTTTTGGGCGTAGTCGATGCGCGCGTCGAGGTCGAGGCGACGTGATTCATCGACGTTGTATCGATTTTGCTTGAAGCGGACCAGTTCATTCAGGTTGCGCGTCCACAAGGCCAGATCGCGCTCGCGCTTGACTTGCAGGCGCTGCCGGTACCAGTCGGAGGCGAGCAGGTTTTGGCGGCTGAACAAGGCGCGAATTTCCGGGGCATGGACCTTGAATCCGCGGTAATGGCCTTCCGTCATGATGGCCAGCAACGCCTTCAACGGTGGGCAGGCTTCTTCGATGCTGCCATCCTCGAAATACTGTTTCGCCACCCGCTCCTGTGCCTCGACGATGTTGTCGATGCCGTCGGCGAAGTCGGCCAGGTTCTGCGTTTCCGGTTTCAGGATGGCCTCGGTGAACACCGCGCGCGGATTGTCGAAAATCTTGCCCATGAAATGCGCAACGAAGCGTTCGGTGATGCGGTAACCGAGACGACTCGCCAGCACGCGCCGGCCGGCAAGATCGAAATCTTCCAGCGCCTCCATGTAGCCCTGCTCGATCAACCAGGACGCCTTGCGCTGCGCCGGACTCAGGCGCACCCAGATTTCCGGCACCAGCAGGCTGATGTCGTGATCCACCCGCACCTGCGGGCCGACATGGCCGGCCGAGGTGGAAAAACCGTCATGCCCGGTGAGAATCATCGAGACCAGCGCGTTGTTCAGGTCGGCGGTCGGCCGCAAGGCGTTGAACGGCCCCTTGGTCAGCGCGCCTTCGGAACCCGCGCCGGTGGTCGACGGCGATTTGCCGGTCAGCGAGCAGATGTAATCCATGAACAGTTCCGGCAACGCCTGGTAGTGAATCGGGTTGTACACCGCCAGGGAACGTATACCGGTATCCGGCGGGTTGTTGCGGCGCCCGGACAACACCGCGTCGACGCTGATGCAGACCGGCGAATCGGCCGCCAGCTTGCGCTGAAAACGCATGCCCATTTCGGCCGCGTATTTGCGCATCGGGTTGGCGATGTCGGGGCGCAATTGCAGATAGCGCGGGTTTTTCGACGGCTTGCCATCGACCATCCGCGGCCGCGCCGACGACACCGCAACCTGCCCCATGCGGGCGGCGCCGAGCAGCAGGTCGCGCATCGGCGGCGTATAGGCATGCAGGCGCATGACGTTGTCGACCTCGGCTGTGAGGGAATCGCCCTGCAGCGGTTCGAAATTGGCGATGAAGTTGCCCGGTAGCGCCATGTCGATCTCGGTCTGCTTGTCGTAACCGGGAATCACCGCATCGTCAGGCCGCTGGAACAGGCGCAGTTCGCAGTTCCAGGTCAGCTTGACGCTGTCGCCAGGCTGCAACCCCGGCTTGCAGCCGACCAGTTTGGATACTGGCGCGACCACCGAGGCGGTGATGTCGTCCTCCATCTGCACTTTTTCAGCGGGGATGAAGTCTTGGCGCAGTTTGAAGGTGCGCCAATGCGCATTGGCATCGAAGCCGACGCGCAGATAACTGGCCACGATGCGGCGGCCGAACATCTTCAGTTCATGTCCCGGCGCGCCGTCCACCACGTCGACCGCAAGCTGCTGATGCCATTCCTCGCCCCAATCCGGGCGGTAGAAACGCTTGATCAGGAACACCAGCGCCAGGATGCGCGGCGGAATGCTGTTCAGCCAGGCGTTGTACTCGGCAATGAAACTCGACGACGGGGTCAGCATCTTGATCACCGAGCCGAGGCTGCGTTGCAGGCACAGCGGCTTGCGTTCGGCGTCGCGATCCTCTTTCTCGAAGCCGGCCAGGAAACGCTGACTGAAATCATGTTCAAGGATGCCGCGCACGCGCGCCAGGTCCTGCTCCATATCGTCGATGAACAGCGGGCCGTAGATCACCGCATCTTCCAGCGACTTGGAAATCTCCGACTTGCCGCCGCCGGAAACCGTGCACGGCTTGTGGCAGAAAGTGCCTTCCGGATCGATGCCGACGAGACGCCACGAGGGCGCGCCGGGATGCGCGCGCATCTCGACCTTGTAGCCGTTCGGTTGCATGTACAGCTTTTCCGGCATCAAGCGGATCTGATGCGTTTTGCCTTCGCGCTCCCAGGAAATGCTCTGCGCGTTGAGGTCGAACCGCACCGCCTGCGGCACATAAACAATGTCCGGATAGTTCAGGTCGATGGCGTGGCCTTCGGGCATCAGGCGCATGAACTGGCCATAGCGCGCCAGCATGTCCTGGAACGAATACCCCGCCACCCGGGTGCGGCTGTCGACGCCATATTCCTCGCCGTGATTGCGGCACTGGAACAGCAAGGCGCCGCCGGCATGTTCTTCTTCCGCCAGGCCATATAGATTGGCGGCGAAACTGATCTGGGTTTTGACTTCCTTCTTGCAGTAGCCAAAGTAGTTGTCGGCCAGGATGGTGACCATGACGCCGCTGGCATCGCGCGCAGTCAGCTTGAACGCCTGGCCATTGTTGTAGCGCTCGTCGGGCTGTTGCCAGCACATGCCGTCGCGGCGCTGGCGTTCGCTCGCCATATCCCAGTGCGGCAGGCCGAGTTCGCGCTTGCTCAGATTGACCAGATGCGGCGCCAGCACGACACAGCCGGTGTGCCCGCTCCAGTGTTCCACATCCAGGCTGGCGTCGTATTCCGGCAGCGAGGGATTGCCGCCGTTGCCGAATACGGTTTCGACGAAATCCAGGTTGCTGACCAGATTGCCCGGCGCGAAGAAGCGGATTTCCATGCTCTTGTAAGGCGCCACGCCGGGAATCGCCGGGCAGATCACCGGCCGTAGCAACAGCGACACGAACATGCGCGAAGGTTGCGGCTGATTCACCGTATAGGGCAGCGTCAGCAAATCCTGCGGCGGCTCGAAGGCGAGTCCGAGCATGCGTGCGAACACCTCGCGCGGCACCGCTTTCTTGTCGCCGGGAATCGGCAGGCCGCCTTCGGCAACGTGAAACAAGCCCTGAGTCGTGCGGCGATCGCTCGCCGGGTTATGCAGCACGCCCTGACGCACGCGGTAGCTGGAGACGATGTCGGAATGAAAAACATCGGCATCGACCGGCAACGACAACTCGCGCGCCAGGCCCGCATGATCAAGGATGAACGACTGCCCAGGCAGTTGCGGAATCGTCTCGACACCAGCCAGATAGCGGTCGAGAAAATCCTGGATGCGTCGATCCGGCGGACTCAGATAATTCGACAGCAGCCAATTCTTGGCGCGATAGGCCATCAGCAGGTCATGCGCGACATCCATGAACTCGTCGCTCTCCTGGCCACGCACCGCCGGCTGGCCGGAAGACGCCAGCTTGAGGTTGATGTACAGGCGCAGGTTGTCCTTCGGGCGCTGCGCTTCCTGCATCGGATCGAGCGTGAACTCATTAAGTTTGTTCATGACAGTTCCTGATCTGTTGCTGATGTTTTCGGATACTTCCTGATCGATGACTGGCTGATGTCAGGCTTTCCCACTCACCGCACGAAACGACTATTTCGGTCGAAAGCGCATTTGCCGCTGTTCGCTATTCAGAATGCCGCATGCGCATCCGGGTCGAGTGCTGGGTTGCGAGATATGCCTCATCAACCGCCGTTTGGCAATCGACATGGCGTGCGACGGGTTTCAAGGTCAGCATCTTGTTCGAATTCCACTGGCGTGTGCATGGATCAGGTTGCCTGATATACAGCTCTCTTGTCCTGCAGACTAAGCAAGATGAATGCCAACTCGAAAATCCGCTGACTCGGCATGCCAGCCCCTATGCAAGCCGGTTTCGCCATTCGTTTCGCCATTCGTTTCGTCATGACACACCAAGGTGCATGACGCACCATCGCGATGCACAGGTGCGCGCGCCTGCGCCAACTTTGAGCAGTTCTTGTTTTTCGGAACAACACAACCGACAGAGCCCGTCGATAGCAGCCAGACACGCTATCCACTACGATGCACACGGCAATGTACACACAGGAGGCCAACATGCCGGCAGTGGCGGATCGCATCAACGCCCTTGCTACCGATGACACCGTTTGCATGTCGTTCTTTACCTACGCTGAATTGCTTAAGGGCGCCGAGCGCAGCAGCCGCAAATCCGATGTGCTGCGCCGTCTTGAAAGTCTCACCCGGCAAATTCCGGTGATGTATGGTCCGCCACCCGCGATCTCTTCCCACTACGCGATGCATGCCACAAAGTTGTGGCTGGCGGGTACGCCCATCGGCGGCAACGATTTATGGATCGCCTGTCATGCACTGGCCGAAAATATGGTGCTGGTCACCAACAACACAGCTGAATTTGATCGGATAACCGGACTACGCCTGGAAAATTGGGTGAACTGAAATAGGCGTCGACCGAATTACAATCCCGCCTCCTTCAAGAAGCTCTCTATGTCCGACCACTTCGACCCAGAACTGACCGCCCTGAAATTGCCGCCGCATTCGGTCGAGGCGGAGCAATCCGTGCTCGGCGGCTTGATGTTGGAGAACACCGCCTGGGAACGGGTGGCCGACCTGATAAATGAGCAGGATTTCTACCGCGCTGACCACCGCGCCATCTGGCGCCAGATCACGCGGCTGATCGACGCCAACAAACCGGCCGACGTGGTCACCGTGGCGGAAGCGCTGGAATCGTTCGGCAAACTGGACGATACCGGCGGTCTGGGTTACCTCGCCGCGCTGGCACAGAACACGCCTTCCGCCGCGAATATCCGACGCTACGCGGAAATCGTGCGCGAGCGCGCGGTACTGCGCAAACTGGTCGAGGTCGGCGCCGAGATTTCCGAATCCGCGTTCAGCCCGGCCGGCCGCAGCGCGGCGGAAATTCTCGATCAGGCGGAAGCCAAGGTGTTCGAGATCAAGGAAGCCGGCGCCAAGACCACGCAGGGCTTCCAGGCGGTGCAACCGTTGTTGATGGAAGTTGTCACCCGCATCGACGAACTCTATAACCGCGACAACCCGAGCGAGGTCACCGGCGTGCCGACCGGCTTCGTCGATCTCGACACCAAGACATCCGGCCTGCAGCCGGGTGACCTGATCATCGTCGCCGGCAGACCGAGTATGGGCAAGGCGCAGCCGCTCGATGCGCAGGTGCGGACACGCACCGGCTGGCGTCGCATGGGCGACTTGGAGGTTGGAGATGCGCTCGCCTCCGTGGATGGTCAGCCATCCATTGTCAAGGGTATCTATCCGCAAGGTCGGCGGCAGATTTACCGGGTACGTTTTTCCGACGGCCGTTCGACAGAGTGTTGCGACGAGCATCTCTGGCGCGTGCATTATCGCGACTGGCCGGCGCCGCGCGTGCTGCGCACCGATCAGGTTCAGGCCATGCTGACGCGGGTACGTTACCGCAACCGCCTGTGGATTGAATTGCATAACGGAGACTTCGGCCACGATGATCCTGTGCCGGTCGATCCCTGGCTGTTGGGCGCGCTTCTGGGCGATGGCTCGCTTTCCAGTAGCGCATTACGTTTTTCCACCGCCTCCGACGAAATGCTGCGGCGGGTCAGCAGCCGTATCGGCGAGACGATGACCGTCACCCATGCCGGCCATTACGATTACCGCATCATCCGCAATACGCTGGCCGAACTTGCCGGCGGCGAATGCCCCGAGGTCAACCCGATTCGATCCAGCCTGGAACAGATGGGCTTGTGGAATACCAACAGCGCGACCAAATTCATCCCGCGCCAATACCTCGAAGCGCAGCGTGAAGTCAGGCTGGATGTGCTGCGCGGCCTGCTCGACACCGATGGCTGGGTGGAACGCTGGGGCAGCGGAGTCGTTGGCGGCTCTGCCGTCTTACGAAACCGGCGTCCCCCTTGCGGGGGCAGCATCCGGATATCCACCGCCAGCAAGCAACTGGCAGAAGACATCGCCGAACTGGTGCGTTCACTCGGCGGCTGGTGCTCGACCTTCGCCAAACAACCGCATTTCCGTGGTGAGTACGACGTGGAACGTCGCGCTGGCCAGCCCGCCCACGTCTGCCACATCTACCACCCGGAACCGCGCTCGCTGCTGTTGCAGTCGGAAAAACTGGCCCGCTTGCCGGAAAACTGGCAGCGCCACAAGCGTTTGACCTTCGCCAGCATTGAACCCAGCCGCGAGGCCGACTGCCAGTGCATCGCCGTCAGCCATCCAGAGCGGCTGTACATCACCGACCACGACGTGGTGACGCACAACACGGCCTTCAGTCTGAACATCGCCGAAAACGTCGCGCTCGACTCGAACATGTCGGTCGCGGTGTTCAGTATGGAAATGGGCGCGGCGCAGTTGGTGATGCGGATGCTGGGTTCGGTCGGCCGACTGGACCAACACAAACTGCGCACTGGCCGTATCGGCGAGGATGACTGGCCGCGATTGACGCATGCGCTCGGTCGGTTGAATGAAACGCCATTCTTCATCGACGAATCGCCCGGCCTGACTGCGATGGAGGTGCGCGCGCGCGCTCGCCGCCTGGCGCGGCAATGCAAGGAAGACCGCCCGCTCGGCCTGATCGTGCTCGACTACATCCAGTTGATGTCGGGCAGCAGCAGCGGCCAGAGCGAGAACCGGGCAACGGAAATCTCGGAAATCTCGCGTTCCCTGAAAGGCTTGGCAAAAGAACTCCATGTACCCGTGATTGCCCTCTCGCAGCTCAACCGGTCGCTGGAACAGCGCCCGAACAAACGTCCGATCATGTCCGATTTGAGGGAATCGGGCGCAATAGAACAGGATGCCGACGTCATTCTGTTCATCTATCGCGACGAGGTTTACAACCCGGACAGTCCGGACAAGGGCACCGCCGAGATCATCATCGGCAAGCAGCGTAATGGCCCGATCGGCACCGTGCGACTGACTTTCATCGGCGAATACACCAAGTTCGAGAGCTTCGCCGGCGGCGGTGGCGGCGGCTATGGCGATTGAACCCGTAGGTGCGAATTCATTCGCACATCGACATTTTCCTGTGCGAATAAATTCGCACCTACATCAGCCATGTCGCGTCCACTGATCGCCCGCATCGACACCGCCGCCCTCGCCCACAACCTGGGCGTTGCGCGCGCGGCGGCGCCGAGGGCAAAAACGCTGGCGGTGGTGAAAGCCAACGCCTACGGCCACGGCCTCACTCGCGCCGCGCGCGCATTACGCGCCGCTGACGGTTTTGCCGTGCTGCGCGTCGAAGAAGCCGCGCAATTGCGCAGCGAGGGGTACACGCATCCGATCGTGCTTCTGCAAGGTTTTTTCCATCCCGACGAATTGCCGGAAATTGCCCGCCTGCATCTGCGCCCGGTGATTCATCGCACGGATCAGGCCGACATATTGGTCAACTCGCTCACCAAGACCAAACTGGGCCACCGCGTCGATGTGTTGCTCAAGCTGAATACCGGCATGAACCGGCTGGGCATCTCTCCGAAACGCCTGCCGGAAACGCTGGCGACACTGCGCGCAGCGCCGTACGTCGGCAGCATCACGCTGATGACCCACTTCGCCAGCGCGGATGAGGCAGGCGATGGCGTCGAACAGCAACTCACACGTTTTCAAGAAGCCACCAGCGGCCTGAATCTGCCCACCAGCCTGGCCAATTCCGCCGCTATCCTGCGCCATCCACAAACACATGCCGACTGGGTTCGCCCCGGCATCATGCTGTATGGCGCGTCGCCATTTGCGGATCAGACAGGCGAGGAACTCGGTCTGTTGCCGGTAATGACGCTGGAAAGCAAGTTGATCAGTGTGCAATTTGTGCGCAAGGGCGAAGGCGTCGGCTATGGCGGGCGCTTCATTGCCGACCGCGACATGAAAGTCGGTATCGTCGCCTGCGGTTATGCCGACGGCTATCCGCGCCACGCTGATACCGGCACGCCGATCCTGGTTGCTGGCGAGTTTGGCAACCAACTTACGCGCACGCTGGGCCGCGTCTCGATGGACATGCTGAATGTCGATCTGACGCCGATGCCGACCGCGCATGTCGGCAGCTCGGTCACACTCTGGGGCGTCGGCCTGCCGGTCGAGCACGTCGCCGCCGCCGCAGGCACAATCTCCTATGAACTCCTCACCGCTTTGGCACCGCGTGTGCCGGTGGAGGAAACATGAACAGCATCCCTACAAATAACTTTCACCTTCACCCTTAAAGCCATGTCCGACATCCTGAACAAAATCCTCGCCACCAAAGCGGAAGAAGTCGCCGCAGCCAAACGCACCGAACCGCTGGAGGCGCTGCGCGAAGCGGCCGAATGGATGCCGCCGGCGCGCGACTTCGTCGAAGCCATCCGGGCCAAGATCGCGGCGCATCAAGCGGCGGTGATTGCCGAAATCAAGAAGGCCAGCCCGAGCCGGGGCGTCATCCGCGCCGATTTCCGGCCAGCCGAGATTGCCGCCAGCTATGCCGCCGGCGGCGCAGCCTGTCTGTCGGTGCTGACCGACAAGGACTATTTCCAGGGCGCGCCGGAATACCTGAAAGCCGCGCGTGATGCCTGCGATCTGCCGGTACTGCGCAAGGATTTCATGATCGACCCTTATCAGGTCTATGAAGCCCGCGCGATGGGCGCCGACTGCATCCTGCTGATCGTCGCCGCCTTGAGCCTGGCGCAAATGCGGGAATTGGAAGATATCGCGCTAAACCTGGGCATGGCAGTGCTGGTGGAAAGCCATGACGGCGACGAACTCGAACTGGCGCTGCAACTGAGGACGCCGCTGATCGGCATCAACAACCGCAACCTGCGCACTTTCGAGACACGTCTGGAAACCACCATCGACCTGATGGACATGATTCCGTCCAGTCGCATCGTCGTCACCGAAAGCGGCATCCTCTCGCCGGCATCGGTTGCCCTGATGCGGGCGCATGATGTGGAGGCGTTCCTGGTCGGTGAAGCCTTCATGCGCGCCGACGATCCCGGCGCGGAACTCGCACGGCTATTTTTCGCTCAAGACAAGTGATGTTGTCGAAGGTAGGGTGCGCCGCGCGCACCGCCACAGTGAATCGGTGCGCGCGGCGCACCCTGCTTGACCCATCACACCCATGACCCCCCGCAAACGCTGGCTGTTCACCGTCGCCCTCCTCGCCCTCGCCGCCGCTGGCCTGAACGTCTGGCAGCCCTGGCAAAAATCCGATGCCGCTCCACAGTATCGGTTCGCAAAAATCGAACGCGGCGCACTCTCCGCCACGGTCTCCGCCAGCGGCACACTCAGCGCACTGGTGACGGTACAGGTCGGCTCGCAGGTTTCCGGCCTGATCAAAGAGATCAAAGCCGACTTCAACAGCCTGGTGAAACAGGATCAGGTGATCGCCCGGCTCGATCCGGAATCCTTCGAATCGCGCGTCCTCCAGGCCGAAGCCGACCTGAAGGCCGCCGACAGCGCGACCGAAGTGACGCGCGGCAACCTCGGCGTGCGCCAAGCCGAAGTCAACAAGGCGCGCATCGCGCTGGATGAGGCACAGCGCAATCTGGAACGCAAACGCAGCTTGATCGCGCAGGGCTTCCTCTCCGCCGCCGAACTCGATACCGCGCAGAGCGCCAGCGAGACCGCGCGCGAACAACTGCAACTGGCGCAGGCCAACACCGGTGTCGCCCAGGCCCAGGTCGCCAATGCCCAGGCGCTGGCCGGACAACGCCACGCCGCGTTGAATCAGGCGCGCATCGAACTCGAACGCACGGTGATCCGTTCGCCGGTCGATGGCGTCGTGATCAGCCGCAATGTCGATGTCGGCCAGACCGTCGCCGCCTCGTTCCAGGCGCCGGTGCTGTTCAGCATCGCGCGCGACTTGCGCCAGATGGAAGTCAACGTGGCGGTGGATGAAGCCGATGTTGGCCGCGTGCAGACCGGGCAGAAAATGCGTTTCAGCGTCGATGCTTTCCCCGGCGAACGCTTCATGGCGAAAGTCACCCAGATACGCAAAGCGCCGCAAACCAACAACAACGTGGTCACCTACAGCGTCATGGCGACACTGGACAACCCCAATCTGAAACTGCTGCCCGGCATGACCGCCAGCGCCCGCATCCTGACCGAAGAGCGCAAAGGCGTGTTGATCCTGCCCAACGAAGCGCTGCGCTTCCGGCCGGTGCAGGCCGATGGCACGCCGATCAAACTGGAAGTACGCGGGCGAGAGGAAGGCCCAGGCATCCCCGGCCGCGTCTGGGTGTTGAAAGACGGTCAGCCGGCTCCGGTTGCAGTCCGCCTTGGCGTCAGCGACGGTAAAAACACCGAGATGCTCAAGGGGGAGTTTGGCAAAAGCGGCAGCGAAGGTGCCGAAATCATCCTCGGCCAGATGGAAAGCAACGACAAAAAACCGCGCCGGCCGCTCGGCATGGGGATGTAAGTCGATGCAGAAACCTTGTCGCGCAGGGTGCGCCATGCGCACCGGTTCACGGTAAATGGTACGCACGGCGCAGCCTGCAAAATCATGTCCTTGATCGAAGTCACCGACCTTGCCCGCCACTACCAGATCGGCGAAGTCACTGTGCCGGCCTTGCAAGGCATCAGTCTGAGCATCGAACAAGGCGAGTTTGTCGCGGTGATGGGGCCTTCCGGCTCCGGCAAATCGACCTTCATGAACCTGCTCGGCTGCCTCGATGTGCCCAGTAGCGGCCGTTACACCCTGGCGGGGGAAGAGATCACCGGCCTGAACGCCGACCAGCTCGCCCACATCCGTAACCGGCGCATGGGCTTCGTATTCCAGAACTTCAACTTGCTGGGCCGCGCCAGCGCGCAGGAGAACGTCGAACTGCCGCTGCTCTACGCCAGCGTGCCGGCGGCAGAGCGACATCGCCGCGCACGCGAAAAACTGGCCAAGGTCGGCCTCGCCGAACGGGCTGAACATCGACCGATGCAACTCTCCGGCGGCCAGCAGCAGCGCGTCGCCATCGCCCGCGCCCTGGTCAACGAACCGCCATTGATCCTCGCCGACGAACCCACCGGCGCGCTCGATACCCACACCAGCATCGAACTGATGGCGCTGCTGCAAGAACTCAACGACAGCGGCATCACCCTGGTACTGGTGACGCACGAACCGGACATCGCTGCCTTCGCCAAACGCGTGCTGCTGTTCCGTGATGGCCGCGTGGTGGAAGACCGGCTGAACGAAAAGCCGCATCGGGCGGCGGAGATGTTGGCGAGCGCGGCTGATGGGCCCGCGGCGCCGTGGGGGGAATGCGGCCCCCCAAATTTAGGAGCGCGCATGCCCCGCGCGGCCACAACCACACGGTGGAGGCCGGGT